>DASVVU010000350.1:0-58854 GCA_036386395.1 Beijerinckiaceae bacterium | reverse complement strand
CTCGCGAGGCGTCGTGACGTGGGGCGGGACCGGTGCCGCGCCGGGGGACAACGCTTGACCCCGGTCCGGGCGCCGCGCGAGGGACCACGCCGCGGACGGCCAAGGGAGACGACAGAGCTCCCCTCGCCCGACGCTCCCGGGAAGACCCGGCCTCGCCAGCGGACGCAGAACACCGTGCGCGGGGCCCGGCGGGCCCAAGTTTCGATCGGGTTCGCTGTGCGCCCCGCGCACCCCTCGATCTCCTCCCTCCCATGCCTCGGGCCGGCAAGGACCGCGAGAACGACGACGCACGACTCGCATCCGCTACGCCGCCCGCACGGACCCGTCGACACCATTAGCGGGATTGGAGAAGCGGGACGCGCGTCACTCCGCCACCGCGAGCGCCACCCCGGCGGCGTCGAGGCTCGCGCGGAGCTCGTCCGGGGGCTCGCGGTCGGTGACGAGGTCGGTGAGCGCCGACCAGGCGCAGACCACCTCGAGGCGCTTCGTGTCGAACTTGCTCGAATCGGCGAGGAGGACGCCGCGGTCGGCGCGGGCGAGCATCGTGCGCTTCACCCAGCAGGCTTGGGTCTCGACGTCGGTCGGGCCGTCGGCGGTGAGCCCGCTCGCGCCGACGAAGGCGATGTCGGCGTTGAAGCGGTCGAGGAAGGCGATGGTCTCCGGCCCGTACACGCCCCGCTCCCGGGCCGAGAAGTCGCCGGGGCAGACGATCACCCGCACGGCGGGCTGGTCGACGAGGGCGTTCGCGACCCCGAAGCTGTTGGTCAGCACCGTGATGGCGTCGGCGACGCGGGCGAGCGCGTGGGCGAAGTGGGTCGTGGTCGAGCCCGAATCGATCATCACCACGTCGCCCGACGAGACGAGAGCGGCGGCGCGGCGCGCGATGCGCTGGCGCTCGTTCACGGCAAGGCCGCTGCGATCATCGAGGATCGGCTGCACGCCGACGTGGCGGCCGGAGGCGCCGCCGTAGGTCCGGTTCAGCACCCCGCGCCCGGTCAGCTCCTCGAGATCCCGGCGCACGGTCTCGGCCGAGACCCCGAGGCGCTGGGCGAGGTCCGAGGTGCGGACCGTCGCGGCGGTCGACAGCTCGGCCACGATCAGCCGCTGACGCGCGGCCTTCTTCAGGCGCTCGGAAGGAGGGGAATCGGTCAAGGGCGCACGCAGATGACGAGGCAGGCAACCTACCGGGGGCCGCTGCGCGCCTCAAGCAGCCGAGGGAGCGCCCAGGCGCCCGGCGATGTCCGCCAGGCTCTGGAGCTTGCGGATCGGACCGATGGCGGCGAGCGTCGGGGCGCCGGCGAGCACTGTCCGGCCAGCGGCCCGCACCTGGTCGACCGTCACGGCATCGACCTTGGCGACGATCTCTTGGGCGGGGATGACCCGTCCCCAAGCGAGGAGCTGACGGGCGTTGCGCTCGATGCGCCCGGCCGGGCTCTCCAGCGCCGCGAGCAGTGCGACCTTGAGCTGCGTCTTGGCGCGGGCGACCTCCGTCTCGTCGATGTCGGCGACGGCCGCGCGGGCGCAGGCGAGGGTCACGTCGACGAGCGCAGGGATATCGGAGGCCGCCGTGCCGGCGCTGATGCCGAAGAGGCCGGTGTCCGAGAACGGCCAGTGGAAGGCGCCGATCTCGTAGGCGAGGCCGCGCTGCTCGCGCACCTCGTGCCACAGGCGGGACGTGAGCCCGCCGCCGAGCACCTGGGCGAACATGTGCGTCGCGTAGTAGCGCTCGTCCTTGAACGAGCAGCCGGGGAGGCCGAGCACCAGGTTCGCCTGCTCGAGCCGGCGCTTGAGGCGGCGCTCGCCGCCGGTGTAGCGGGCGGGCGCGGCGCCGTTCGGCTGCGTCGCCGGAAGGGCGGCGAAGTGGCGCTCGGCGGCGGCAAGCACCGCCTCGTGCGAGACGTCCCCGGCGGCGGCCAGCACCATGCGCTCGGGTGCGTACTCGCGCGCCATGAAGGCCCGGATGGTGCCGCCGTCGAAGCGCCTCACGGTCTCCGGCGTGCCGAGGATCGGGCGGCCGATCGCCTGGCCGGAAAACGCCGTCTCTATGAAGGCGTCGAAGACGAGGTCCTCGGGATCGTCCTCGACGGCCGCGTACTCCTGGAGGATGACGTTCTTCTCGCGGGCGAGCTCCGCCTCCTCGAAGCTCGACTCGGTCAGGATGTCGCCGAGCACGTCGAGGGCGACCTCGATGTCGTCGCCGAGGACGCGGGCCGTGTAGTTCGTGAACTCGACCGAGGTCGCGGCGTTGATCTCGCCGCCGACGTTCTCGATGTCCTCGGCGATGCGCCGCGCCGAGCGGCGGCGCGTGCCCTTGAACGCCATGTGCTCGATCAAGTGCGAGAGCCCGTGCTCGCTCTCGCGCTCGTTGCGCGAGCCCGCCCCGACCCAGACACCGAGCGTCGCCGTCTTGATGTGCGGCATGCGCTCGGTCACGACGGTGAGGCCGTTGTCGAGCCGCGAGACCGCGACGGCGGGGTCGGCAGCGGCGGTGAAGTGCTGGTTCATGCGGCGGCGCCCTTCACGACCCGCGCGCGCTCGCGGATGAAGCGCTCGACCGCACCCTGGTCGTTCGCGAGGCGGGCAAATTTCTCGGGGCGGTGCATCAGGTCGGCGAGGTGCGGCGGCAGCTCCGGGCGCACGCCCGTTGCGCGCTCGACCGCGTCGGGGAATTTTGCGGGGTGCGCCGTCGCGAGCGCGACGACGGGGGTCGCCGGCGTCTCGTTCACGAGCGCGCGGGCGGCGCGGACGCCGACGGCGGTATGCGGGTCGAGGAGATAGCCGGTCTCATGCCAAGTCCACCGGATTTCCTCGGCCACGTCCTCCTCCTCGACCGCCGCCGAAGAAAATTCCTCGCGGATGCGGGCGAGCGGCCCGGGGGCGAGGGTGAAGGCGCCGGACTGCCTGAGGCTCGCCATGAGGGCGCGCACAGCGGCGGCGTCGCGACCGTAGGCCTCGGACAGCAGGCGCTCGAAGTTCGAGGAGACCTGGATGTCCATCGAGGGCGAGGTCGTCGGCGTCACGCCGCGGACCTCGTAGGCGCCTTGCGTCAGGGTGCGGTGGAGGATGTCGTTGGCGTTGGTGGCGACCATGAGCCGCCCGACCGGCAGCCCCATCCGCTTCGCGACCCACCCGGCCAGCACGTCGCCGAAGTTGCCCGTCGGCACCGCGAAGGACACCGGGCGGTGCGGGCTCCCGAGCGCCACGGCGGCGGTGAAGTAGTACACGGCCTGCGCGGCGATGCGGGCCCAGTTGATGGAGTTGACGCCCGAGAGGGCAAGCTCGTCGCGGAAGGCGGCGTGGTTGAACAGCCCCTTCACGATCGCCTGGCAGTCGTCGAAGGTGCCGTCCACCGCGATGGCGTGGACGTTCGGGGCGTCGACGGTCGTCATCTGCCGCCGCTGCACGTCGGAGACGCGCCCGTCCGGGAAGAGGACGAACACGTCGACCTGGTCGAGGCCGCGGAAGGCGTCGACGGCGGCGCTGCCGGTGTCGCCGGAGGTCGCGCCGACGACGGTCGCGCGGGCGCCGCGGGCCTTCAGCACGTGGTCCATGAGCTGCGCGAGCAAGCGCATGGCCACGTCCTTGAAGGCGAGCGTCGGGCCGTGGAAGAGCTCCAGCACGAAGAGGTTGTCGCCGACCTGCACGAGCGGGCAGACCGCCGGATGGCGGAACGCCCCGTAGGCGGCCTCGGCCATGCGGGACAAATCGGCCTCGGGAATCTCGCCGTCCGCGAGGGCACCCACGACGGCCTTCGCCACATCCGCGTAGCGCCGCCCGGCGAAGCCCGCAATGGTCTGCGGCGCGAGCGTGGGCCAGCGCTGCGGCAGGTAGAGGCCGCCGTCGCGGGCGAGGCCCGCGAGGAGCGCGTCGGTGAAGCCGATCGGCGGCGCTTCGCCGCGGGTGGAGACGTGCAGCACTTCGAATTGCCTGGGAGGTGGTCCCGGGACCTTACGGCTCGCGGGGGGACGGAACAAGCTCGCCCGGCTTCGGATGCAGGCGCCGCCAGGCGAAGCCGGCGAAGACGCCAAGGAGCGTCAGGGCGAGGCCGAACCAGGTCAGGGCGTATTGCAGGTGGTCGTTCGGCATCGAGAGGCGCGTCTGGCCGCCCTTGGGCCAGCCGGCGGGGCTCGGCATCGGGTCGGCGTCGATGAGGAAGGGGGCGACACGGGAGAGGTTCTTGGCCCTGGCGATCTCGTCGGGGCTGCGGACGAACCATTCGTTCTTGGCGGGGTCGTTCTTCGGGACGAAGGGGGCCGGGGTCTCGGGGGCGCGGACGAGGCCGGTGAAGGCGATTTCGCCTTCGGGGTCGGAGCCCGGGCGGCGGCCGGGGGGGCGCAATTCGCCGGGGACGAAGCCGCGGTTGACGACGATTATCGAGCCGTCGTGGAGCCGCAGGGGCGTGAGGAGGTAGTAGCCCTGGAGCGGCTGGCCGCGCTCGCGGCCGGACATCAGGCCATGCACCGCGACCTCGGCCTCGTAGAGGAAGCGGCCGGCGATGCGCACGCGGCGGTATTCTTGGGCCTCCCGCGACCAATTAACCCATTCGGATTCCGGCGGAATCTGGCCCGGGGCGCCGTAGGCGCGGGCCTCGATCTTACTGATGAGATCCTGCTTCCAGGCCCGGCGCTCGAGCTGCCAGACGCCGAGGGCGACGAGGACCGCGACCCCGATCAGCGTCGCGAGGGCCGGCGGGATGAGGGTGCGCCAGGCGCTCTTCACCGCGGGATTTCCCACGGAGTCACCACGGGAATTCCCGCGGGGTCGGCGCGGGCGGTTTTCGCGCCTCATCCGTCACGGCGGAGGCGCCCTTCCTCGGCCCGGTGGCGGTACTGGAGCGCGATCATCAGGCCCTTGGCGGGGCGCGCCATGGCGAGGCTGAGCACGATCGCGAGGGTCGACCAGACGACGAGATGGAGCCAGATCGGCGGCTCGTAGGCGAACTCCACGCCGAGCGCGAGCCCGACCACCAGGATGCCGACGATCGACATGATGAAGAAGGCCGGCCCGTCGGCGGAGTCCGCAAAGGAGAAGTCGAGGCCGCAGGCCTCGCAGCGCGGCGCGAGCGACAGGAACCCGTTGAACAGCCGCCCCTGGCCGCAGCGCGGGCAGCGCCCGGCAAGGCCGACGGCATAAGGGGACGGCATGTCGGCGGGGTCGGGCATCGCGGCCTTGGGCGAAACGGGAAGGGCGGCTCTCGCCGCCCCTCATGTAGGCTTCCGTGGGTGGTTTGTCAGGGCGGGGCGTCCACCTCTCCCCGCAAACGGGGAGAGGGGGCGTCAGTGCCCGCCCGCCGCGCCGCCGGCGCCTTGGGCCCAGACGTAGATGCAGGCGAAGAGGAAGAGCCAGACCACGTCGACGAAGTGCCAGTACCAGGCCGCGAACTCGAAGCCGAGGTGCTGGCGCGGCGAGAACTGGCCCTGGTAGGTCCGCCACAGGCACACGGCGAGGAAGACCGTGCCGATGATGACGTGGGCGCCGTGGAAGCCCGTCGCCATGAAGAAGGTCGCGCCGTAGATGTGGCCTTTGAAGCCGAAGGCGGCGTGGCCGTACTCGTAAGCCTGCACGCAGGTGAAGAACATCCCGAGGAGGATGGTGAGCCACAGGCCCCACTTCAGTCCCTTGCGGTCGCCGTGGAGGAGGGCGTGGTGGGCCCAGGTCACGGTGGTGCCGGAGGTCAGGAGGATCAGGGTGTTGAACAGCGGCAGGTGCCAGGGGTCGAAGGTCTGGATGCCCTTCGGCGGCCAGTGCCCGCCGGTGAGCTCGGCGCGCGTGAACTGGAGCGGGTCGTTCGGATAGAGCGAGGCGTCGAAGAAGGCCCAGAACCACGCGACGAAGAACATCACCTCCGAGGCGATGAAGAAGATCATGCCGTAGCGGTGGCTGAGCTGCACGACGCGGGTGTGGTGGCCCTCGTAGGTCGCCTCGCGGATGACGCTGCGCCACCAGTTCAGCATGGTGTAGAGGACGCCGATGACGCCCGCGCCGAAGACGTAGGGGCCGATCCTCAGGCCGAGGAGCGTGAGGCTCTTCATGGTCAGGACGAGGCCGACCGCCATGGTGAAGGCCGCGATCGAGCCGATGAGCGGCCACGGGCTCGGGTCGACGAGATGGTAGTTGTGATGGGGCTTGCCGTGGGCCTCGGCCATCTCCGGGAGTCTCCGCCTTCCTTTGGTCGCGCCCGCTTTAAGCCCGGCCTTCGCCGTTGTCACGCCCGGATCACGCGCTTCGCCCCTTAGTCGTTGCCGCAGGCGTTCTCGCCTGTCGCCTGCCCGACGATCTCCAGGCTTTCGACAGCCCCTCGGGCGAGCCGTTCCGGGTCGTGCTCGCCGTACATGACGCGCTCGACGATGAAGCTCGCCACGAGATGGCGAACGCGATGCGGGCGGACCGCAACGGCCGTGGCGCCTAAGGATTGCAGCGCCGAGTCGAATGCCTGAGAGGCAATGCGGACGCGATCCGGGTCGAGGAACCGGCCAAGCATGCGCGGGACGAAGGGATGAATTGTGGCCACGGTCGGATACCAGCTTCGGTGAGGGAACCCCGCCGGGCGCAGTACGCAACCGAAGCGCCCGGCGGGAGAAACTGTCTCGCGGCGGCGGTTGGGACCGGAACCCGCTGCCGAGACCAGGGCACCCTACGCGCGCTTCTGCAGGGGCCGCACTTACATGGGTCAATCCGAGACGAACTGCCTGGAAGCGTACCCGAGGCAGGAGCTCAGGGGTCCACGTTCACCCGTGGCCCACATCCTCCGCGCGAGGCTCCGTGGGGATGGCGGAGCCCCAGGGCAGCATCTCACAGCTCCGGGGCGGGCGCGGCGGCGCTCGACGTCGCGACCGGCTCGCCGTTGCGGGACGGGAAGTAGGTGTAGGACAGGGTGATGCCGGAGAGCTCGCGCAGGTTCGGATCCTGGGCGAGCGCCGGATCGATGTAGAACGCGACCGCGCTCTCGACCTCCTCGCCGGGTTGAAGCGTCTGGTCGGTGTAGCAGAAGCACTGCAGCTTGACGAAGAAGGCGCCGGCCTGCCCGGGCTGCACGTTGAAGGTGGCGATGCCGGTCGTCGCCGTGCGGCCCTCGTTGCGGACCTTGTAGAAGACCGTCTGGGTCTCGCCGAGGCGGACCTTGATCTGCGGCGTCTCGGGCGTGAAGCGCCAGCCGAGCCCCGGGGCGACGTTGGCGTCGAAGCGCACCGCGACGGTGCGGTCGAGGACCTCGCCCGCCGGCGCCTTGCCGGCGAGCGGCGTGCCGTCGTAGCCGGTGACGCGGCAGAACAGGTCGTAGAGCGGCGCCGAGGCGTAGGCGAGGCCGAGCATGCCGGCCGCGAAGCCGGCGCACAGCAGCGCCGTGCGGCGCGCGCCCTTCGGCAGTGCAGGTTTCGGCAAGGCGTCGGTCATAACGGGCGGTTCAGGACCTGGGGTCCCATCTTGGCGATGGTGACGACGTAGAACAGGAGCGCGAGCGCCGCGAGCGCCACCGCGATCGCGATCGAACGCGAGCGGCGGCGCTTCAGTTCCTCCGGGCCAGGCCCCGGCGTTGGGTCCTCGCTCACAAGGAGAGCCCGAGCGGGCGCATCAGGCCGAGGGCGTGCTCGGCGAGCAGCGTCGCGAAGAGCAGGAACAGGTACAGGATCGAGAACCCGAACAGCGCCTGCGCGGCCCCCATGGCGGGCTCGCCGGTGCGGACCCGATACACCTTCCACGCAAGCCCCAGCATGGCGAGGCCGGTCAGCGTCGAGACGGCGGCGTAGGCGAGGCCGCCGAACCCCAGGAGCACCGGCGCGATCCCGGCCGGGACGAGGACCAGCGTGTAGATAAGAATCTGGCGGCGCGTAGAATCCGCTCCCGCCACGTTCGGCATCATCGGGATGCCGGCGCGGGCGTAGTCCGACGACTTCACGAGGGCGAGCGCCCAGAAGTGCGGCGGGGTCCACAGGAAGATGATGAGGAAGAGCACGAAGGTCTCGAGCGAGACCTGCCCCGAGACCGCGGCCTCGCCGATCATCGGCGGGAAGGCCCCGGCGGCGCCGCCGATCACGATGTTCTGCGCCGTCCGGCGCTTCAGCCCCATCGAGTAGACGACGACGTAGAAGAGGATCGTGAAGGCGAGGAGCGCCGCCGCCGTCCAGTTGGCGATAAGCCCGAGGGCCAGGACCGAGCCGACGGCGAGGGTCATGCCGAAGGACAGGGCCTCCTCCGGCCGGATGCGCCCGTCCGGGATCGGGCGCTTGCGGGTGCGGGTCATCAGCGCGTCGACGTCCGCGTCCCACCACATGTTGAGGGCGCCCGACGCCCCGGCCCCGACGGCGATCATCACGAGGGAGGCGAAGGCGATGACCGGGTTCACCGGCGCATGCCCCACGACCATGCCGACGAGGGCCGTGAACACGACGAGCGACATCACCCGCGGCTTCAGGAGCGCGAGGTAGTCGGAGACCTCGCCGCCGGGCGCATCGACGCGCGCCGTGGCGGCGGACGCCGCGAGGGTTTCGCCGGGAACGATGTCGCTCAAGCTAGCCGCGGAACTCATCTGGAGGGGTCGGTCCCGGAATGGTGGCACAGCCGCTTCGAAACGGCCAGATGCCTCAAAAGTTTGCTCACCGCCGAAGCGGCCGCACTTCGTGGGAAGCTTGGCCGGACCGTTCTCCGGCCGGCCGCGGCGGATCAGTGATGGTCCGTGTCGGCGATGCGGGGCAGGGTCTCGTACTGGTGGAACGGCGGCGGCGACGGGAGCGTCCACTCCAGCGTCGTCGCGCCCTCGCCCCACGGGTTCGCGGCCGCCCGCTCCCGGTTCCGGAAGGCGACGAAGATGCCGTACATGAACACGAAGACGCCGGCGATGAAGATGTAGGACCCGATCGAGGACACGAGGTTCCAGCCCGCGAAGGCGTCCGGATAGTCGGCGTAGCGGCGCGGCATGCCGGCGAGGCCGAGGAAGTGCATCGGGAAGAACAGCACGTTCGCGCCGATGAACGAGAGCCAGAAGTGCAGCTTCCCGATCGATTCCGGGATGACATAGCCGGACATCTTCGGGAACCAGTAGTAGGTCGCCGCGAAGATCATGAACACGGCGCCGAGCGACAGCACGTAGTGGAAGTGGGCGACGACGTAGTAGGTGTCGTGCATGTAGCGGTCGACGGGGGCGTTCGCGAGCACGACGCCGGTGACGCCGCCGACCGTGAACAGGAAGATGAAGCCGATCGCCCACTGCATCGCCGCCGTGAAGCGGATCGAGCCGCCCCACATGGTCGCGATCCAGGAGAAGATCTTGATGCCGGTCGGCACCGCGATCACCATCGTGGCGAAGACGAAGTAGGCCTGCGTCTGGAGCGACAGGCCGACCGTGTACATGTGGTGCGCCCACACCACGAAGCCGACGACCCCGATCGCCACCATGGCGTAGGCCATGCCGAGATAGCCGAAGATCGGCTTCTTCGAGAAGGTCGAGACGATGTGGCTGACGATCCCGAAGGCCGGCAGGATCATGATGTAGACCTCGGGGTGGCCGAAGAACCAGAACAGGTGCTGGTACAGGATCGGGTCGCCGCCGCCCGAGGGGTCGAAGAAGGTCGTGCCGAAGTTGCGGTCGGTGAGGAGCATCGTGATCGCGCCGGCGAGCACCGGGAGCGCAAGCAGCAGGAGGAAGGCCGTCACCAGGATCGACCACGCGAACAGCGGCATCTTGTGCAGGGTCATGCCCGGCGCGCGCATGTTCAGGATCGTGGTGATGAAGTTGATGGCGCCGAGGATCGAGGCCGCGCCGGCGAGGTGCAGCGACAGGATGCCGAAGTCGAGGGCGGGTCCCGGGTGGCCCATGGTCGAGAGCGGCGGATAGACGGTCCAGCCGCCGCCGAAGCCGAGAGAGCCCGGCGCGCCCTCGAAGAACAGGGACAGGCACAGGAGGCCGAAGCCCGCGACGGTGAGCCAGAACGAGATGTTGTTCATGCGCGGGAACGCCATGTCGGGCGCCCCGATCATCAGCGGCACGAACCAGTTGCCGAAGCCGCCGATGAGGGCCGGCATGACGAGGAAGAACACCATGATGAGGCCGTGGCCGGTGACGACCACGTTGAAGGCCTGCGGGTTCGAGAAGATCTGCAGGCCCGGCTCCTGCAGCTCCATGCGCATCAGGATCGAAAAGGCGGCGCCCACGAGGCCGGCGCAGAACGAGAACACGAGGTAGAGCGTGCCGATGTCCTTGTGGTTCGTGGAGTACATCCATCGCCGCCACCCGGTCGGGGTGTGGTGCTCGGCGTGGTGGTCGGCGTGCGCTGCGTAAGCCATGACTAACCTTAGTCCTTGAATTCTCTCGTGTTCTCAGTCGTTCGCGGCGAGCTTGGCGTTGCCCGCGGCCGGCGCGGCGGCGAACTTCTTCTTCGCCTCGGCGAGCCAGGCGGCGTAGTCCGCCTCGGACGCCACCCGGATCTGGATCGGCATGTAGGGGTGGCCGTTGCCGCACAGCTCCGAGCACTGGCCGTAGTAGACGCCCTCGCGCTCGGCCTTGAACCAGGTCTCGTTGAGGCGCCCCGGGACGGCGTCGATCTTGAGCCCGAAGGACGGCAGGGCGAAGGCGTGCAGCACGCCCTCGGCCGTCACCTGCACCTTCACGACCTTGTTCACGGGCACGACCACCTCGTTGTCGACGGCGAGGAGCCGCGGCGCGTTCGCGCCGGCCTTGACGGCCTCGGCGCGCTTTCCCTCGTCGAGCATGTAGGACTCGAACTTGAGGCCGCCCTCGTCCGGATACTCGTAGGTCCAGTACCAGGCGTTCATGCCCGTCGCCTTCACGACGAGGTCGGGCGTCGGGATGATGAGCTGCCCGCGCAGGAGCCGGAACGAGGGGATCGCGATCGCGACCAGGATCAGCACCGGCACGATCGTCCAGGCGACCTCGAGGAGGGTGTTGTGCGTCGTGCGCGAGGGGGCCGGGTTCGCCCGCTCGTTGAACTTCACCACCACGGCGGCGAGGAGCGCGAGCACGAAGAGCGAGATCAGCGTGATGAGCCACACGAGATACGTGTGGAACGCGTGGACGTCCTGCTGGAGGTCGGTCACCGGGTTCTGCATGGCGACCTGCCACGGCTCGGGCTGGCCGGTGCCGGCCGCGAGCGCGGCCGTGCCGCCGAGGGCGAGCACAAGGCCGGCCGCCAGGAGATAGGTTGCCGGGCGATGTCCAATGCTCTTCGTCCGCATCGGGATTTCGAAGCTCCTGTTCGGCTCGATGGCCGCGGGCCGGCGCCTTAAAAGGCGCGAACGGCGCGGCGGCCGCGGCAAGGGTGCTGCTCGGCGGGCAAAGACCACAACGCGCGCGGAAGCGCAACGGCGATGCGCGGCCGTGCGTCATAAAGGCCCGAAAACGCCGCATTTCCAGCCCTCATGGGCGCCCGCGCCGGGCCTTCTTGACAGGGCGCGGCGGCCCGTGTTCGGAACGGCCGCCCGGCGATGCCGAATGGGCTCAAGGAAGTAAGGACATGGCGCTTCTTCGCTGGCGATCGGTTTGGACGGCCGCGGCGCTCCTCGCGGCGGCGCCCAGTGCGGCCCTGGCGCAAGGGACCGTGCGCTCGACTAACGGCGACTGGCAGATGCGCTGCGAGACCCCGGCGGGCGCGAAGTCCGAGCAGTGCGCCCTCGTCCAGAACGTCATGGCCGAGGACCGGCCGAACCTGACGCTCCTCGTGATCGCGCTCAAGACTGCCGACGGGAAGTCGCGGTTGCTCAGGATGGTCGCGCCCCTCGGCATCCTGATCCCGGCCGGGATCGGGCTCCGCATCGACGACAAGGACATCGGCCGCGCCGGCTACGTGCGCTGCCTCACCACCGGCTGCATCGCCGAGGCCGTCCTCGACGACACGCTCCTCGGCCAGCTCAAGGGCGGCCAGACCGCGACCTTCATCGTGTTCCAGACCCCCGAGGAGGGGGTCGGCATCCCGGTCTCGCTCAACGGTTTCGGGACCGGCTTCGACAGCCTGCCGTAAGCGGCGGCAAGCCGCGCGGCGCGTTAGGGGGATTGCATGAGTCATTTGGGCATCGGGACAAGCCGGCTTCTGGCTGCGGCCTTCTGCTTGGCGAGCGCGACGCCGGCTGCGGCGCAGAGCATCGGCGACACCCTCTCGAACCTGTTCAAGTTCGGCGGCACGACGGAGCCGAAGGAGGCGCCGCGGGGGGCGGGCGACGCCTATTGCCCGACCGTCGGCGTCATCGAGGGCGGCGCGGCGCTTCGGGCCTACACCGGAGGCAAGGTCGGCGAGCCTTCGGCGCTCCGCCACCAGATCGCCATCGGCCAGCTCGCCCGCGAGTGCGTCGAGCAGCCCGACGGCTCGATCCTGATCAAGGTCGGGGTCGAGGGGCGGGCGCTCCTCGGGCCGGCGGGCCAGCCCGGCCGCTTCGACGCGCCGGTGACCTTCGTGGTCAAGCGCGGCGAGCGCGTCTTCGCGAGCCGGACCCAAAGAGTCTCCGTCGCGGTGCCGGCCGGCGACACGCAGGCGAGCTTCGTCACCGTGCAGGACGGCCTCGTGGTGCCGCCGGGCGTCGGCGAGTACGAGATCGACGTCGGCCTCGGCGCCGGCGCGGGCGAGAAGCCCGAGCGCCCGGCCCGGCGCAAGCGGGGCTAGGTTCCACCTAAGCTCTTGAGCGCTGGGTAGGGGTGATTCAAGACTTCTGCTCGGAGGCCAAGCCGTGTGCCGCTCCTGTTCTTATATCGAGCAGTTGGGAGGATAGAGGCGCACATTATCGAGCGCGGTGCCAAGCCCGTCCGCGCCTGCGCCTGCCTCGCGGAATTCGAGACGCTGCGCGCCGCCCACGCCGGTGCCTGCGGCGGCGGCGACGACATTGATGGCGGTTGTGACGAAGGTGAGCGGCGGGCCGCTTGGGTTGACGGTCGCGACCTTCACCCCGTTCCACCAGACTTGGAGCGAAGCCGTATAGACGTGGTTCGGGATTTTGTACTGCGCCGTGTCGAACATCAGGTGGTAGGTGGCGCCCGCGGTCAGGCCGGGGATGTCCTGGTAGATGATGCAATTCTGTGCGCCGTTGAACTCCAGATCCAGGATCACCGGACTGGTCGCGCCGGTGAAGACATTGTTGGGCTTGATGAGCTCGAACGGGTATGGGGTCGCGCGGCGCCAACCGTACAGAGTGTTGCTGGTATTCCAATTCATGCCGAAGAAGGGATGCATCGTGCCGATGAGCGCCGCGGATAGGTTGTCGCCGGCGCTGTTCAGATCCTCGAAGCTGCCGTTGACGACGAGGTTGGGACAGTTGGCGTAGAGGCGCACATTGTCGAGCGCGGTGCCAAGCCCGTCCGCGCCAGCGCCGGCCTCTCGGAATTCGAGACGCTGCATGCCGCCCACGCCGGTGCCTGCGGCTGCGGCGACGACGTCGATGGCAGTCGTGACGAAGGTGAGTGGCGGACCGCTCGGGTTGACGGTCGCCACCTTCACCCCGTTCCACCAGACTTGGAGCGAAGCCGTATAAACGCTGCTAGGAATCTTGTACTGTGCCGTGTCGAACATCAGATGGTAGGTGGCGCCCGCGGTCAGGCCGGGGATGTCTTGATAGATGATGCTGTTCTGTCCGCCGTTGAACTCCAAATCCAGGATCACCGGGCTGGTCGCTCCGGTGAAGATGTTATTGGTCTTGACGAGCTCGAACGGATAGGGAGTTGTCCGGCGCCACCCGTAGAGGGTGTTGCTGGTGGTCCAATTCATGCCGAAGAAGGGATGGCTCATGCCAATGAGCGCCGCGGAAAGGTTGTCGCCGGTGCTGTTCAGATCCTCGAAGCTGCCATTGACGACGAGGTTGGGGCCTGTGGTTGGCATCGCTCTCTCCAGATGAAGCCGTTGCCGTAGACGCGGATTGCCCTTTTCTTCCCGGAGCTACGGCTGCGGAGGAAAACTGCTTTCTGTTGCTGGCCGGCATCTCGCGAATGCGATCTGCCTCTGGCTCATGAGGTTAATTCGTTTAAGATCGTCCAAATGTGAACTACGTCACATCGCATTAAATTCATGAATTTCGCGGGATGCTTGGAAGCTAACCCTGCCTTCGGAGGTTTTTACAACACAAATGCAAGAGGAATCTTACAAGGTCGAGAACGCTTGGCACGCTTGCTGGATGTGAGACCTCCCTCCCATGCGCCGTTGACATCGCCCAAGGCCTCGGCCACACAAGGCGCGCCGCTGATCCCCGCGGGAGAGTCCGGCGAAAGCCGGCGCCGAAGGCGCAACCGCCCCGGAAACGCTCAGGCCCAAAGGACCGCGGGGAGCTGGCACTCTGGAAAGCGGCGGTGTCTTCGGGCATCGCCCACCGACGGGGGTAACTCCGGCCCGAGGCCGGGGGAAATCTCTCAGGTCCAAGGACAGAGGGGGCGCTCACGGGCCGAGAGTCCGGCCGGGCGCGTGACTCCGTTCCGAGGACCCCCATGGCTGAACCGGCCGGCGAATCCCTCCTCAACACGCCGCTCCACGACGAGCACATGGCGCTCGGCGCCCGCATGGTGCCCTTCGCGGGCTACGCCATGCCGGTGCAGTACCCGACCGGCATTCTTTCGGAGCACGTCTGGACCCGCGAGCACGCCGGTCTCTTCGATGTATCGCACATGGGCCAGGCGGCGCTGATCGGCCCCGACCACGCCACGACCGCCAAGGCCCTCGAAGCCCTCGTGCCGGCCGACGTCCTGAACCTCAAGAGCGGCCGGCAGCGCTACACCCAGCTCCTGTCCGACGACGGCGGCATCCTCGACGACCTGATGGTGGCGCGGCCGGGAAACCCGCTCCAGGACGGCGAGCTCCTCCTCGTGGTCAACGCCTCGACCAAGGAGGACGACTACGCCCACATGGCGGCGCATCTGCCCCCAGGTGTCGAGCTGCGCCGCTTCGACGACCGCGCGCTCCTCGCGCTCCAGGGCCCGCAGGCCGAGGCGGTGCTGGCGCGCCTCGCGCCGGACGTGGCCTCGCTCGCCTTCATGGAGGCGGCGCAGACCATGGTCGGCGGCATCCCGGCGCACGTCTCGCGCTCCGGCTACACCGGCGAGGACGGGTTCGAGATTTCTTTGCCGGCCGACCGCGCCGCCGAGCTGTGGCGACTCCTCCTGGAGGACGAGCAGGTGAAGCCCGTCGGCCTTGGAGCCCGCGACTCGCTTCGGCTCGAGGCGGGGCTTTGCCTCTACGGCCACGACATCGACCAAAAGACCTCACCGGTCGAGGCGGGCCTCACGTGGTCGATCCAGAAGCGGCGGCGGGAAGAGGGCGGCTTCCCGGGTGCCGTGCGCATCCAGCGCGAGATCGCAGAAGGGCCGTCCCGCGTGCGGGTTGGGCTACGCCCCGAAGGCCGCGCGCCGGCTCGCGAGGGCACGCCTATCACGACGCCGGACGGCCGCGAGGTCGGAACCGTTACCTCCGGCGGCTTCGGGCCGACCGTGAACGGGCCTGTCGCCATGGGCTACGTCGCGCGGGAGGCCGCGCAGCCCGGGACGGAGCTTCACCTCGTCGTGCGCGGCAAGCCGCTGCCGGCGAAGGTCGCGGCCATGCCGTTCGCGCCGCATCGCTACAAGCGCGGGTGAGCCGCCATGATGGCCGTCATCTTCGAGGTCTGGCCGGCCGAGGGGCGCAGGGAGGACTATCTGCGCCTCGCCGCCGCGCTCAGGAGCGAGGTCGAGACGATCGACGGCTTCATCTCGGTCGAGCGCTTCGAAAGCCTCTACGCGGAAGGCAAGCTCCTGTCGCTCCAGTTCTGGCGCGACGACGCCGCGATCGCCCGCTGGCGCAACCACCTGGAGCACCGCCGCATGCAGGCCATCGGCCGCGGCGGCCTCTTCGCGGATTACCGCCTGCGGATCGCGCAGGTGGTCAGGGACTACGGGCCGAACGACCGCGCCGAGGCCCCGCGCGATCTCGAGCCGGTGAGGGAGGGACCATGACGACGCGCTACACCAAGGACCACGAATACGTCCGGGTCGAGGGCGACACCGGCACCGTCGGCATCACCGACTACGCCCAGGAGCAGCTCGGCGACGTGGTCTACGTCGAGCTGCCTTCGCAAGGCGCGAGCGTCGAGAAAGGCGCGCAGGCGGCCGTCGTCGAGAGCGTGAAGGCCGCAAGCGAGGTCTACGCTCCCGTTTCCGGCGAGGTCACGGCGGTCAACGGCGAGCTCGAAGGCGCGCCCGGCACCGTCAACGAGGAGCCCGCCGGCCGCGGCTGGTTCTTCAAGCTCCGCCTCAAGGACCCTTCCGAACTCGACGGCCTCATGACCGAGGAGCAGTACCGCGAGTATGTCGCGTCGATCAGCTGAGTACCGGATTATGGGCGCTGCAAACCTCCTCATGCTGAGGTGCGAGCCGCAGGCGAGCCTCGAAGCACGCACACACGTGAGGCGCTGCATTGGCAGGGTGCGTCCTTCGAGGCCCGCTTCGCGGGCACCTCAGGATGAGGAGTTGGGAGGGCGGCCCCAATGAATAGGAGCGTGCGATGAACCACGAATACGGGGCGACGGTGCGCTGGGAGCGCGGCGAGGCGGCCTTTGCGGGCGGGCGCTACTCGCGGGCGCACGTCTGGGTCTTCGACGGCGGCCTCGAAGTGCCGGCCTCGGCCTCGCCGCTCAACGTGCGCCTGCCCTGGTCGCGGGAGGACGCGGTCGACCCCGAGGAGGCGCTGGTGGCGGCGGTCTCCTCCTGCCACATGCTGTTCTTCCTCGACTTCGCCTCCCGCGCCGGCTTCACGGTCGATCTTTATGAGGACCGCCCCGTCGGCGTCATGGAGAAGAACGAGCGGGGCAAGCTCTACGTCTCGAAGATCACGCTCGATCCCCGCATCGCCTTCTCGGGCGACAAGCAGCCCTCGCCCGAAGCGGTCGCGGACCTGCACCACCGCTCGCACGAGGAATGCTTCATCGCGAACTCGGTCCTGGCCGAGGTCGTCGTGGCGGGCCAACCGGCCCACGCCTGAGGGATTTCTTTTCCGCCATGCGCTACCTCCCCCTCTCCGACGACGACCGCGCCGAGATGCTGGCCCGCATCGGCGTCAAAGGAATCGACGACCTCTTCGCCGACGTGCCGGCGGACGCGCTCCTCGCGGAGCCGCCGGACCTGCCGCGCCGCAAGGGCGAGCTCGAGGTCGAGCGCATCCTCGGGCGGATGGCGGCCCGGAACGTGCCCGCCTCCTCGGTGCCGTTCTTCGTCGGCGCCGGCGCCTACAAGCACCACGTGCCGGCGTCCGTCGACCACCTGATCCAGCGCTCCGAGTTCCTGACGAGCTACACGCCCTACCAGCCCGAGATCTCGCAAGGGACGCTGCAGTATCTCTTCGAGTTCCAGACCCAGGTCGCGAACCTGACCGGAATGGAGGTCGCGAACGCCTCCATGTACGACGGCTCGACCGGCACGGGCGAGGCGGTGCTCATGGCGCACCGGATCACCCGGCGCCGCAAGGCCGTGCTCTCCGGCGGCCTGCACCCGCAGTACGCCGAGGTGGTGCGCACCCTGTCCCGCATGGCGAGCGACGACGTCATGTCGCTGCCGCCGGACGCGACCACCGCCGAGGACCTTCTCGCGGCCATCGACGACACGGTGTCCTGCGTCGTCGTGCAGACGCCGGACTTCTTCGGCAACCTGCGCGATCTGCGCGCAGTTGCGGAGAAGGCGCACCGGCACGGGGCGCTGCTGATCGCGGTGTTCACCGAGGCCGTCTCGCTTGGCCTCGTCACCCCGCCGGGCGAGATGGGGGCCGACATCGCCGTCGGCGAGGGCCAGTCGATCGGCGTCGCGCTCTCCTTCGGCGGCCCCTACGTCGGCCTCTTCGCGACGCGCCAGAAGTACGTGCGCCAGATGCCCGGGCGCCTGTGCGGCGAGACCGTCGACGCGGAAGGCCGGCGCGGGTTCGTGCTCACCCTCTCGACCCGCGAGCAGCACATCCGCCGCGACAAGGCGACCTCCAACATCTGCACCAACTCCGGCCTCTGCTGCCTCGCCTTCACGATCCACATGACACTCCTCGGCGAAGCCGGCCTCAAGCGCCTCGCCCGGGTGAACCACGCCAACGCCGTGAAGCTCGCCGACGCGCTTGCCGGCGTGCCCGGCGTGACGGTGCTCAACGAGACCTTCTTCAACGAGTTCACGATTCGCCTGCCGCGTCCCGCCGCGGCGGTGGTCGAGGCGCTCGCCACGCGCGGGGTGCTCGGCGGCGTGCCGGTCTCGCGCCTCCTGCCGGGAGCGGTCCTCGACGACCTCCTCGTCGTGGCCTCGACGGAGGTCAACACCGACGAGGACCGGGCGGCGTTCGCCGCCGCCATGAAAGAGGTGCTGGCATGAGCGCGCGCCAACCTCTCCCGAATGGGAGAGGTCGAGTCGGCGAAGCCGACCGGGTGAGGGAACGGCGGTGTGGGGCGGAGCCGGTACGGGCCCGCCACCGCGCCTTCTGCGGAGAGGGCGGGCCCTCACCCCTGCCCCTCTCCCATTCGGGAGAGGGATTCCGCGCGCCCCTCGTCGAGGTCGAGACATGCTGAACCGCCAAGGCCGACCCACCACCCCGCAGGCGCAGCCTGCCGCGCAGGAGCACGGCGTCGCCGATCCCGCCGCCGGAATGGGCGACGAGGCCGCCCGGCTCCAGGGCGATGCCCCTCGCTCCGGCGCCCGCAGCACAGACCACCCTACCTTCACCGGCAACCGCGCGCTTCAGCAGGAGGAGCCGCTGATCTTCGAGATCGGGCGGCTCGACGCCACCGGCGTCGACCTCGACGAGCCGGACGACTTCAAGCCCCGCCTCGGCGGCCTGGAGCGCACCGGAGAGATCGGCCTCCCAGGCCTCACCGAGCCCGAGGCCATGCGCCACTACGTGCGCCTCAGCCAAAAGAACTTCGGCATCGACACCGGCCTCTTTCCCCTCGGCTCCTGCACCATGAAGCACAACGCGCGCCTCAACGAGCGCGCGGCGCGCCTGCCGGGCATCGGCGACGTGCATCCGCTGCAGCCGGTCTCGACCGTGCAGGGGGCGCTCGAGCTGATGAGCGAGCTCGCCCGGTACCTCACAACGCTCACCGGCATGCCGGCCGTCGCGCTCTCGCCGAAGGCCGGCGCCCATGGCGAGCTTCTCGGTATGATGGCGATCAAGGCCGCGATCGACGCGAAAGGCGAGGGCCAGACCCGCAAGGTCGTGCTCGTGCCGGACTCCGCCCACGGCACGAACCCGGCGACCGCCGCCCTGATCGGCTTCACCGTCAAGCCCGTGCCGGCCCGGGACGACGGCTGGGTCCACGTCGAGGACGTGCGCGAGCGCCTCGGCCCTGACGTCGCCGCCATCATGCTGACGAACCCGAACACCTGCGGCCTGTTCGAGCCGCAGGTCGTCGAGATCGCGAAGGCCCTGCACGAGGTAGGCGCCTACTTCTACTGCGACGGCGCGAACTTCAACGCCATCGTCGGCAAGGCCCGGCCCGGCGACCTCGGCGTCGACGCCATGCACATCAACCTGCACAAGACCTTTTCCACTCCCCACGGCGGCGGCGGGCCGGGGGCCGGCCCGGTGGTGCTGTCCGAGCGCCTCGCTCCGTTTGCGCCGGTGCCGTTCGTGATCCCCTCCCCCCTTGCGGGGGAGGACCGACTCGGCCGAAGGCCGAGCGAGGGGGGGCGTGCAGAAGGCACCGCCGGCGTTTCATCCGGCGCGCCCCCCACCCCTACCCCTCCCCGCAAGAGGGAGGGGAATTACACCCTCGTCGAGCACGCCGCCGGCGCCGGCGGGGCGCAGCCCCTCGGCCGCATCACGGCGTTCCACGGCCAGATGGGGATGTACGTGCGCGCTCTCGCCTACATGCTCTCGCACGGCGTGGACGGCATGCGGCAGGCATCCGAGGACGCAGTGCTCAACGCCAACTACGTGCGCGCGGGCCTCGCCGACCTCATGTCCCTGCCCTTCGGGAACAAGCCCTGCATGCATGAGGTGCTGTTCGACGACGCATGGCTCAGGGACACCGGCGTCACGACCCTCGACTTCGCCAAGGCGATGATCGACGAGGGCTACCACCCGATGACCATGTACTTCCCCCTCGTCGTCCACGGCGCCATGCTGATCGAGCCGACGGAATCGGAATCGAAGGCCTCCCTCGACCTCTTCGTCGCGGCGCTCCGCGACCTCGCCTTTGCGGCGAAGCGCGGCAACACGGAGCGCTTCTCGGGCGCGCCCTACCACGCCCCCCGCCGCCGCCTCGACGAAACCCGCGCCGCCCGCCAGCCGATCCTCAAATGGACCCCGCCGAAGCCGATCGCGGAGGCGGCGGAATAAACGCTAATTCTTCGTCGCGCGCGCGGCCTCGGCCGTCGCCTGCCGTTCCTCCCGGATCTGGTCGGAGAGACGCTGCGCCATCAGGACCAGGCGCTCGGCGACGGAATCCTTGCCGTGGACCTCGACGAAGCCGGCAAGACCGACCGTGAACATCGTCTCGAACACCGCCTCGGGCCGGAAGCCGCGCTCGACGAGGTCGACGCCCGCTTTCTGCCAGTGCTTCTGCAGCTGCTCGCGGATCTCGGGCAGGTCGTCGATCATCGGGGGACTCCGGACGGCTTGAAGCCCCGTCATATGAGCCCTCGCGGCGCAAATCCAACCGCGGAGGCCGACCAGGCTAATCGAGGCGATACCGCGCGACCGCCGTCTCATCCCAGGAAAGCCCGCTACCCGGGCGGTCGGAGATGACGGCGAAGCCGTCCTCGATGGCGAGAGGCTCTTCGAGGACCGCGTTCGCCCAGTCGACGTATTCGAGGAAGTGCGCGGTCGGGGTCGCGGCGAGGCAGTGGGCGCTTACTTCGGGGAAGAGGTGCGAGGACATCTCGACGCCGCGGGCCGCGGCGATGCCGGCCGCCTGCATCCAGCCGGTGACCCCGCCGATGCGGGCGAGGTCCGGCATGACGTAGTCGCAGGCGCCAGCCGACAGCGCCTCTTCCATCGCCTTCGGCCCGTCGAAGTTCTCGCCGATCTGCACCGGGAGATCGAGGCCGCGGGCAATGGCGGCGGAGCCGGCGTAGTCGTCGTGGCGGATCGGCTCCTCGAGCCAGGTCACGCCCTCGGCTTCGAGCGCCCGGCCGCGGCGGAGCGCCTCGGCGACGGTGAGGGCCTGGTTGTAGTCGGCCATGACGGCGATCTCTTCGCCCAGGCGCTTGCGCACGGCGCGGGTGACGGCGACGTCCTCTTCGAGCGTCGCGTAGCCGAGCCTGAGCTTCACGGCCTTGAAGCCGCCCGCGATCAGCTTCTCGGCCTCGTCGGCCACGGCCTGCGCCCCCCTGAGGCCGAGGCCGTTGCTGTTGTAGGCCGGAATCCTTTTCGGCGCGGCGCCGAGGAGGGATGCGAGCGGCTGCCCGGCCGCGACCGCGAGGGCGTCCCATAGCGCCGAATCGAGCGCCGAGAGCGCCATGCGGACGACGCCCGTGACGCCGAGGAGCGCGAAGCGCCGGGCCAGCATCAGGCCGAGGGGCACCGGCGCGACCTTCTCGCCCTTCACCATCTCGACTGCGTCCCGCAGCACCTCCGCCATGGCGCGGGCGCCGCTGCGGCGATAGGCGAAGAGGTAGGCGCGGCCCGTCACCTCCTCCTCGGTGTCGAGATCGACGAGGAGGAGCGGCGCAGCCCGGATCGTCGCGGCGCTGGTGCCGAGCGCGAAGGTCATCGGCACCTCGACCGCCGTGGTGCGCACGCCCCGGATGGTGAGGGCCATCAGGCGCCCTTCCGGCCGTCGGCGTAGAGCGCCAGGATGTCGGCGATGGCGCGGTTCAGCGGCGTCGGCACGCCGACCTTCGCCCCGAGCGCGGCTACGCCGCCGGAGAGCCACGGCACCTCGAGCCGGTTCCCGCGCTCGAAATCGTGATGCATGGACGAGGTCATCTCGAAGGGCAGGTTGTCGGCGTGCGCGAGGCGCTTGTCGGCGTGGTCCGCCTCCAGCGCGACTTCGTGCGCGCGCCCGACCGCCACCACCTCGGCCATCACGTCGCGCAGGAAGGCGCGCGTCTTCGGGTTCTCGCGAATCGGGCCGATGGTCGTCCGCATGGTGGTGGTCGTGCCCGAGAGGCCGACCAGGAAGACGTACTTCTCCCAGATCTCGCGGCGGATGTCGGGGCTGATCTCGGCGTTAATGCCGCCGGCTTGCGCCGCCGCAAGGAGCGCCTCGGCGCGGGGCGAGCGCGCGCCGTCGAACTCGCCGAACACGAGGCGCTGCATCGTGCCGGTCTGGCGGATCACGCCGGGGCGGTCGATGGTGGTCGCGACGTAAGTCACGCCGCCCATCACCTGGCGCGGATCGTAGGCGGCACGCAGGTAGTCGTCCTTCTGCACCCCGTTCTGGAACGACACGATGGCGGTGTCCGGCCCGACCATGGGCCGGATCAGCTCCAGCGCGCTTTCCGTGTCCCACAGCTTCACGGCGAAGAGGACGACGTCGGCGACGCCGATCTCCTTGGGGTCGTCGGTCGCGTTCACCTGTCGGACATGGATCGGGTCCGGCCCGCCCTCGATGGCGATGCCGTCCCGGCGCATGGTCTCGAGGTGCGCGCCGCGCGCCACGAAATGCACCTCGGCCCCGCCCTTCGCGAGCCGCGCCCCGAAATAGCCGCCGACCCCGCCCGACCCCATCACCGCGATCTTCATGGTTCCTCCCGTGCGCTGAAGCTCGGATTACACGGGCGCGGGTGGGGGTGGAAGCGCGAAGGCTGCTGCGTTGTGATATTCAACCCTCGGCCTCTACCGAACGAGGGTGAGATGCGCCTCAATCGTCTGCTCCGCGCCGCACTCGCGCCCATGCTCGTCGCCTTCGCCAGCGGCGCGCTCGCGCTTCCCGCCGCGACGCCGGTGACGGCGGAGCTCGTCGCGGCGGCCGAGCGGGAGGGGACGGTCAACTTCTACACCTCCGTCGATGTGGAGGTGGCCGAGAAGGTCAAGAAGGCGTTCGAGGCGAAATACCCGCGCATCAAGGTGATGGTCGAGCGCAACGGCGCGCAGCGGCAGTTCCAGCGCCTCGCGCAGGAATACGCGAGCCGCATCTTCAACGCCGACGTGGTGAACAGCGCCGACGCCGCCCACTTCGTGGTGTGGAAGCGCCAGGAGTGGCTTGCCCCCTTCGTGCCCGAGGACGTCGCGCGCCACTACGCGCCCGAGCACGTCGACCCGGACGGGCAGTTCGCGACCTGGAAGGCGTCGCTCTGCGTCGTCGGCTACAACACGCGCTTCGTGAAGGCGTCCGAGGCGCCGCGCGCTTACGCCGACCTCCTCGACCCGAAGTGGCGCGGCCTCATCGTCAAGGCCCATCCCTCCTACAGCGGCACCATCCTGACCGAGACCTCGGCCGTCGCCCGCGCGCTCGGCTGGGGCTACTTCGAGCGCCTCGCGAAGCAGAAGGTCATGCAGGTGCAGTCCTCGACCGAGAGCCCCAAGAAACTCGCGGTCGGCGAGCGGCCGGTCATGGCCGACGGCACCGAGTCGAACATGTTCACGCTGAAGGAATCGGGCGCGCCCGTCGAGATCGTCTATCCGGAGGAAGGCACGCCCCTCGTGCCCTCGCCGACCGCGGTGCTGGCCAAGGCGCCGCACCCGAACGCGGCGCGCCTGTTCCAGGCCTGGCTCTTCTCGCCGGAGCTGCAGCAGCTCCTCATCGACGAGGGCGGCGAGCGCTCCCTGCACCCGCTCGCCCGCGAGAAGCCCGGCCGCCGGCCGCTGTCCACGATCAAGCTCCTGACCGAGGACCCGGCCGCGATCGCCGACCGAGCCGAGGAGATCAAGGCCAACTACACGAAGTACTTCGGGACGTAGGCAGCGTCATTGTCATTCCGGGGCGCGCCGCAGGCGCGAGCCCGGAACCTATAAACACCAGCGGCGCCGATTGCGCACGACCGCTTCAGCCTCATTGCAAAGATTCGTGTTTATGGGTTCCGGGCTCGCGCTTCGCGCGCCCCGGAATGACAGGGGCTCAGTGGAGGAGGAGCCACCCCATGGTGGCGAGGGGCGCGACGGCTCCAATGCAGAACGTGAGGATGGTGGACATCGCGAGGTGATTCTCCCTGATCCGGCGATCGGTGGGCGTCCGATAAGGGCCGGAGTTTTCAGGAGAATGTCGTGCCGGGTTGCGCCGCCGAAACAATCGCGGCGGCCAGCCGCAGACGGTTCGGCCTCGCGGCGCGGGCGGGTTTGTGCTCAAAGGGGCCCGCACTTCCCCGAAGCCGCGTCATCTGGAGCCTTGCCGCCTTCCATGTTCCGACGCCTCTACGACTGGACGCTCTCTCTCGCGAGCAAGCCCGCCGCGCCTTATGCGCTCGGCGCGGTCTCGTTCGCGGAGAGCTCGTTCTTCCCGATTCCGCCGGACGTGATGTTCGTGCCGATGGCCCTCGCCCGGCCCGACCGGGCGTGGTTCTACGCCCTCGTCATGACCGTCACCTCGGTCGCCGGCGGGCTTGTGGGCTACGCCATCGGGGCGCTGCTCTACGAGTCGGTCGGGCAGTGGCTGTTCCGCATCTACGGCCTGACCGAGAGCGCCGAGGCCTTCCGCGCGGCTTACGCGCAGTACGGCCACTGGGTCATCCTGCTGAAAGGCCTGACGCCGATCCCCTACAAGCTCGTCACCATCACCTCGGGGTTCGCCGGCTACGACCTGTTCTGGTTCGTGGTGCTGTCGATCGTGACCCGCGGCGCGCGCTTCTTCTTCCTGGCGGCGATCCTCGGGCGCTTCGGGCCGGCCATCAAGGGCGTGATCGACACCCACTTCAACAAGGTGATGGCGGGGCTTGCCGTGACGATCGTCGGCGGCTTCGTGGCCTTCCGGTATCTCTTCTGAGGCGGGGCTGCCGATGGACCGCCTCGTGGCCCGCCTGACCGAGCCCCGCACCGCGACGCTCATCATTTTGTTCGTCGCGACGGCGACCATCGGGACGGCACTGTTCTCGCAGCACGTCCTCGGGTACGTGCCCTGCAAGCTGTGCCTCCACCAGCGCTGGCCCTACTACGTCGCCATCCCGATCGCCCTTGCGCTCGTGCTGGCGCCCGTGCCGGACGGGGTGCGGCGAGCCGGGCTTGGGCTCCTCGCGCCGATCTTCCTCGTCGGCGCGGCCCTCGGGGCCTACCACGCCGGCGTCGAATGGGGCTTCTGGCTCGGGCCCAACGACTGCGGCGGCGCGCCGCCGCCGGCGCCGAGCGGCCTGGACGACTTCCGCAAGCAACTCGAGGGTGTCCGTGTGGTGAGCTGCACCGAGGCGGCATTCCGCTTCCTCGGCCTCTCGATGGCGGGCTGGAACGTGGTGGTGTCCTTGGGGCTCGCGGCCTTGGCGGCCGCCGCGGCCGTCGCGCACCCCATAATTCCGGCACGGCGACCGGCTAAGTTGATTGACCCGCTGTAGCGATGCATCCCCAAAAGCGGGCGCCCGTCGGCCGACGAGAACTGCGGGAGGATTTGAGTGCGCCGCTGGACCGAAAATGCCGCGTGGCTGGGCATCGGCGCCAAAGCTCCGCAACAGAGGAGCCGGTGAGCGTCGCCGGGCACTGCGGGCACGCCGCGGATTAGGTCGAAGCGCCCTCGCTTAGGCTGACGAACCGGCCTGTACTGAAATCATAGTTTTACTTACGGCGTGCTATATGCAATTATCTTTGCCATGCATCGCAAGTCATCAAGGGTCCCCTTGCCATGGGACGCTGCCGCTTCGCTGGCCGTGATCGGCGAGGGCCTGCGCGCGGCGCGCCTTCGGCGCCGCCTGCCGGCGAGCGACCTCGCCGAGCGCATCGGTGTTTCCCTTCCAACCCTGCGTAAGCTCGAACGGGGGGATCCGACCGTGTCGCTGGGCGTCTTCGCCGCGGCGGCCTGGGTGCTCGGGCTGCTGGTCCCCGTCCGGGAGGCTGTCCGTCCCGAGAACGACCGCTTCGCCGCCGCCATCGAGGCGGCCCGGTTACCGAAGCGTGCGCGCCGGCCGCGTTCGCGCGAGGTCGACCTTGACCGTCTCTGAGGCCTATGTCCACGCCCGCTTCGCCGACGGCAGCTCGCGCCTTGTGGGCCTCTACCAGCTCGTGACGCCGCAGGGCGCTGCGGCCTTCGGGCGCTTCAGCTACGTCGGCTCGTGGCGTCGCAACGAGCACGGTCGCGCGTTCCCGCTCGACCCGGAGAACCTGCCGCTCGCGCCCGGGCCTTTCGAGGCCCGCAGGCGCGAGAGGTTGCCAGGGCCGCTCGCCGACACCACTCCGGACCGCTGGGGGCGGCGCGTCGTGGAGGCGACGAGGCCCGCCGCGCGCCCGCCGTTGTCGCCTGCCGACTGGCTGTTCGTGACCGGGGACGAACGCGTCGGCTGCCTCGCCTTCTCGGCAACCTCCGACCCCCCCGCCGCGAGCGAGGGATTCGCGGGAGCCGCCGATCTCGCGGAACTCGGCGAGCAGTTCGAGCGGCTCGACCGCGGCGAGGCGGCCGACGCGAACGCGGCCCGCTTCTTCCAGGCGGGCCGCAGCCTGGGCGGAGCGAGGCCGAAGGCGGCGATCGCCTTGGACGGCGCGCTGTGGATCGCGAAGTTCCAGCGTCGCGACGACGAGTACGACCAGTGCGCCGCGGAGCACGCCACCATGCGTCTCGCCGCTGCATGCGGCATCGAGACTGCGGAGACACGGCTCCGCGACGTCGGCCCGCGCCGGGTGGTGCTGGTCCGACGGTTCGACCGCACCGCCGGCCCACCTTTCCGGCCGACCGCCCACTACGTGAGCGCGCTGAGCCTGCTCGACCTCGACGAGACCTCCGACGCCGGCTCTTACCTCGACATCGCCGGCTTCCTGCATCGGATCTCGGCCCGCCACCGGCAGGACCGCGAGGAGCTGTTCCGGCGGATGGTCTTCAACGTGCTGAGCGGCAACCGCGACGACCATCTCAAGAACCACGCGGTCCTCTGCGACGCCTCCGGATGGCGCCTCTCGCCCGCTTTCGACATCGTGCCGCAGCCGGACTTCGAACCGATGCAGGCCATCGGGGTTGGGGCTTCGGGCGCCTATCCGAGCATCGCCAATTGCCTCAGCCGGTGTGGGGAGTTCGGCCTCGACGCCGCCCCGGCGCGCGGCATCGTGGACCGCATGATCGAGACGATGAAGCCCTGGCGCCGCATGTTCTCAGAAGACGGGGTCCCGGACGCGACGGTGCGCCGGCTTGAACGCGCGTTCGCGAAGTCGCTTGGGGAGGACTGCGAGCCCGTCACGCCGTCGCCGCGCGGACGCTGAAGCGAACGGTTCGACGCTGCTGCGGGTGAACGACACAGAGGCTCTGCCGGGAGCGCGCCGTCACGGCTCGAGTTCGGTGTCCCAGTACAGGTAGTCGAGCCAGCTCTCGTGGAGGTAGTTCGGCGGGAAGAGGCGGCCGTTGCGGTGGAGGTCGGAGAGGCTCGGGGCGAAGGGCGCCTGGCGCGGCCACATCTCGACCTCGCGGGGGAGGCGGTCGCCCTTCCTCAGGTTGCAGGGCGAGCAGGCCGCGACGACGTTCTCCCAGGTGGTGTGCCCGCCCTTCGAGCGCGGGATCAGGTGGTCGAAGGTGAGGTCCTCGCGGGCGCCGCAGTACTGGCAGGTGAAGCGGTCGCGCAGGAAGACGTTGAAGCGGGTGAAGGCCGGGTGCCGGGACGGCTTGACGTAGGTCTTGAGCGAGACGACGGAAGGCAGCCGCATCTCGAAGCTCGGACTTCGGACGGTCTTGTCGTACTCCGAGACGATGTTCACGCGGTCGAGGAAGACGGCCTTGATGGCGTCCTGCCAGCCCCAGATCGACAGGGGGTAGTAGCTCAGCGGCCGATAGTCGGCGTTGAGGACGAGGGCCGGACAGGCCTCCGGCCGCACCACAGGCTGAACGTGGATCGTCACGCCACCTCCTCGTTCACGACACCCCGAAGAGACGAATCCCGCTTCCGTGTCAATCTACAAGCCCGATGACGGGCTTGTGAAGGTTGCGCCGCAGCAACAGGACGCCGCACCCACAGGCTGGTTTGCCGCGCCCCTTCGGGTTGCCGCCGCACAGGCGAGCCCCTAGCTTGCGCGCAAACCAAGAACGGCTCTCGAAGGAGACGCGCCCATGATCCGCGCCGCCCTGTCGGCCCTCGGGCTTGCCCTCGCCCTCGTTGGCTCCGCCGCCGCGCAGGAGCGGGTCGTCAACGTCTACAACTGGTCGGACTACATCGACCCGAAGGTGCTAGAGAGCTTCACCAAGGAGACCGGCATCAAGGTCACCTACGATACCTACGACAACAACGAGATCGTCGAGACGAAGCTTCTCGCCGGCAAGTCCGGCTACGACGTGGTGGTGCCGTCGGGCCCGTTCCTGCAGCGGCTGATCAAGGCCGGGGTGTTCCGCAAGCTCGACAAGGGGAAGCTCCCGAACCTCAAGAACCTGTGGCCCGAGGTGATGCAGCGCCTCCAGGTCTACGACCCGGGCAACGAGTACGCGATCAACTACATGTGGGGCACGACCGGCATCGGCGTGAACGTGCAGAAGGTGCGCCAGCGCCTCGGCAGCCAGCCGTTCAACACCTGGGACCTCCTGCTGCGCCCCGAGCTCCTGTCGAAGCTCAAGGACTGCGGCATCCACGTCCTCGACGCGCCGGAGGACGTCTTCCCGAACGTCCTCAACTACCTCGGCCTCAACCCCGATTCGAAGCGCGTCGAGGACCTGACGCGGGCGGGCGACGCGATGTTCCGCATCCGCGGCTCGGTGCAGAAGTTCCACTCGTCGGAGTACATCAACGCGCTCGCGAACGGCGACATCTGCATGGCGGTCGGCTACTCGGGCGACGTGCTGCAAGCGAGGAAGCGCGCCGAGGAAGCGAAGAACGCGGTCGAGATCGCCTATTTCGTGCCGCGCGAGGGCGCGCTCATGTGGTTCGACTCGATCGCGATCCCGGCGGATGCCAAGAACGTCGCCGAGGCGCACGCCTTCATCGACTACCTGATGCGCCCCGAGATCGCGGCCCAGAACACCAACTTCGTGTCCTACGCCTCGGGCAACCTCGCCGCGAGGCCCCTCGTCAACCCGGAGATCCTGAACAACCCCGGCGTCTATCCGGACGAGGCGACCTTCCGCCGCCTCTTCACCAACACCGCCTACGACGAGCGCGCGCAACGCACGGTGACGCGGGCGTGGACAAGGGTGAAGACGGGGCGGTGAGGGAACTCCCGCTTTCCCTCTCCCGGACGGGAGAGGGGCAGGGGTGAGGGACCACCCTCTCCGCAGAAGGCGCGGACGGCGCAGCAGCGCAGGCTCCGCCCCCGGCGGCCGACCCCCGGTCGGCGCTACCGCGCCGACTCGACCTCTCCCTCCGGGAGAGGTGGGCCGCGCTCAGCGCCGCGCGGTGCGCAGGCCTTCCGGTCCGCCGTCGACCTTGATCTCGCCCGCGACCTTCAGGGTCTTGCCGTCGAAGGCAAGGACCGAGAGCGACTTCTCGACCATGTTCTGGGCAAGAAGCGTCTTGCCGTCGCGGCTCCAGGCGATGCCCTGGTTCCACTTGCCGATCCGCGCCTCGGCGACCTTCACGAGCTCCGTGCCGTTCACGGCGAAGACGACCGCGAGCCCCTGCGGGTTGTAGAAGGGATGGTCCGGCGCGCGGTTCGAGCCGTCCTGCGCGGTCACGGCCACGAAAGCGCCGTCGTCCGAGAAGGCGACGCCCTCGACGATCTGGCCGACGTCGATCGTGCGCACGATGCGCGGCGCCTTTCCGCGCATGTCGATGACGTTGATGGTGTCGACGTCGCCGGCGCCGCCGCCCTGGTTACCGACGACCGCGATGTCGCCCTTCGGGCTGATCTCGATCGGATAGGGCCGGAAGCCGCCGGTCATGAGGCGCTTCGTGTCCTGCACGTTCGTGCCGTCGACGGAGAGGACGGAGATGCGGTGGTCGCCGTCACGGGTCACGAGCGCCGTCCTGCCGTCGGGCGAGAATGCGACGCCCGACGGGCCCGAGGCCTTGGCGCTGAAGTCGACCTTGCCCACGGCCGTCACCGTCTTGCCCGAGATGGTCAGGACCGAGACCGTGCCCTCGCCGCGGTTCGCGACGAGCGCGAGGTTGCCGGCGCGGTTGATGGCGATGCCGGCGGGCGCCGCGCCGAGCTCGAGGGTCGCGATCACGGCCGGCGGATTGGCCTTGAGGTCGATGACCGAGAGCCGGTTGTCGTTGACGAGCTTCTTCGGGTCGGCGGGGTCGAGCTTCTGGTTCGAGGAGACGAGGGCGATCGATTCGTCGGGCGCGACCGCCACGTTCTGCGGCGGCCCGACCACGCTCGAGGGCGCCTTGACCTCGCCGACGACCTTCGGCGGCGAGGCGGAAAGGTCGATGACCGTCACCGTGTCGTCGGCCGGGTTCGGCGGCACCGTGTTGACCCCGTTCGCCAGCAGCGCCTTGTTGTCGTTCGACGAGACCGCGAGCTGCGCGGCGGCGGGCAACGAGACGAGGGGCAGCGCGGCGAGCGCGGCGCCGAGCGCGCCCGTGCGCGAAATCCGAACCTTCATGAGATCCTCCCCAATACGCTTCAACACGTGGCAGTCGCGTTGATCGCGGCACACGGCCAGCATGGGTCATGAGACTTCGTCTGTCGATATGCCGCCGCTTTGCCTCAACAGTCCAGGAGAAAGCTCGGCTGCCAATGACGTCCCAAGCTCCGGATTCGGAGGTGCCGCAGATTGCCTCGGCGTCCCTAGCATTCGATGTAGACGGCTGAGCTTTGAAGGCTCGGGACATGGGATGCACCGGTAGTGGTTGACGCCACGGTATCGGGCGTGGGTCGCGGATGCGGAGTGCGACCGCAAAGTTCGCCGATGTCGTTCCTCCGATGCTTGTCGTTGCTCGCGTAGGAGACATATGCCAACATGCCGCCTCATGGGACAGCGCGCAATTTAAGATGCCTAACCGAGTCGCGATAATTGCGTTCTTCTCGTGCTGGGGGCGGCGGTTTGTAGAAATTGCGACAGTACAGCTTAATCTTATCGCAATTCTAGCGGGAATATTTGCACTTTCTGGAATCGTAATTTCCAGTGAACATTGGCGTTACGCCTTTCTTATTGCATTTTCAGCGTGTATCGTCTTGTTGCTTTACTTTAGCATGCCCCAGTTCCATCTTCATCCATCTCGCATTGGATCAAGAAGGCTTGAGTTGGAAGAGCTAAACTCGTTGCTTGTGCCCGTGCCAAAAATCGGCCTCGTAGGGAAGCAAAACGTTGGAAAAACAACTTTTCTCGATGGAGCCGTAAGTCGCCGGAGCGAGAAGCGGCAGACCGAAAAACCGTACGCGCGACTTGTCGCCATTCCGGACAAAGATCCTCCCGCATATGTTGCCGTTTTAGATACCGTTGGCCAAAGGGACCTCACCCAATTCGACATTCAAAGTATGTCTGATCGTTTGGTGATATTCGTAGATCACAACGAGCGGGACGACACGTCAGACCTCGACAGTGCCCGCCTTCACCAGCAGAGTTATTTTTTACAGCAACTGGTTGCGGCGAAGAATAGAGATGACGCCGCCTCTCGCAATGTAATCATCGTCCTAAACAAAGCCGATCTTATCAGCAGGGACAGACATACCTCTTTGGCTATGATTCAATTTGTCGAGGAATCACGGAAGCTATTGGAACAAAGCGGAAAATACGAGGTAGTTGATATCCTGGTCGACCATTCGAACTTACGGAACAAGGATATCGCCGTGCTCCTTCACTGGATGGCTCACTAAATGCCGGACTACAGCAATAACAAACCTGTCGTGGTCAATGCGCCGGTTCGCTTCGTTATAGTCGGACCGGGATCGCCCACCCCCTCTGTGCTGTTGTCCAGTGGAGAAGAGAATTCCGACTTGATTGGATATTATTCCCTAAGAGAAGCTGGCTTAGCGGAGATATACGACAACGAGCAACTCGCCTCACCGTCCTTCATACTCGACCTGCCATTTTTGGGAGGCCGTGAGAGAACGACCAGAAAAGGCTATTATTGTGTTGATGTCTGGGAGCAAGATGTCCAGGGCCCGCGCGAAAAATTGTATTCTCTCATTTACGACGCGCAATATAAATTTCCGAGCGTTGAACGCATCGTTGATACGTATGGAGCCAAGCTGTCGGAGCAGGTGAGGCGCGCCATAAAAGCGGCTGCTGAAAATAATCGTGAGGAGCTGATTTATGTTGGCCAGATTCTCTCAGCGTTTCTCTCTATCATTGACGAGCGAATCCAGCGCCGCATAGAGCGCCGTCGATCATTAGCGACCATGCTTTCTGTAGTGGCGTTTGTATATCTCGTGGGCCTTGTTTGGCTTTTTACATTCGGGAGACGCTAGCTCCCACACCTACCGCCCCGCCTCGATCACATCATCGAACGTCCGCAGCCCCGAGCGCGGCGCGTTGACGAGCACCGCCATGTTGCCGGGCGCGTGCTGGTTCTTCCACATCTTGGTGTGGGCCTGGGGGATCTTGTCCCAGGGGAAGACCTCGGACATGCAGGGGTCGATGCGGCGGTCGAGGACGAACTGGTTCGCGGCGGCGGCCTGCTTCAGATGGGCGAAGTGGGAGCCCTGGATGCGCTTCTGCCGCATCCAGACGTAGCGGGCGTCGAAGGTGATGTTGAAGCCCGTGGTGCCGGCGCAGAACACCACCATGCCGCCGCGCTTCACGACGAGGGTCGAGACCGGAAAAGTCTGCTCGCCCGGGTGCTCGAAGACGATGTCGACGTCCTTCTTGCCCGTGATGTCCCAGATCGCCTTGCCGAACTTCCGCGCCTCCTTCGACCACTCGGCGTACTCGGGCGAGTTGACCTTGGGCAGTTGTCCCCAGCAGGAAAAATCCTTGCGGTTGATGACGCCCCTGGCGCCGAGCTGCATGACGTAGTCGCGCTTCGACTCGTCCGAGATGATGCCGATGGCGTTGGCGCCGGAGGCCGCGCAGAGCTGCACGCCGAACACCCCGAGGCCTCCACTCGCGCCCCACACCAGCACGTTGTCGCCGGGCCGCAGCCTATGGCCCTGGTGGCCGAACAGCATGCGGTAGGCGGTGGCGAGCGTCAGCGTGTAGCAGGCCGCCTCCTCCCAGGTGAGGTGCTTGGGCCGCGCCATGAGCTGGCGCGACTGCACCCGGCAGAACTGGGCGAACGAGCCGTCCGGCGTCTCGTAGCCCCAGATGCGCTGGCTCGCTGAGAACATCGGATCGCCGCCGTTGCACTCCTCGTCGTCGCCGTCGTCCTGGTTGCAGTGGACCACGACCTCGTCGCCGACCTTCCAGCGCTTCACCTTGGCGCCGACCGCCCAGACGATCCCCGAGGCGTCGGAGCCCGCGACGTGGTAGGGGCTCTTGTGGCCGTCCAGCGTCGAGACGGGCTGGCCCAGCGCCGCCCAGACGCCGTTGTAGTTGACGCCGGCCGCCATCACGAGGACGAGCACCTCGTCGTCGTGGATCTCCCACGTCGGCACGACCTCGACCTGCATGGCCTCTTCCGGCGGCCCGTGCCGCTCCTTGCGGATCGCCCAGGCGTACATCTTTTCGGGCACGTGCCCGAGGGGCGGGATCTCGCCCACCTCGTAGAGGCTCTTCGGCTTGTCGGACTTGCGCAGCGCCTGGACCGCCATCGGGGTGCCCTCGCTTGATCGTTGGGGGGAGACTACCGGCCTTGTTGCTGCGCCGCAACATAGCCTTGAGGAGGATGGTTGCGACGGCAACGCTTCCGCCCTCTCCAGGTTTCCCTTTGCGTGCGCTGGAGCCGGCTGGCTTCACCGGAACGAAGGGATAGGATAGTGCATTGCACAACAAAGCTTGGGCGCGAGGACCGATGGGCGACCGCATGACGAGCGCGACGCGCGACAAGCCTTGGATCTTCCGCACCTACGCCGGGCACTCGACGGCGGCGGAGTCGAACGCGCTCTACCGTTCGAACCTGTCGCGGGGCCAGACCGGCCTCTCCGTCGCCTTCGACCTGCCGACGCAGACGGGCTACGACCCGGACCACGAGCTCGCCAAGGGCGAGGTCGGCAAGGTCGGCGTCCCGGTCTCCCACGTCGGCGACATGCGGGCGCTGTTCGACGGCATCCCGCTCGCCGACATGAACACCTCGATGACCATCAACGCCACGGCGCCGTGGCTCCTCGCGCTCTACATCGCGGTCGCGGACGAGCAGGGGGCGGAGCGGGCCGCGCTTCAGGGCACGACCCAGAACGACATCGTCAAGGAGTATCTCTCGCGCGGCACCTACGTCTTTCCGCCGGCGCCCTCCATGCGGCTCACCAAGGACGTGATCCTGTTCACGACCCGCGAGATGCCGAAGTGGAATCCCATGAACGTCTGCTCCTACCACCTGCAGGAGGCGGGGGCGACGCCGGTGCAGGAACTGTCCTTCGCGCTCGCCACCGCCTGCGCCGTCCTCGACACCGTGCGGGCCGCGGGCGAGGTCGACGAGGAGGCCTTCGCGGAGGCGGCGGGGCGCATCTCGTTCTTCGTCAACGCGGGCCTGCGCTTCGTCACCGAGATCTGCAAGATGCGCGCCTTCGCGGCGCTCTGGGACGAGATTCTTTTGGAGCGCTACGGCGTGACCGACCCGAAGAAGCGCCTGTTCCGCTACGGCGTGCAGGTGAACTCCCTCGGCCTCACCGAGCCGCAGCCCGAGAACAACGTCCACCGCATCATGCTCGAGATGCTGGCCGTGACCCTGTCCAAGAAGGCCCGCGCCCGCGCCGTGCAGCTCCCGGCCTGGAACGAGGCGCTCGGGCTGCCGCGCCCTTGGGACCAGCAGTGGTCGCTGCGCATGCAGCAGATCCTCGCCTACGAGACGGACCTCCTCGAGTACGGCGACATCTTCGATGGCTCGCATGTCATCGAGGCGAAGGTCGAGGAGCTGAAGAGCGCGGCGCGGGAAGAACTCGCCCGCATCGACGCCATGGGCGGAGCGATCGCCGCGGTCGAGAGCGGGGCCCTGAAGCGCGCCCTCGTCGAGTCGAACGCGCGGCGGCTTGCCGCGATCGAGTCCGGCGAGCAGGTCGTCGTCGGCGTCAACCGCTTCACCGAGGGCGAGAGCTCGCCCCTCACGGCCGGCGAGAGCGCGTTCCTCAGCGTCCCCGAGACCGTCGAGATGGAGGCGGTGCGCCGCATCCGCGCCTGGCGCGACTCCCGCGACGGGGCCGCGGCCGAGGCGGCGCTTGCGGACCTCGAAGCCGCCGCGCGGGAGGATCGCACCATCATGCCGGCCTCGATCGCCTGCGCCAAGGCCGGCGTCACCACCGGCGAGTGGGGCGAGCGCCTGCGCCGCGTCTTCGGCGAGTACCGCGCCCCGACCGGCGTGACCCCCGAGACCGCGACGGCGGGCGCGACGCCGGACATCCGCCTCATGGTGGCGGAGCTGGGCGAGAAGCTCGGGGAGACGCCCCGCCTCGTCGTTGGCAAGCCAGGCCTCGACGGCCACTCGAACGGCGCCGAGCAGATCGCGCTCCGCGCCCGCGACGTCGGCATGGAGGTCGCCTACGACGGCATCCGCCAGACCCCGGCCGAGATCGTCGCCAAGGCGCGGGAGACGAAGGCGCACGTGATCGGCCTCTCGATCCTCTCGGGCTCCCACGTGCCCCTCGTGCGCGAGGTCAAGGCGCGCCTTCGCTTGGAGGGCCTCGACCACGTCCCCGTGGTGGTCGGCGGCATCATCTCGGCCGAGGACGACAACGTGCTGCGCAACATGGGCGTCGCCGCCGTCTATACGCCGAAGGACTACGCCCTCGACGCCATCATGGCCGACATGGTGCGCGTGGTGGAGCGGGCGGCGGAGCGGCGGGCGGAGAGTGCGCCGGGGGTGCCGAAGCGGCGGGCCGTGCGCAACAAGGCGGTCGTGTAACCCTCGCACGAGCCCCGGAATGACAAGTCAGCTGCCGGTCCCGTCCTCACGAGCCGGAACCGCGTCCGGAGCCCAGCGTTTCCCGTGCAACGGATCGAACCCCCAGGAGCGACACCATGCGTGCGAGCATCATCGGCCTGGCCGCGGTCGCGGCCCTCTTCGCCCTTCCGAACATCGCCTCCGCGACCGACTCGGGCGCGGCCGCCGGCGCCACCACCGGCGCGGTCGCGGGCGCGGTCGTCGGCGGCCCCGTGGGCGCGGTGATCGGCGCCGGCGCCGGCGCCGTCGTCGGCGGCGCGACCACCGGCCCGAACACCACCGGCTCCGTCGTCGTCGAGGAGCGCGTCCCCGCGACCCGCGAGCAGACCTGCATCCAGGACTCCCTGGGCAACCGGACCTGCAAGGAGGTCGTGCGCTAGGCACGGCGGCTTTCCGCGCAGCCAACGCCCCGCCGCTCCCGCGGCGGGGTTTTTTATGGCCGGCTCCGATCTGCGAGAAGGTAAACGCCCGGCGGCAAGTGGAGGAACGCGTTCCAAGCTCGGGCGCGTCGAGCTTCGAATAGCTCGCTATTCATCTGCCGTTCACCAACCTGAACACTCGCTCCTCTCTTCAATGGCTTATCTAGCAATTCTCCGGAACAGGGGCCGCCCTGGGACGTTTCATCTCCACGTGTTGAACCTCTTTCTCGGGAGACGAACCATGAAGAAGCTTGCCCTTGCCCTCGGGTTCTGCGTCGCGGCGACCGCGGCCTCGGCCCAGAGCATCGAGTTCCGCGCCGGCGCCCCCGGCTTCGACCGCGACCGCACGGTCCGCACCGAGGTCCGCCGCGACCGCGGCTGGGACGACGACCGCGTGGTGGTCCGCCGCCAGCGCCGCGACGTCTACGAGACCGGCAACGTCGGCTGCCGCACGATCATCGTGAAGAAGGAAGACGACTTCGGCCGCATGGTCACGAAGCGCATCCGCAAGTGCAACGACTAAGTCGAGCAGCGCTTTTCCGAGAAGGGCCGGGGTTTCCCCGGCCTTTTTCTTTGCGGCACGAGTCACGCGGAGCCGGCGAAGTCGAGGCCACCGGCCGACGGGACGAGAGCGACGCCACCTCGCGCAAGGTCGCGTGCCGCCCGCTCGACCCGCCCGTCGAGCCCGATCGTCTTCAGGTCCGACAGGAGGGCCACGAGCTCGGTGTCGATGCCGCGGATCTGCGACGTTCCGAGGCTGCCCATGACCTGGCATCCGAGCTTGCCGTAGAAGCCGGCCAGTTTCGGCGGGCACGAGCTGAAGCCCGCGTCGAGGTCGTACAGGATCGCCAGGGCATGGACCGCGTGGACCAGCATCGTCCCGATGCCGCTTTTGGTATGCTCGGGGCGGCACACGGTGCGGCCGAATTCCGTCAGGCGAAGGCCGCGGTTCTCGCAGAATGCGAAGAACCAGTCGGCGTCGAAAGCCGCCCGGGTCGGGAAGAGGGCGGGGCGCTCCGCCGGCAGCGGCTCTTCCTTCAGGCGAGCCGCGAGCTCGCGAACCGCGCGGCCGTTCGGCTCGCCCGCCGGCAGGATCATCCTGACGCCGGCGACGAGCTGCCTCGTAGCTCCCTCGAAGGCTCCGAGGAAGCGGGAGCCGGGGTCGTGGGCGTCGATCTCGATCCGGTCGCGCCGTTCCGGGAGGTAGCCGGATTGAGAATACACGTCGTAGCGCAGCCGGAAATAGGCCTCGATCTCGTCCGCCGCGACGAGCTCGCGGATGACGAACGCAGGCCGGCCGCCGCTCCCGGCAAGTGAGTCCATGCAGTTGCCTCCCTGTGATTGCAAAACGTCAGTCCCTCGCCCATCGTTTCCGCAAACGGTCCGACGGAGCTTAAGGATGCGCGACCGGTTCTGGCGGATGTTCTGGGGCAGCTACGCCCGCGTCTACGACTCGATCTCGCACCTCGAGCCCTACCGGCAGATGATCGAGGACCTCTGCGGCCCGGCCCGCGGCGCGTCCGCGGTGCTCGATGCCGGCTGCGGCACCGGCAACGCCTGCCTGCACCTGGAGCGCGCCGGAGTCGCGGCGGCGCTGACCGCCGTCGACGGATCCGAGGTCATGCTCGCCCGCGCGCGCAGGAAGCTCAGGCGCACCCGGGTGCTCAAGGCCGACCTCGACGCGCCCTTGGCCTTTCCCGACGCGAGCTTCGACGTGGTCCTGTGCTCGAACGTGCTCTACAGCCTGCCCCGTCCGCTCCGGACCCTGCAGGAGTTCCGGCGCGTGCTGCGGCCGGGCGGAACCCTGATGTGCTCGAATCCACGGGAGCGGTTCCGGATCAACGCCCTCATGCGGGAGCACCTGCGCGGCGGCCCCTCGCGCTGGTGGTCGCTCGCGCGGAACGGGCCGGGATTGCTCGTCGCCACGGTGTGCACCCGGGCGATCCTCGCCCGTACCGATTGGACCCGCTTCAACTTCTTCTCGCGCGAGGAGCTGGAAAGCCTTTTCGGACAGGCCGGCTTTGAGGTCGTCCGCATCGGCACGACCTATGGCGAGCAGGACTGGCTTGTGGAGGCGAGGCGTCCGTAAAGGAGCGTCATCCTCGGCCAGAGCGCAAGCGGAGAGCCGAGGATCCCGGGACGGTCGAGCTCGAATCCCCGGAGGTTCTCCGGTCCGCTACGCGGCCCGAGGATGACGGCCGCTAAACCGCCTCCGGCTGCTTCGCCTTCTCGGCCACGACGCCGAGCTTCTTCTGCAGGCTCGTCGAGGAGGTGGTGTACTGGAACAGCAGCTTCTTCTCCGGATAGACGTAGCGGTGCACCTTCTGGGCCGCGAGCGCGCCTTCGTGGAAGCCGGAGAGGATGAGCTTGAGCTTGCCCGGGTACCAGTTGATGTCGCCGACGGCGAAGATGCCGGGGACGTTGGTCTCGAACTTCTCGGTGTCGACCGGGATCAGGTTCTCGTGAAGGTTCAGGCCCCAGTCGGCGATGGGGCCGAGCTTCATGGTGAGGCCGAAGAACGGCAGCATCACGTCGGCCGCGACCTCGAAGGTCGAGCCGTCGTCGCGGCGCACCACCGCGGCCTCGAGCTTGGGCGCCGGGCCCTTGAGCGCCACGACCTGCCCCAGCGCCAGGTCCATGGCGCCCTCGGCGACGTAGGCCCGCATCTTGTTCACCGTGTCGGGCGCCGCCCGGAACGCGTCGCGGCGGTGCAGCAGCGTCAGGCGCTTCGCGAGGGGCTGCAGGTTCACGGTCCAGTCGAGGGCCGAATCGCCGCCGCCGACGATGAGGATCCGCTTGTCGCGGAAGGCGTCCATCTTGCGCACGGCGTAGTGGACGCCCGTGTTCTCGTAAGCCTCGATGTTCTCGATCGGCGGCTTCTTCGGCTGGAACGATCCGCCGCCGGCCGCGATCAGGATCGCCCGGCAGTCGAAAACCTTGCCGCCGTCGGTGCGGACCCGGAAGCGCGGCGCCTCCGGCGTCCCGAGCGTCTCCAGGCCCTCGACCATCTCACCCAAGTGGAAGGTCGGCCGGAACGGCTCGATCTGGCGCATGAGGTTGTCGACGAGGCCCTGGCCCGTGACGATGGGGAAGCCCGGAATGTCGTAGATCGGCTTCTCGGGATAGAGCTCGGCGCACTGGCCGCCGACCTTCGGCAGGATGTCGACGAGATGGGCCCTAATGTCGAGGAGGCCTAGCTCGAACACGGCGAAGAGCCCGACCGGCCCCGCCCCCACGATCACCACGTCCGTCTCGATGCGCTCCGTCATTCTAACCTCTGTCATTCCGGGGCTCACTGAAGGCAGAGCCCGGAACCCATTCGCAAGCGCCGCACGTAGGGTCCTGGGCCCCTGCTCCGCAAGATCCAACCGAACCGGCTACTCGCTCGGCGGTTCTTAACCGCTCACCGGCGCGAGCGCGACCTCGAGCCCGTCGAGGTCGGGCCCGTAAAGGATCTGGCAGGCGAGGCGCGAGTTTCCTTGCGTCAGCGGCACCATGTCGAGCTTGTCCTCCTCCTCGTCGGAGGCGGGCAGGAGCCGGTCCATCCACTCGGGCGCGACGAAGACGTGGCAGGTCGCGCACGCGCAGGCCCCGCCGCAGGTGCCGCCGATGGGCAGGCTCCAGTCGCGGATGATCTCCATCACCCGCCAGCCGTCGAGCGCCTCGAGGGTGTGCCGCGCGCCCTCGCGGTCGATCACGTGAATGACGCCCAAACCCGCCTCCCGTCTCGCGGGAAGCTTACCACAAGATCATTCGTACACAAACGATCTCGACGGCCGTTTCGCGAGGGTCACCCCAGCGTCCACTCCATCGTGATCTCGGCGTTGAGGACCTTGGACACCGGGCAGTTCTTCTCCGCGGCCCGGGCCAGCTCCTCGAATTTCGCCCGTTCGATCCCGGGCACCTGCGCCTTGAGGGTCAGCGCCGACTTCGAGATGCGGAAGCCCTGGCCCTCTTTCTCCAGGGACACGGCCGCTTCCGTCGCAAGCTCCGTCGGCGTGAAGCCCGCGCCCTGGAGCTGGAACGCGAGCGCCATGGTGAAGCAGCCCGCGTGCGCCGCCGCGATCAACTCCTCGGGGTTCGTGCCCTTCTCGCTCTCGAAGCGGGTCTTGAAGGAATAGGGCGTGCCGGAGAGGACGCCGGAGTCCGTTGTCAGGTCGCCGTTGCCGTCCTTGCCCGTCCCGCGCCAGACGGCGCGCGCCTTGCGGATCATGTCGGTCCTCCTCGTTTCGGGGAGGCGACCATAAGCGAGGCCGCCGGTTTGTCACGCGCCGCCGCAGCTCCGAGCCTTCCGTTGACATCCGCGGGGCGGCGTCGTTAGGTCCGGCCCTCGCATTTCTGGGGCCGACGCTCCCCGCCGCGGCGACGCCGCGCGGGCTTGGAGGCCGCCCCGTCTTTGGGACCGCGTCCATGAAGATTCTGGTGCCCGTGAAGCGGGTGGTCGACTTCAACGTCAAGATCCGGGTGAAGCCCGACGGCTCGGGCGTCGAGCTCGCCAACGTCAAGATGTCCATGAATCCCTTCGACGAGATCGCCGTCGAGGAGGCGATCCGGCTCAAGGAGCAGGGCAAGGCGACGGAGATCGTCGCGGTGTCCATCGGCCCGCAGCAGGCCCAGGAGACGATCCGCACGGCCCTCGCCATGGGGGCGGACCGTGGCATCCTGGTCAAGACCGACCAGACGGTCGAGCCGCTCGCCATCGCGAAGATCCTGAAGAAGATCGTCGAGGACGAGGCGCCGGGCCTCGTCATCATGGGCAAGCAGGCGATCGACGACGACTCGAACCAGACCGGGCAAATGCTCGCGGCGCTGCTGGGCTGGCCGCAGGGCACTTTCGCCTACAAGCTTGTGGTCGGCGACGGCACGCTCGACGTGACCCGCGAGGTCGACGGCGGCCTCCAGACCGTCGGCCTCAAGCTCCCGGCGATCGTCACCACGGACTTGCGCCTCAACGAGCCGCGCTACGCCTCGCTCCCGAACATCATGAAGGCGAAGAAGAAGCCGCTCGCCGAGACGACCCCCGAGGCGCTCGGCGTCGACGTCGCGCAGCGCCTCAAGGTGCTCAAGACCGTCGAGCCCGGCGGGCGCAAGGCCGGCGTCAAGGTTTCCTCGGTCGCCGAGCTCGTGCAGAAGCTCAAGGTCGAGGCGGGAGTTCTTTAGTGTCCGGGCCGTCCTCCAAAGTCCTCATCCTGAGGTGCGAGCCGAAGGCGAGCCTCGAAGGACGCACCCTGTCGATGCAGCGCCTAACCACCGTGCGTGCTTCGAGGCTCGCTGCGCTCGCACCTCAGCATGAGGAGATTTGTGTAGCCCATGAAGAACGTAGCCTCCAGGCCGCCAGGGATTTGAGATGACCACCCTCCTCGTCGCCGAACACGACAACGCGCACCTCCGGGACGCGACCGCGAAGGCGCTCGCCGCCGCGAAGGCGATGGGCGCGCCCGTCCATATTCTCGTCGCCGGCTCGAACGCGCGCCCGGCCGCGGAAGCGGCCGCGAAGCTCGACGGCGTCGAGAAGGTGCTTCTCGCCGACGATCCCAAGTACGAGCACATGTTGGCGGAGCCGACCGCGGCGCTGATCGCCGCGCTCGCCGGCCCCTACGACGCCATCGTCGCGGCCGCGACCACGACGGGGAAGAACGTCATGCCGCGCGTCGCGGCGCTCCTCGACGTCATGCAGGTGTCGGACGTCATCAAGGTGGTATCCCCCGACACCTTCGAGCGCCCGGTCTACGCCGGCAACGCGATCCAGACCGTGCAGGCGACCGACGGCAAGAAGGTTGTGACGGTGCGCACCGCCGCCTTCCAGCCGGCGGGGGAGGGCGGCTCCGCCCCGATCGAGAGCGCGGCGGCGGCGGACGATCCCGGCGTCTCGACCTTCAAGGGCGAGGAGATCGCGAAGAACGACCGGCCGGAGCTCACCTCCGCCCGCATCATCATCTCGGGCGGGCGCTCGCTCGGCTCCGCCGATGCCTTCAAAAAGGTGATCGAGCCCGTCGCCGACAAGCTCGGCGCCGCGATCGGCGCGTCGCGCGCCGCGGTCGACGCCGGCTACGCCCCGAACGACTGGCAGGTCGGCCAGACCGGCAAGGTCGTGGCCCCGGACCTCTACATCGCGGTCGGCATTTCAGGCGCCATTCAGCACCTCGCCGGCATGAAGGACTCGAAGGTGATCGTCGCCATCAACAAGGACGAGGAGGCGCCGATCTTCCAGGTCGCCGACTACGGCCTCGTCGGCGACCTCTTCGCGATCCTGCCGGAGCTCGAGCAGGAACTCGCCAAGGCGCGAGGCTAGGGGGCAGGCGTGGGGGACGTGGGCACCGAGATCAGGACCGTCGGCGTCATCGGCGCCGGCCAGATGGGCGGCGGCATCGCCCAGGTCTGCGCGCAGGCCGGCCTTGAGGTGCGCCTCAACGACGTCTCGCAGGAGAAGATCGAGGCCGCGCTCGCGACCGTCAACGGCCATCTCGCCCGCCACGTCGCGAAGGGCACGCTCACCGACGCCGAGCGCCAGGCGGCCCTTGCCCGCATCAAGCCGGCCCTGTCCTATGACGATTTTCACGAGTGCGACATCGTCATCGAGGCCGCGACCGAGAGCGAGGCGGTGAAGAAGAAGATCTTCGACGCCCTCCACCCGGTGCTGCGTCCCGAGGTGATGATCGCCTCGAACACCTCCTCCATCTCCATCACCCGCCTTGCCGCCGCGACCGACCGGCCCGAGAAATTCATCGGCATCCACTTCATGAACCCGGTGCCGGTGATGCAGCTCGTCGAGCTCATCCGCGGCATCGCCACGGAGGAGCCGACGTTCCAGTCGGCCTGCGCCTTCGTGAAGAAGCTCGGCAAGACCGCGACCGTCGCCGAGGACTTCCCGGCCTTCATCGTCAACCGCATCCTCCTGCCGATGATCAACGAGGCGATCTACGTCCTCTACGAGGGCGTCGGCTCGGTCGAATCGATCGACACCGCGATGCGGCTCGGGGCCAACCACCCGATGGGGCCGCTGCAGCTCGCCGATTTCATCGGCCTCGACACCTGCCTCTCGGTCATGCAGGTGCTGCACGAGGGCTTGGCCGACTCGAAGTACCGCCCGTGTCCCCTCCTCGTGAAGTACGTCGAGGCCGGCTGGCTCGGCCGCAAGACCAAGCGCGGCTTCTACGACTACCGCGGCGAGCACCCGGTGCCGACGCGGTAAGTTCGCCGTCGCGCAGCGCGCGATTGCGCGAAGCCCACGTCCCCAATAGCATCGCCGCAACCGACAAGAGGCGGGCATGTCCCGCCCGGCCTAAATGGGAGAACGCCCTCGTGACCGCCTACAACGTGCTGCTCCTCGGAGCCTCCTACGGCTCGCTCCTCGCCACCAAGCTCGCCATGGCCGGGCACAACGTGAAGCTCGTGTGCCTGCCGGCCGAGGCCGAGGCGATCAACCGGGACGGGGCGGTGGTGCGGCTCCCCGTGAAGGGCCGCGGCCAGGCCGAGATCCGCTCGAAGGACCTTCCCGGCAAGGTCTCGGCCGACGGGCCGGGGGCCGTGAATCCCGCCGATTACGACCTCGTCGGGCTTGCCATGCAGGAGCCGCAGTACCGCTCGGCCGGTGTGCGCGAGCTCCTCGACGCCGTCGCGAGGGCGCGGGTGCCGGCGATGTCGATCATGAACATGCCGCCGCTGACGTACCTCAAGCGCGTGCCGGGCCTCGACGCCGACGCGCTTCGTGTCGCCTACACCGACCCGACCGTGTGGCAGGGCTTCGACCCCGCCCTCATGACGCTCTGCAGCCCCGACCCGCAGGCCTTCCGGCCGCCGGACGAGCCGGTCAACGTCCTGCAGGTGACCCTGCCGACGAACTTCAAGGTGGCGCGCTTCGAGTCCGACGCCCACACCGCCATGCTGCGCGACATGCAGGCCGGCATCGAGGCCGTGCGCTGGGATGTCGGCGGCGAGAAAGTGGAGCTCCCTGTGAAGCTCAAGGTGCACGACAGCGTCTTCGTGCCCCTCGCCAAATGGGCCATGCTGCTCACCGGCAACTACCGCTGCGTCACGCCGGACGGGCCGCGCTCGATCAAGGAGGCGGTGCACACCGACCCCGCCGAGTCGCGCGCGGTGTACAACTGGGTGCGCGACCTCTGCGTCTCGCTCGGCGCCGACCCGGGCGACCTCGTGCCGTTCGAGAAGTACGCCGCCGCGGCCTCGGGGCTCTCGCGCCCCTCGTCGGCCGCCCGCGCGCTCTTCGCCGGCGCGCCGAACATCGAGCGGGTCGATCGCCTCGTGCAGGCGATCGCGGCGCAGAAGGGGCAGCGCAATCCGGTGGTCGACGCAACGGTCGCCTTGGTGGACGACCGCCTTGCCCAGAACCGCAAGGCGGCGGCCTGACCCGCCGCGACGCCGCATGGATGCTCCTCCGTACCGCCTGAACACGGCGCTCGCGGCGCTCGCGCTTGCCCTTGCGGCCGTCGAGCTCGTCGCGGTCCCGTTTATGCTCCTGCCGGGGCACCCGGGCCTCGCGCTCCTCGCGGTGTGCCTGACGGCCGCCGCGACGCCGTTCAAGGGGGCTCTCATCCACGAGGCGATCCACGGGCGTCTCCTCGCCGCGCCGCGCCGGAGCGATGCCTTGGGCCGGGCGCTCGCGCTCACCTCGGGCGTGGCCTTCGACGTGCTGCGCTTCGGGCACCTCGCCCATCACCGCTTCAACCGGCACGCCCTCGACCGGCCGGACGTGATCCCCCAGGGGCGCGGGCCGGTCCTGGCGCAGGCGGCCTACTACGCCCACCTCCTCGGCGGCGTCTGGCTCGCCGAGGCCGCCGCGACCCTCCTGATGCTGGCGCCGCGGCCGCTCCTCGAGCGCCTCGCCCGCAAGGCCCTGCCCGGCGACGACCGGGAGAGCCGCACGCTCCTCGCCGGCGCCGAGCGGGCGATCCGCAACCCCGTGCGCCTGCGCCGCGTGCGGCTCGACGCGCTCCTGGCGCTCGCGGTCTACGGCGCGGCCTTCGCCCTCTACGGCGACGGCTGGTGGATCCTCGCCGTCGCCATGGCGATCCGGGCCCTCATCGTCTCGCTCCAGGACAACGCCCCGCACTACGGCACCCCGGCGATCATCGGGGCCGATGCCTACGACACCCGACTGCCGGACTGGCTCGCCCCCGCCCTCCTGCACCAGAACCTGCACGACGTGCACCACAAGCGTCCGGATCTCGCCTGGTCGGCGCTGCCGCGGGCGTTCGCGGGCTCCGGCAGGACTTACGCCGGCGGCTATCTCGCGGCCGTGCTGCGCCAGCTCAAGGGCCCCGTCCGCAACACCTGAGCCCGCTGTGCACCGCCCCGGACGACGGGTCGACGGTGCTTAACGCACGGTTAATCATGCCCCTTCAGGCTCACCTGATTCGTCCTGTGGGGTCATCCATGAACGTCATCGTCTTCGCCTCGCGGAAAGGCGGCTCGGGCAAGAGCACGCTCGCCGCGCATCTCTCGGCCCAGGCCGCCGCGCGCCCGTCGCGGTCATGTCTCCTGATCGACGCCGATCCCCAAGGCTCGCTGTCGCTCTGGCACGGCCTGCGCAAGGGGGACCGCCCGGCCCTCAAGCGCGCCCCGCGCGGCGTCGAGGAGGCCGTGAAGGCGGGCAAGCGCGAGGGCTACGAGTGGGCCTTCGTCGACACGCCCCCGAACAAGTCGGGTGTCGTCGCCGAGGCGATCCGCCTCGCCACCCTCGTCGTCATCCCGGCGCGGCCGAGCGTCTTCGACGTCGCCGCCGTGACCGACACCATCGCGCTCTGCCGCGAGCTGAACAAGCCCTACGCGGTCGTCGTCAACGCGGCGCCGGCGAAGCGCAACGACGCCGAGGCTGCGATCGTGGCCGACGCCCGCGCGGGGCTTTCCGGGATCAGGGCCCCGGTGTGGTCGGGCCAGATCACGAACCGCAGCGACTTCTGCTTCGCCCTCGGGGCCGGCGCGGGCGCGAGGGAGTTCGACCCGGACTCGGCCGCCGCCGCCGAGATGGCGAATCTCTGGGGCGCCATCGAGAAGTCGGTCAAGGCGATCAACGGCGCCCACGAGGCCGCCCGCGCCATGCACCGCGCCGCGGCGTAACGGACGCCGCCGCTCCTCAGTGCAGGAGCGGCCGCTTCAGGAACGCGTTGCGGTCGCCGGACGGGACCGTGATCTCGGCGGTGCGGCCGTCGCGCTCGATCGTAAGCGGCACCTCGACGCCGGCGTGGCCGAGCGCCCAGACCCGGCGGAAGAAGCCGGCGAGGTTCGCGATCTTCGCGCCGCGCACGGCGAGAACCGCGTCTCCGACGCGTAGGCCCGCCTTGTCGGCGGGGCCCCCCTCGGCAAGCCCCGCCACCACGACCTTGTCCTCGGCCTCGGCCGCGAACAGCCCGAGCCAGGGGCGCGCCGGGCGGTCCGGCCGCCCAAGCGTCATGAGACCGTCGAGGATCGGCTTGAGGAGGTCGGTCGGCACCATCATGTTGATGAGCGCCGGGCGCCCGCCCGGGCCCATGTGCTGGAGCTGCAGCGAGCCGATGCCGACGAGGTCGCCGGAAGGATTGATGAGCGCGGTGCCGCCCCAGTGCGGATGGGCCGGGGCCGTGAAGATCGCCTCCTCGAGGAGGTACTCCCAGTAGCCGGCGAATTCCTGCTTGGCGACGATGCGGGCCGCGATCGAGCGCGCTCGCCCGCCGGCGCCCGCGACCACCACCCGCTCGCCCAAGGCCGCGGCGGCGGAATCCCCGAGCTCCAACGTCGGCAGGTCGAGGCGGCCGAGCGCCTGCACGAGGCCGAAGCCGGTGACCTGGTCGTAGCCCAGGACGTGACCCTCGACGGCGCGCCCGTCGCCGGTCATCAGCCACACCGATTGCGCCTCGGTGACGAGGTAGCCGATGGTGAGGACGACGCCGTCGCGGATCTGGACGCCGTGGCCCGAGCGCTCGGTGCCGAGCGTCTGGGCTGTGAAGGCGTCGGCCGGGATCGTCGCCGTGACGCTCACGACGGCAGAGAGGGCGCGGTCGAGGTCGTAAGGATAGTCCTGGGGCTTGGGCTGGGCCGCCGACGGCACCTTCCAATCGCCCAAGCTCGCCATGCCGATGCCCTCAAGCCGTGAGGAAGCGCGCGAAGGCGTCCTCGACCGTCCGCTTCAGGTAGGCGCGGTAGCGCTCGTGGCAAGGGTGGCCGGCACCGACGCGCCCGAAGGCGGGCTCCTCGGCGAGCCGCCGCAGGGGCACGAAGGCGATCGGCGCCGCCACCGGCGTGAGCTGCGCGCCCTGGCCGGCCTGGAGGGTCGTGAGGATGCCGTGCATCTCGCCGCTGATCGTCGGCCGCGCCACGGTGATGAGCCGGTACTGCCCATGACGGTTCGTGACGAGATAGATGTGGCCCGACTGGTTCGGGACCGACACCGCGCCGTACTGGGTGAAGGCGGCGTCGAGGCGCTCGGATTCGCGAAACCCTAAGCCCGGGCCGCTCTCGTCCCAAAAGATCTCGGTGCGGTAGGCGTAGATGCCGCCCGCCACGCCGAAGGAGGGCCGGAGCGTCAGGTACGCCCCCTCGATCCAGGCGACGGCCGGGCGGGCGTAGGAGCCGAGCTCTTCCGGGGCGACGATCGCGTGCGCCGGCGGGGCGAGGTGCGGTGCGCCATTCGCCTTGCGGAGCGAGACGCCGAGCGCCTCCTCCAGGCGGATCGTCGTCGCGAGGGTGAAGGGCCGGCGGCCCGAGAGAGCCTTCTCCAGGGTCGAGAGGCTGATCCTGGCGTCGTCGGCAAGCCGCTGGCGCGAGATGCGGCGGCGGGCGAGCTCCTCCCGCACGAGCCCCGAGACCGTCCGGCTCTGCTCGGCCGAAAGCTCGGTGTCCGCTGCGCCCGCCATCACGGCTCTCCGCACGTCATCACGTACAAACCCTCACGGAACCGCCTCGGGCGTGCGCACCGCGGCGGTTGCGGGCGGACCGTTGCCGGACAAGCCCGAACATGCCCGTCGCAGGACACAGGCCGAATGGAACAGAACACCTTGGGCTTTCGCAAGTGATGCAGCCTGAGGAGCCGGTCATGCGCACAGCATTCGTCGAAACCGGAGGGCCCGAAGGGCTCTCTTTATCCACGCGGTCCGCTTGGCGGCGTACGATTATAGCCGCGGCGAACCTCGTGGTGCTGATCGTCGCCGCAATTGCGGCAATTTTCGCGGGGCCGCCGCGGGCGCAGGCGAGGGGACCGGGCGAGATCCTCGTCACGCCGGGCGAGATGAAGGCCGGCTCCCTGCTCTTCCACAGCACCGAGAGCGGCCGCTTCGTCGAGGCGCCCCGCCTCGGCACCGACGTCGACCTCACGGTCAGCGGTCCGACCGCCCGGGCCCGCATCACCCAGGTCTTCCACAATCCGACCGAGGGCTGGGTCGAGGCGGTCTACGTCTATCCCCTCCCGGAGGGCGGGGCCGTCGACACGCTGCGGATGGTGATCGGCGACCGCATCGTCGTCGGCGACATCAAGGAGCGCCGGGAGGCGCGGGCCGTCTACGAGGAGGCGAAGGCGGCAGGCCGCAAGGCGACGCTCCTCGAGCAGGAGCGCCCGAACCTCTTCACCAACGCCGTCGCCAACATCGGGCCGGGCGAGACCGTGCTGGTGCAGATCGAGTACCAGCAGCCGGTGCGCCAGTCGGCGGACGTCTTTTCGCTGCGCGTACCCCTCGTCGTGGCCCCGCGCTACAACCCGAAGCCGGTGGTGCAGACCGTCGACTTCGCCCCCGGCAGCGGGGGCTGGGGCACGGCCTCGGACCCGGTGCCGGACCGCGACCGCATCGAGCCGCCGGTCCTCGACCCCGCCGAGCACGCGCCGACGAACCCGGTCTCGATCGCGGTGCGCCTTGCCGCCGGCTTCCCGCTCGGCGAGGTCAAGAGCCACCACCATCCGGTCAAGATCGAGGGCGACGGCGACGCGCGCACGATCAAGCTCGCCGAGGGGCCTGTCCCGGCCGACCGGGACTTCGAGCTGACCTGGACGCCGGCCGCGACGAGCGCCCCCGCCATCGGGCTCTTCCGCGAGCGGGTCGGCGACGCCGACTACGTGCTGGCCTTCGTGACGCCCCCGGCGCTCAGGCAGGCTGAGGAGCGCCGCCCGCGCGAGATCGTCTTCGTGATCGACAACTCGGGCTCCATGGGCGGCACCTCGATGACGCAGGCCAAGGCGAGCCTCCTCTACGGGCTCGACCGCCTGACGGCGGCGGACCGCTTCAACGTGATCCGCTTCGACCACACCATGGACGTGCTCTTCTCGGACGCGGTGCCGGCGAATGCGGAGAACCTCGCGCGGGCCAAGGGCTTCGTCGGCGCCCTCCAGGCAAAGGGCGGGACCGAGATGCTGCCCGCCATGAAGGCAGCGCTCGCCGATCCGCGCCCGAACGACGGCGCGTACCTGCGCCAGGTCGTGTTCCTGACCGACGGAGCGATCGGCAACGAGCAGCAGATGCTCGACACCATGGCGGCCATGCGCGGGCGCTCCCGCGTCTTCATGGTCGGCATCGGCTCGGCGCCGAACTCCTACCTCATGACCCGCGCGGCCGAGATCGGGCGCGGCACCTTCACCCACATCGGCTCCGTGGAACAGGTCGAGGAGCGGATGCGGGCCCTGTTCGAGAAGCTCGAGAGCCCCGCCGTCACGAACCTCGCCGCGACCTTCTCGGAGGGCGGAGCGGACGCGACGCCCTCAGTGCTGCCCGATCTCTACCGGGGCGAGCCGCTGGTGCTCGCCGCGAAAGTGCCCTCGCTCTCCGGCACGGTGGAGGTCAAGGGCCACATCGGCGAGCGGCCCTGGAGCGTGACCCTGCCGCTCGCGAGCGCCGCCGAGGGCAAGGGCCTGTCGAAGCTGTGGGCGCGGCGCAAGATCGCCGATGCCGAGGTCGCCCGCACGCTGCGCCGCACGACCCTGGAGGAGGCCGACAAGGCGATCCTGGCACTCGCCCTCGACCATCACCTCGTGACGCGCCTGACGAGCCTCGTCGCCGTCGACAAGACCGTAAGCCGCCCCGACGGCGCACGCCTGACGAAGGCGGAGGTCCCCCTCAACCTCCCGGCCGGCTGGGAGTTCGACAAGCTCTTCGGCGAGAAGCCGGGGGCGGCGCCGCGGCCGGACCGCGCCGACGCGCCGCGGATGGACCGCGCCGACCTCTCGCGCATCCAGGTCGCGAGCGCCGCGGATACCACTGCGGACGGGCCGGTCATGCGCAAGTCCGCCGCCGTGCCGGCGCAGGGCGTGTCGCTCCCGGCGACGGCGACGGACGCGGAGCTGCGGATGCTCCTCGGCCTCCTGCTCCTCGCCGGAAGCGTCCTGCTGGCCGCCTTCGGCCGCCGTCGGCTCGCCTTCGGAGCCTGAAGGCAATGTCCTCGACGCTGCGCCTAGGAGTGTCGGGGATGGTGCGGCGGCCGGTCCTCCCGGCCGCCGCGCTCCTCGCAGGCCTCGGCCTGACCTTGTGCGGACAGGGCCTGTGGATCCATGCGAAGGCGCTCCTTGCCCAGGTGCTCCTGGAGCGCGCCTTCGCCGAGACTCTGCGGACCGGACAGGACGTGAAGCCCTGGTCCTGGGCCGACACCTGGCCGGTCGCCCGCATCGAGGCGCCGCGGCTCGGCAAGGGCGCCGTCGTCCTCCATGGCGGCAGCGGCCAGGCCCTCGCCTTCGGGCCGGGACACCTCGCGCGCACGCCCGAGGCCGGCGAGCCCGGCACGGCGGTCTACGCCGCCCACCGGGACACCCATTTCGCGTTCCTGGCCGATGTCAGAGTCGGCGACGAGCTGCGCGTCACCCGCCGCGACGGCGCCGCGATGCGCTTCCGCGTGACCGGGACCAGGGTGGCGCCCTGGGACGCCTCCGGCATCGATCCGCTGGCGGATGGCCGCCGCCTCGTCCTCACCACCTGCTGGCCCCTCGACGCGAGGACCGCGGGGCCGTTGCGCTACCTGGTCGAGGCTGATTTCGTGGAGGAGGGCAGGGGCGCGCTGCTGCTGCATGCGGGCTGAATGGGTAATTCTCAAACCGGCATGAGGGTGAGGCAGAGGATGCCCTTGACAATGTTCCTATTATGTTCTATTCGTCCGCCTACTCCCCTCCGACGAGGGACCCGCCGTGTACACCGGATCACGCAGGCGGAGGGGAGGCGGTCCTGCGGCGGGCGCACGGTGGCGTCCGACTCGGGCGGCCGCTCCGATCCAGGGCTTCTCTTGAAGGTGCGAAAGCGCCGGAGAGGGAAAGCCCGACGAGGCCCACCCCCCGGCCACTACGAGCCGGGCGCGCGGATGCGCTAGGGTTCCGGCAACGGGACTCTCAAGCCGTGGGGCTCGGAGCGGTTGAGATCGCGACCCTCGAGAGGGGGAAGCGAGAGATCCGTGGGGCGCCGGGGAACCGGCTCCTTTCTTCTGCAGACCTGGAGCCGGTTCCTCGGCGCCTCTCCCTCGCTCTTTGACATCGCCGGACTGACCCGCCCTGGAGCCCCGGGGGGATTTGGCGCGCCTGCTTCTCCGTCGTGGAGGTCTCTTTCGGCACAGCCGGCTCAGATCGGCACCACCGTGACCTCGGCAAAGGCGATCGTGACCTCTGTGCCGGTGGGGAGCGGCGTGCGCGTGCGGCGGTCGACGACGAAGAGGTCGCCGAGCGGCGTCGCGAGCGTGTACTCGATGTGGCGGCCGAGATAGGAGGCCTTCGCGACGCGGGCGTCGAGCGCCGCGTCGTTCCCCGAGGCCCCGATCGTTACGGCGTCCGGGCGCACCGCTACTTTTACCGGCCCGCGGCTCGCGCCCCGGCGAGGAAGGTCGAGGGCGAGCGGGCCGAGCCGCACGAGGGCGCGCTCGCCGCGCTCCTCCACCACCTCGGCGTCCAAAAGATTGGCGTCGCCGATGAAGTCGGCGACGAACAGGCTCGACGGCTCCTCGTAGAGCTCGCGGGGCGTGCCGACCTGGGCGATGCGGGCGTTCGACATCACGATGATGCGGTCCGAGACCGCGAGCGCCTCCTCCTGGTCGTGGGTCACGTAGGCGACCGTGAGGTCGAGCTTCTGCTGCAGCTCGCGGATGTCCTCGCGCACCCGCCGGCGCAGCTTCGCGTCGAGATTCGAGAGCGGTTCGTCGAAGAGCAGGACCTTCGGCTCGAGCACGAGCGCCCGCGCCACGGCGACGCGCTGCTGCTGCCCGCCGGAGAGCTCGGAGGGCGAGCGCTTCTCCAGGCCGGACAGCCCCACGAGCGCGAGTTTTTCCGCGGCCATCGCCTGGGCCTGCTTCTTCGGCAGACCCTGCACGGTCGGGCCGTAGGCGACGTTCTCCAGCACCGTCATGTGCGGGAAGAGGGCGTAGCTCTGGAACACCATGCTGACGTCGCGCTCGGCGGCCGAGCGCGACGTCACGTCCTCGCCGCCGATGAGGATCTGCCCCTCGCTCGCGATCTCCAGGCCGGCGATGAGGCGTAGCGTCGTGGTCTTGCCGCAGCCGGAGGGGCCGAGGAGCGTCACGAGGGTGCCGGGGGCGATCGCGAACGACACGGCGTCGACGGCCGTCACCGTGCCGTAGCGCTTCGTGACGGCGTGGAACTCGACGGAGGACGGGGTCTTCGTCATTTCGGCTGCGACTTCACCTCGGCGTCCCACTTGCGGAGCAGCCGCACGCGCTCGGCGGAGGAGCCGTACTTCGCGGCGTCGTAGGCGATGAGCTTCATCTCGGCGAGCTTCGGCGCCTGCGGCGACACCGCGGCGCCCTTGTTCGAGGGAATGGAGTAGATTTTCAGGTTCGCGCCGACGAGGGTCTGGGCCTCGGCCGAGAGGGCCCAATCGTAGAAGCGGCGCGCCTCGGCCGGGTTCTTGCCCCCCTTCACCAGCGACACCGAGCCCGTCTCGTAGCCCGTGCCCTCGCAGGGCGCCACCGTCTTCACCGGCGCGCCCTCGACGATCATCGTCACCATGTCGTGCATGAAGGCGAGGCCGACGCCGGTCTCGCCGAGCGCCGTCGCCTTGACGGGCGCGGCGCCGCTCTTGGTGTACTGGTTGACGTTCCGGTGCAGGCGCTTGAGGTACGCGAAGGCCTCGTCCTCGCCCATGAGCTGGACGAGGGAAGCGAGGAGCACGTAGGCTGTGCCGGCGGAGTTCGGGTCCGAGACCTGCACCTCATCCCTGAAGCGCGGGTCGAGGAGGTCGGCCCAGCACTTCGGCTCCGGGACGCCGCGCTCGCCGAGCACCTTAGTGTTATAGCCGATGCCGAGCGCCCCGAGGTAGATGCCGGCGGTGCGCCACCTCGATTGCTCGGCGTGCCGGATCGCCCAGTCGTGCAGCTCGGCGAGCATGGGTGACTTGTACTCGTCGAGGAGCCCTTCCTCGGCGGCCTGGAAATGCGGGTCCCCCGGCCCGCCCCACCACACGTCGGCGCGGGGGTTCGAGGCTTCCGCCTTGATCTGGGCGTAGGTCTCGCCGGTGCTCTTGCGGACCATCGAAACCTTGATGCCCGTGGCGCGCTCGAAAGCCGCGACGCCGACGCGGCACTGCTCCTCCAGGATCGAGCAGTAGACCGTGAGCGGCGCTTGCGCGCGCAGCGCCTGCGGGGCTGCGAGAGCGATCAGGGCGGCGGCGATAAGGAGAGCTTTTTTCATTGCGGGCCTCGAATGGGAGACAAGATCAGCCGGCCGCCACCGCGGCGACGTTGCCGACGGGAGCGACGACGGTGGCGCTGCGGCGGCCGAGGCGCCGCTCGCCGACGAGGAGCTGGATCAGGAGGATGGCGAGGAGCATCACCACGATCAGCACCGACGAGTAGGCGATGGCGAGGCCGAACTCGCCGGCCTCGACGCGGCCGACGATGTAGGTCGTCGCCATGTTGTACTCGGCCGTGACCAGGAAAATGACGGCGCTCACCGCCGTCATGGCGCGCACGAAGCTGTAGACGAGGGAGGCCACGACGGCGGGCCGCAGGAGCGGCAGGATCACCCGGCGCACCGTCGCGAAGGAGCGTGCGCCGAGCGTCAGCGACGCCTCGTCGAGGCTCCTGTCGATCTGGGCGAGGGTCGCGATGCCGGAGCGCACGGCGACCGGCATGTTGCGGAACACGAAGCACATCACGAGGATGAAGGCCGTGCCGGTGATCTCGATCGGCGGCACGTTGAAGGCGAGGATGTAGGACACGCCGACGACCGTGCCGGGGATCGCGAAGCTCAGCATGGTGCCGAACTCGAAGGCGCGCCGCCCCGTGAAGGTCTGGCGCGTCAGGAGATAGGCCGTGAGCAGTCCCACGGCGGCGGTGAGCGGGGCCGCGAGCGCCGCGACCTTCAGGGTCGCGGTGAAGGAGTTCCAGGCGCTGCCCGAGAAGTGCAGGCCGAAGGCCCCCTGCTCGATGCGGAAGCCGGTGAGGAAATGCTCGAGGGTCGGCGTGTAGTCGCGTCCCATGGAGCGCACGAAGCCGCCGACCAGGATGATGGCGTAGACCGCGAAGGTGAAGGCTGCCCACGGGATCGCGACGCCGTAGGCGAGCCAGGCGATGCCGCGCGGCAGCCGGAGCGGTAGCCCTGAGTCGCCCTTGCCGGTCACGGTCGTGTAGACGCGCTTTCCGAGCCAGGCGTGCTGCACGAAGAAGGCCGCGAGCGTGAACCCGAGGAGCACGATCGAGAGCACGGCGGCGCGGCCCTGGTCGTGCGCGGCGCCGACCACCGCGAAGAAGATCTTCGTGGAGAGGACCTCGAAATTGCCGCCGAGCACGAGCGGGTTGCCAAAGTCGGCGAGGCTCTCGACGAAGCCGAGGAGGAAGGCGTTGGCGAGGCCCGGGCGCATGAGCGGCAGCGACACGGTGCGGAACGTGGTCCAGCCCTTCGCTCGGAGCGTTTGGGACGCCTCCTCCAGGGACGGGCTAATGCCCTGCACGACGCCGACGAGCACCAGGAAGGCGATCGGCGTGAAGGCGAGGAGCTGGGCGATGAGGATGCCCGGCAGGCCGTAGATCCAGCGCGAGCGCGGCACGCCGAACCACTCGGACAGGAGCGCAGAGACCGCGCCCGAGCGGCCGAACAGGAGGATGAGGGCGAGCCCGATCACGAACGGCGGCGTGATGATCGGCAGCACGGTGAGGGCCCGCAGCACGCCCTTGTGGCGGAAATCCGTGCGGGTCGCGATCAGGGCGAAGGCGAGGCCGAGCGCCGTGGTGCCGACACCGACCAGCACGGCCAAGAAGAGGGTGTTCCAGGCGACGCCGCAGCGAAGGCCGGAGGTGAGGCAGTCGAGCCCCCAAACGGACTGGTCGAAGAACTTTTCCGCGAACGCCGCGGCCGAGAGGTTGCCGGCGTTGTCCTGGAACGCGCTCGCCAGGATCGTGGTCACGGGGAAGAACACGAACACCGCGATGAGGGCCACGACGAGGGCGATGGCCGAGACCACGAAGGCGTCGCCCCGGCACCAGGCCCGGGCCGCGAGGCCGTGCGACAGGAGCATCAGGAAGGAGAGCGCGGTCAGCGCCGCCCCGAACCCCATCCCGCCCTGCCGCGGCCCCGGAGCGCTGAAGATTTTTGCCAGCCACGGCGCGGTCCAGCCGTTGAGGCCGATGGCGAAGCCCTCGAGGACGAGCCACACAAGGCCGAGAGTCCCGGCGAGGATCATCGCGCGAGCCGTTCTCTCGCGCGTGGCGCGGGCGAGGAGCGGAAGGGTCGCAAGGGCGAGCGGGACGAGGGACGGGAGGAGCCACCATCGGCCGGCTAAGCCAAGTGCCAACCCACTTCCGGCTTCTCCGAACGGATAGCCAGCGAGATCGGTGACGAGATACCAGGGCAGGATCGCATAGCCGATCCAGGCGAGCGCCACGCACGCGCGGGCCGCGCGGGTCATGAGTGCGGGCTCCGCCGCAACCGCCGTAACCCCTCACCCGGTCGCGCCCTCCGGCGCGACTCGACCTCTCCCTCCGGGAGAGGTGGGCCGCGGCGCGCTGCCCATCCGATCACGACGGAACTACTTCGGCGCGCTCTTCACCTCGCGGTCCCAGCGGGAGAGGAGCCGGCGGCGCTCGTCGGAGGAGCCGTACTTGGCGAAGTCGAAGGCGATGAGCTTGATCTCCTCGAGCTTCGGCGCCTCCTTGGGGATCGGCGCGCTCTTGTTCGCAGGCACCTGGAAGTTTTTCACCTGGGCGCCGATGGCCTGGGCCGCGGGGGTGAGGGCCCAATCGTACCACTTGCGGGCGTTCTCGGCGTTGCGGGCGCCCTTGACGAGGGACATGGAGCCGATCTCGTAGCCGGTGCCCTCGCACGGCGCGACCACCTTCATGGGGGCGCCGTCGACCACCATGGTCATCAGGTCGTGCATGAAGACGATGCCGACCGCGGTCTCGCCGAGCGCCGCGGCTTTCGCGGGTGCGGCGCCGCTCTTCGTGTACTGATTGACGTTCTTGTGCAGCTTCTTGAGATAGTCGAAGCCCGGCTCCTCGCCCATGAGCTGGACCATGGTCGCGAGCAGCGTGTAGGCGGTGCCCGAGGAGTTCGGGTCGGCGACCTGGACTTCGTCCTTGAGCTTCGGGTCCAGAAGATCGGCCCAGCACTTCGGCTCGGCGATTTTCTTGGCTGCGATCTCCTTGGTGTTGTAGCCGAAGCCGAGCGCGCCGGAGTAGATGCCCACGGTCCGCCCTTTGGATTGCTCCCACTGCCGCACCGCCCAGTCGTGCAGCTCGGCGAGCTTCGGGGACTTGTACTCCTCGGTCAGGCCCTCCTCGGCGGCCTGCATGTGCGGGTCGCCGGTGCCGCCCCACCAGATGTCGGCGCGGGGGTTCGCCGCCTCGGCCTTGAGCTGGGCGTAGACCTCGCCCGCGCTCTTGCGGGTCATCGCCACCTTGATGCCGGTCTCGCGCTCGAAGGCCGTCACCGCGGCGCGGCACCACTCCTCCTGCACGCCGCAGTAGACCACGACCGTCCCTTGCGCCTGTGCCCCGCCGGCGAGGACGACGGTCGCGACGGCGGCAAAAATCAGGGCGCACAGCCTCATGGCGATCCTCCGGCAAGTTTCCGAGTTTCTTGGCCGCCAATCTCAAGCTTCTCCGGACGGCGGTCAATTCCGCGGCGGCGGCGCCGCTCGAGGATCGTGCCGAGGATCCCCTTCGGCATGTAGATGATGAACAGGATCAGGAGCAGGCCGTAGACCGCGGTGTCGAGGGCGAGCGCCGCGGAGCCGAGCCAGCTTTTCAGGAAGGTCGAGCCCTGGATGCCGACCCGCAGAGTCTCGGACAGGACCTGCGTGAACACGGCCCCTACGGTCGGCCCGAGGGGCGTCCACAGGCCGCCCGCGATCACGGCGAAGACGATGTTGAGGGAGACGCCGAGGCCGGCGATGGTGTCGGGGCCGATGTACATCTGGTACTGGCCGTAGATCGCGCCGCCGAGCGCGCAGAGCGCGGCCGAGAGGCCGGTCACCTTGAGCTTCTCGCGCGTCACGTCGATGCCGACGGAGGCGGCCGCGTCCTCGTCCTCGCTCGCGGCGTCGAGCGCATAGCGGTCCATGCTGCAGTCGACCCGGAGCCACATATAGATTCCGAAGGCCCACAGCCCGAGGGCGATGTAGTAGGACAGCATCCGGTCGGGCTCGAACTGCATGGCGTAGAGGGAGAGCCCGTCGCCGTGGCGCCGCGGCTGCGTGCCGAGCGAGCCGCCGGTCCAGTCGCGCAGGCCCACGATGCACAGGCGCACGAACTCGGTCAGCGCCAGCGTCATCAGGGCGAAGTAGTGGCCGGTGATGCGCAGCCGGAAGCACGGGTAGCCGACGAGGAGCGCCATCGCGACGGCAAGCGCGACGCCGACCGGGATGCCGAGCCACGGGGTGAGCCCAAAAAAATTCCATAGCAGCACGACCGCGTAGGCGCCGATGCCGGTGAAGGCGCCGTGGCCCAGCGAGGTCAGGCCGAAGCGGCCCATGAGCGACCAGCCGGTGTAGATGAAGGCCCACAAGAGAATCTGGATCAGGAGGTGCAGGTAGTACTTTTCGGAGGCCGGAAAGAGCAGGCGCACCAGGAACGGCAGCAGGATCAAGACCGCGAGGCCGGCGAGCGCCGCGGGCGAAAGGCGGATCATGCCCGCCTCGCGAACAGCCCTTGCGGGCGGATAAAGACCATCACCATGAAGAACAGGAAGGCAATGGCGTAGCCCCACTCGGTCGCGAAGCACGAGCCGCCGACCGCGATGAACTGGCTGATGATGAAGGCGGCGGCGAAGCCGCCGAGCATGTTGCCGAGGCCGCCGAGCACGCAGATCATGAAGATCAGCGGCCCGAACTGGAGGCCGATCTGCGGGTAGATGTCGTACTGCAGCACCATGAGGGCCGCGGCCAACCCGGCGAGCCCGCCGCCGATCGCGGAGGTGACGAGATAGACCTTGCGGGCGTCGACCCCCATGAGCGGCATGATCCCGCGGTCCTGCGCGATCGCCCGGATCGCCGTGCCCATGTAGGTGCGGGCGAGGAAGAGCCACAGGGCCAGCATCCCGGCGAGCGCGACCGCGAAGGTCAGAATGCGCGACCACGCGAAGGACATGTCCCACAGGGTGACCGAGCCGAGGCGGATGCCGATGTTCCGGAACTCGATGCCGAAGGCCATGGTGGCGGCGGCCTGGAGGAAGAACAGCACCCCGCCGGTGACGAGGAGCTGGTTGATCGG
>DASVVU010000349.1:0-21417 GCA_036386395.1 Beijerinckiaceae bacterium | reverse complement strand
GCCGAAACACGGAAAGCTTCCATGCGATCGACGGACGACTCCGCTCGTTTGATGGGCAGATGGAATCATTGGCTCTCGCGGCTGAGCGCGCATGACGATGCCACCGTTGCTTCTGCTCTCACGAGACTCTCGGCGAGGATCGTTTGAGATTGTTAGCTAAGCCCATGGCATATTCATATTGACGAGGTTAACCCCTTTTCGAACAATGACATTGTCGCCGTCGGACCAAACGGTACTTATCGGACCATCTTGGGAAATTACTAGCACTCTTGAATCTTGTATGTGACTAATGAGCTTTATTGCCGATCGGTGGCGCATTCCGAATTGCTCGAGGTCTATGGTCATGTATTTACGATTTATCTCATCATAGTCGTCAATAACTTCAAATACCTTCACACCTAGATTCATCTCCGCGCGAATCTCGGCACCAAATCCAAAAAGCTTGAGGTCGTCAGTGATAACGATTGCGCCATCGCATCCAGATAGCTGTGCGACGAAGCGTGTTAACTCAATCAATCGGAAAAACACGTTTCGGCACTTCATTTCAGCCTGGGACAGAATCTCGTCTGCAATTATCTCGCCATTCTCGGTTCTTGCGATCAAGTCGCCAACGATGTGCCGCTCATTCATAAAGGCGATAAACGCATCCCGAAGAAGCGACGAATTTTGAGCGTACTTGATCCTGACGAGTCCGTCTGACAGAGTTGTACTTGGCGGAGCTAAAATTATTGCGCCGCCATGTTTCATCATCGCTATTGAATTCGCCATAGCGGCGTACGTGTTCCACAATGCTAAGAACTCGAAATTGTAAAATTCCTTTGCTGACTCAACAGAAGGGCGGATTAAATCGCTCGCCATAGCACGAAGGCCGCGATTTGCGGCACCGTGCAACGACAGGTGCAGGCTGATACCGTCGTATCCTTCAATTGTTCCATCGCTCAACGTCGCGACATGAAAAGTGCCCTGGTAGACGCGAATCCGGCCTGGCCGCTCGACCTGATTAGCAGGCACGTCGGACTCTGATATTTGTATTCGAGGCCGACCCTAGCTCGATGCCAGGAAGTGCCTAAATCAACTAGCCCCGAAACGTGTAAGCCGGCGTCTGACCACTGTACCCAGATGGCGGATTTTTTCACATCGACCGCGGGCGCGAGGCGGCGCAATTCTGATACGGTCAGAGGTCGCGGGTCACTGAACGGCCATCGATATCCGATATGGAGTTCGTCGCCGACGGTACCTATAGGAGTTGCGACGATATTAAATTCGGGAAACCGATCTTCTTCCGGAGCGCTCGCAGCAAGATACGCCGTTTCCACAAGCGCCCGCAGCAACTTCTGTGGTGGACACGGCGGCGTGACATAGTCGCCGCTGCAGATGTAATCCCAGCGTTTTAGTACAATTGTTGCGAGCGTGTTTGGGAAGGCTCGAGCTGGAATTCGTGGCAACTCAGGCCCAAAAAACCTGTCCTTACGAGTTCGTGGCATCAGTGTGCCTCATCTCCATTCTACCCGTGTTGGTGCAGTTGCTGCGCGCCTGGACCAAGAGGCGGCTGGCAGCCATCCTGGCGCGCCGGCTCTGGCCCCTTCCGTGAAGCCGGTCTTGGCTCTTCACTCCGCAGCACCCGCGACCGGCAGCGCGACCGTCTCGACCTTCGATAGGTCGAGCTTGCCTGAGGCGTGGTCGATGTCGAAGCCGACGACGGCGCCCTTGGCGTCGAGGTCGACGGCGAGGCCTTCGACGATCTCCCGCGTCTCGACGCCGGGGCCGTCCTTCAGCGCGATGTAGAGGCTGTCCGTCTCCGGATAGTAATGCAGCTTCATGGCCTGTCCTGGCCTTCTGCGGACCCGCCGCACCCCGCCATTGGCCCGATCTCGGGCCTGCCCGAGATCGGCATTTCGAGCGCGCAAGTCGGGCAAGCCCGACTTGCGTAGCAGCGAGGGTGCCGGGCGGCCGCCACCTGTCAAGGCTCTCCAACCGGCTTGAGCCGGCGCGCTTCGCGCATCGCCGGAATTTCCGCTTTCCCCAGATCAGGAATGTGCTTTAGTGCGGGCCGATTCCCTCTCATGGAGAATGCCCGTGCGTTCGCGGACCTCTCGGCTGTGCGCGATGATCGTCCCGGCGCTGGCCGCACTGGGCGGCAGCGCGGAGGCTATGAGCGTGTGGCCGCCCGGGCCTTCCCCCCAGCCGGCGCCGTCGCGCGGGCCTTCGCCGCAGCCGCCGCGGAACGCTCCTCTCCAGCCCGGCGAGTCGTGCGATCCGCCGCGACAGGGTCTCCAGCCCGGGCTCTACTGCCAGATGGAGGCGCGCTACGAAAGCTGCAAATGCGGCAAGTATTGCTACCGGAACTTCTTCCGGACCGACATCAATACCTACAACAAGGTTTGCATGCGGGCCTGCGAGGACCGGTACCGCGAGGACAGGAACGCGTGCACGGCGCGCTTCGGCACGCGAGCGCTGTCCGACGAGACGGCGCCGCCGCCGGTGGGGCCCGTGCCTCCTCCCCCCATGCCCCCGGTCGCGCCCGTGCCGCCTCCGCCGGCGCCGGCTCCGCCGCCGCTGCCTCCGGCTCCGCCGCCGCTCGCCGGCCCGCCGCCCGCTCCCGTGCCGCTTCCCGCGCGGCCGCAGCTCCCGCCCTGCCTCGTCGGCGCGGTGGTCCAGGGACCGTTCATCCTGCCCGGGAGGATCGTGGCGCTGGGTCCCCACGAAGGGCAATATCAGGTCCGGATCGAGCGCACCGGCGAGATGGTCCAGATGAGCGCGGACGATCTCAGGAACAACGGGTCCTGCGAGGCGCCCGCCCGGGCGCCCGGAGCCCCGCCGCAGGCTCGTTGACACGCTGCAAACCCGGCCGGGCCCTGCCTGCCTCGCGCTTGCGGGCGCGGCGCGGCAAAATACGGGGAATCGGGGGCGTCGCGGGCCTCCGATTTTCCTTGACTTTTGCAGCTTAAATTCCTATAACGGCCGGGCCACGACAGGAGCCCGCCTTTGCCCCGTTTCCAGTCCCTTCACCCCGACACCGTCGACGCGATGCAGCGGTTCGTCGAGACGACGAACGACTCGTTTGCGGTGATCGGCGCGCGGCTCGGGTGCTCGGCCTCGACGGTCGAGCGCTACACGAAGGCGCGGGGGTGGCGGCGGCCGGGCGCGGGGCGGCCGGGCGAGGTCGCGCGGGCGATGCGGCAGGCCGGGGGCGTCCCGGCCGGGGGGCCTGCGGGCGCGCCGCCGGCGTCGGGGGCCGGTCCTTCCGCCGAAGGCCCGGCCGCCGGCTGGAGCGGCGGGGCCTTCGGCGGCGACGCCCCGGCTTTGGACCCGACTTGGGACCCGGCCTGGGGCCCAGCTTCGGGCTGGGGCCCGGCCTCAGGCGCGGGTCCGGCCTGGGGCGCGCCCGCCCGCGAGCCGGACGGCGGCGCGGCGGGGCGCGGTGCTGAACCGGCTCTGGGCCGTCGTCGAGCGCCAGGCCATGCGCCTCGAGACGGCGGGCGCCGCCCGCGAGGCGGCGCTGTCGCGGGACGTGGCGCTCCTCGTGCGCGTCGCCGAGACCCTCGCCAAGGTCGTCCGCGACTGGCCTCCCGAGGCCGCCGCAGAGGTCCAGCGTAGCCGCGAGGAGCTCGACGCCGAGATCTGCCGCCGGCTCGCGGCGTTGTACGGCACGGACCCGCTGACGCCGGAGGAGATGGAGAACCTCGTCTGAGCCCCGGACCGGCGGCGCGCCCGGGACGCCCGAACCCCGGCCCGCGCCGCACCCCCGTGCGCATCCGGCGCAAACCTGCTCTAGAGTGCGGCCTTCCCGCCTCAGGAGCCTCCCCTTGATCGACCGCGGCCCCCTCTCGGAAAACCTCTCCCTCCGCCAGGCCATGCGCAAGCCCGCCGCGCGGGGCGGGGGCGGGGTGGTGGCGGCGCATCATCGGGTCGCGGCGGAGGCCGGGGCCGCCGTGCTGCGGGCGGGCGGCAACGCCGTCGACGCCGCGGTCGCGACGGCTTTCGCGGTCGGGGTCGCGGAGCCGTGGATGAGCGGCGTCGGCGGCATCGGGGTCATGCTCGTGCGCGAGGCGCGCTCGGGCCGGGTCTCGGTGATCGACTTCGGCGCCCGCGCGCCGGCGGGGCTCGACCCCGCCGCCTACGTGGTCGCGCCGGGCGCCGACGCCGACCTCTTCGGCTGGCCGATGGTCGAGGGGAGGCGCAACCTCGTCGGCCCCTACGCCGTCGCGGTGCCGGCCATGGTCGCGGGCCACGCCATGGCGCACGAGCTGTTCGGCACTAAGGCCTGGGCCGAGCTCGTCGCCCCCGCCGCCGCCATCGCCAAGGCCGGGGTGCAGGTCGACTGGCACACGACGCTGTGGATCGCGACCGCCTTCGCCGACTTGGCCGCGGACCCCGGCTGCCGCGCGCTCTTCCTGCCCGGCGGCGCGCCGCCCTATCCGGCCCGCGCCGTCCAGGGGCCGCCGCCGCGGCTCAAGTGGCCGGCCCTGGCGAGGACGCTGCGGGCCGTCGCCGAGGGCGGGCCGCGCGCCTTCTACGAAGGCCCGGTCGCCCGCGCGATTTCGGCCGAGGTGCGGGCCGGCGGCGGGTTCCTGTCCGAGGAGGACCTCGCCGGCTGCCGCGCCGTGCGGCGCGAGCCGGCCGTGTTGCGCTACCGCGGCCACGACGTCCACGTCGCGCCCGAGCTCAACGGCGGCCCGACCCTGATCGAGGCTTTGGACGCCCTCCAGCGCGCCTGGTCGCCGGCCGGCCCCGCCCCCGACGGCGCGGCCTTTACGGCCTACGCCGACGCGCTCCGCCCCGCCTGGGCGCGCCGCCTCAAGGAGATGGGCGACCGCTCCCCGCACGCGACCTCGACCACGAACTTCTGCGTCGTCGACCGCGACGGGAACGTCGTGGTGGTGACGCAGACGCTGCTCTCGCTCTTCGGCGCGCGGCTGCTCCTGCCCGAGACCGGCATCCTCATGAACAACGGCGTCAACTGGTTCGACCCGCGCCCGGGCGCGCCGAACTCCATCGGGGCGGGCAAGCGCGTGCTGTCGAACTACGCGCCGGCGATCGCGGTCGGGGAGGGCGACGCCATCGCCCTCGGCGGCGCGGGCGGGCGCAAGATCCTGCCGGCGGTGTTCAACCTCCTGTCGTTCATGATCGACTATCGTCTGAGCCTCGAGGACGCCATGCACGCGCCGCGCATCGACGTCTCGGGGCCCGACGCGGTCGTGGCTGATCGCACGCTCGGAGAGGCGGCGCTCGCGACGATCGCGGCGCGGCACCCGACGGTCGTGGCGGACCGGGAGGGCTATCCCTACCACTTCACCATCGCGAGCGCCGTGCGTTTGCGCGGCGGCGATGCCGAGGGGGCGGTCGAGCCGTGGCAGCCCGCGGCCGAGGCGGTCGCCGCGTGAGCGCCTTCAAGGACCACTTCTCGGCGGGCTCCGCGGCCTACGCCGCCTACCGCCCGACCTATCCGCGGGCGCTCGCCGACTTCCTCGCCGACATCTCGCCCGGAACGGACCTCGCCCTCGACTGCGGCTGCGGCTCGGGCCAGCTCTCGGTGCTCTTGGCCGAGCGCTTCGCCCGCGTCGTCGCGACGGACGCGAGCGCGCAGCAGGTCGCGAACGCCGAGAGGCGCGCCAACGTCGAGTACCGGGTCGCGCCCGCAGAGGCGAGCGGCCTCGCCGACCGCAGCGCCGACCTCGTGACCGCGGCGCAGGCCGCGCACTGGTTCGACCTCGAGGCCTTCTACGCCGAGGCGCGCCGGGTCACGCGCCCGCGCGGGGTCGTGGCGCTCGTCACCTACGGGGTGATCGAGATGGACGAGCCGGTCCATTCCGTCGTGCGCCACTTCTACCGCGACGTCGTCGGGCCCTACTGGCCGCCCGAGCGGCGCCACGTCGAGGAGGGCTACCGCGCCTTCGACTTCCCCTTCGCGGAGTTCGCGGCCCCGCCCCTCGCCATCGAGGTCGCCTGGACCCGCGACGAGCTCGCCGGCTACGCCGACACGTGGTCGGCGGTGCGCGAGGCCGGGAAGGTCCTCGGGCGCGCGCCCGTCGAGCGCTTCCGGCAGGCGCTCGCCGAGGCCTGGGGCGAGCCCGGGACGCGCCGCGCGGTGCGCTTCCCCCTGTCCCTGCGGATCGGGCGGGCCTGAGGCGCTTGGCGCGCCACCTTTTCGCCTTGTCCCGGTGGGAGGGTCCGTCACGGCGTCGCGACGGGCCGGCAGAGCCCGGACGCCCGGATGGGGATTTCGCCATGACCGGCTCGCGCCTGCGATGGTGCCTGTGGGCAATCGCCGCCCTGTGGGTCGCCGGGACCGCGCTGTGGTCCTACCCGGCCCTCAGGGAGGAAGTCGACGAGAAGCGCTACCTCGCCCGTGCCGCGAAGCACCGGACGCCGGTGATCCCGGTCGACTGCGCCGGCGCCCGCGGCGTCGAATCCCGCGACTTCATCCGCGAGGACCGGAACCCGCACCGCTGCTGGGTGGATCTTGCGAGCTTCCGCCGGCTCTATCCCGAGGTCGCGGCCTCGACCGACGAGGCCGCCTCGGTGCGCTTCAACGTCCGCGCGGAGCTGCCCGCGGACGCCTGGGACGGCTCGCCCTGGGAGGAGCTGTGGAAAGCCGCCGCCCTCGCGCTCAGCCTGCCGCTGCTGCTCCTCTGCAGCCTCGCCGGACTGCCGGCCGCGCGACGCCTGCGCCGGCTCGCCATTGCGGCTTGGCCCCGGAGCCCCCGCCCGGCCGAAGCCGCCTGAGCGCGGTCCCGCGCCACCCCGCGATGCTCTCGCCCTCGGAATGGTCGAGGCCGCGCCGCGTGCTCTCGGCCCTCGCCCTCCTCGCCCTCGTCGGCCTCGCCTGGTGGGGCGTCGGCGCCTTCTTCGATTGGGCGAGCGCCCCCACCCGCGGACTTGCCGAGGAATAATCCCGGCCTTTATGCAGCCTTGCGCCACGGGAGTTGACGGTGCTTTAAGGCTGTCGAGCGCACGGTAGCCCTCATGCTCAAATGGCTCCTTGCCGCCCTCATCATCGGGGCGCTTCTCTTCTTCTTCGTCACGATGCTCAGGTGGCTGAACGGGCTGGGGAAGCGGCGCTGACTCGTGCGCTCCGTCGCAATTGAGGCCGGCTCGAAACCTGCCGATCCCTTACCCGACACCTCACCTTTCCGGCGAATGCCCCAACCCGGCTTTCACCCGGCCGCGCTATGCCTTGGCGAAAGAGCTGGGGGGCTCGCAATGGGTTCGATCGAGGCCATGGTTTTCGTGGCCTGCACCACGTTTCTCTTATCCGTGCTGGCCTATGGGCGCGCCTGAGCGCCTGCGCTGTAAAGCGCCTCAATCCCGTCTGACGCGATAGACCCGCGTGGCGCCGCCGCCCGGGTCCGGGACCGGCGCGAGCCAGGACGGCGGCGCGTTGCGCTTGAGGGCGGCGGCGAGGGCGTCGGAGCCCGGCTCGAAGAGGTGGTCGAGCTCGAGCGAGGTCGCGCAGAAGGCGACGTAGTCCACGCCCCGCCCGGCGAGGAGCGCGCGCGCCGTGTCGGGCGGGCCCGTGAAGGCCGCGACGGTGTCGAGGATGCCGTCGCGGTTGCGGTGGTAGGGGGCGGCGAGCACCCGGTGCGGCGTCTCGGCCAAGACGTAGGGGCCGAAGGCGATATTGTTGAGAACAAGCCCCGGCGGCAGCGCCGCGAGCGCCCGGTACTCGGCGCGCCGGGTGCAGAGCCGCTCGCCCGCGTGCGGGTCGGACGCCGCCCCCGGCCCGGCAAGGGCCTGCGCCGGCACCGCGGCGAGCGCCGTCAGCGCAACCGGGTTCGCGACGAAGCCCGCAAGCGCATAGGCCCAGGCCCGGTCGAGGCGGAAGCGCCAGAACCGCCCGACCGCGAGCGCCGCCGCGGCGGCGAGCGGCGGCCCTGAAAAGATCGCGGCGAACGGCAGGGTGCGGACCTGCATGAGCGCCGTCGCGACCGCGACCGCGAGCGCCGCGAGGACGACGGCGGCGGCCTCCCGGTCGGCGTGCCTGAACAGCAGGGCCGGCGTCAGAGCAAGCGCCGCGAGCGGCGCCGCGAGCACCGCGGCCGCGGCGGCGGGCTCGTCCCGGAAGAGCGCGAAGGCGGAGCGGGCCTCGATGAGGTGGTCCATCCAGAGCCAGAACAGGCGCGGGTCGACCGAGGCGTAGGGTCCTTTGAGGCACGCGGGCTCGAGCATCGCGACGCCCACCGACGCGACGAGGGCCATGGCGCCGACGATCGTCGCGACGCCGCGGCGGCTGCCGTCGAGGCCGAAGCGGCGGCCGGCCAGGGCCGTCGCGAGCGCTCCCCAGAGCGGGACCGCGTAGACGGGCGAGATGAAGTCGCAGGCGGGCACGAGCCAGCGCCCCGACGCCACGGTCAGGCCCATGGCAAGCGTCGCGACGACCGCGAAGGCGGCGAGGTAGGTGATCGCCGCCGGGGTGCGGGCCGGGCCCTCGGCCCACCAGCCCGCCATGACGGCGAGGCCGCCAAGCGCCACGTAAGGGGCGGTCTCCAGGCCGACGGCGAGCGACAGGGCGCTCGCGACCCCGGCGGCGACGGCGGCGGCGCGCCGCGGCATCCAGACGAGGGCCGCGATCAGCACCATGGCGAGCGCCATCTGGACGTTGTGGTGGTCGATCCGCCCGGGCACGAAGAGCCGCACGAGGGGCACCGTGAGCGCGGCCCCGGCAAGCGCCAGCACGGTGCCGGCCCGGCCGGCAAGCCGTCCGCCGACCGCGCCCGCGGCGGCGATGAGCGGCAGGGCCGGGACGAGGGGCCACAAAAGCACGGCCCAGCGCTCGGCCGTCTCCGGCCCGAGGAACGGCCCAAGGAGCAGGATCATGGCGGCGATCGGGGCGTCGACGAGGCGCGACCAGTGCATCGCGACGCCGTCCGGCGGGTTCAACCGGTGCTGGACGAGGTCGTACCAGCCCTGGCCGGCGAGGAGGTCGCGCACCTCGACGAGCCGCATGGCGTCGTCGGGGTCCGGCAGGGCGAGGAGCGCCTTCGCTCCGTCGAGCCACAGGGACGCCGCGACGACGAAGGCCCAGGCCGGGAGCGCGAGGACGAGGAGGCGCGCAAGTGCCGGCGGCCCGGCGCTCCGGGCGCCCGCCGCGCCGACGGGCATCGGAAGAAAGTTCGCGGCTTGAAGAGCGGGCACGAGCGCCTCCGGGCCATTCCGCTCCGGTCTAGCCCGCGCCGATTAACACTCCCCTCCCGGCGAGGCCGGCCCGGCGCCGAGGCGGGTGTCCTATTTCGCCGGGGATGTGCCGTGCGGCGCGTCGGCGATTTCGGGAGGCCAAACGACTTCGAAGCGCTCGAACACCGTTTCAATGCCGTCATGGAGGGCGAACCCGCCGCGCTCGGCCAGCCTGCCGAAGAACGCGCGATGCGCGTCGAGCCACGACGCGCGAGTCCGGTCGCCTTCGCCCTCGTCCCAGGCGAAAGCATCGTCGACCGACACGAGGGGGCCAAGCCGCAGCTCCTTCGTGCGCCAGACGGCGCGCGGCCGTCCGTCCCCGTCGACCAGGACGACATACCCTCCGATCACCGGGAGCGGCTCGCCGTCCGCGCCGAACTGCCGGAGCAAGCCTGCGGTCGCTCGTTTCCGGCCGCCGACGACAAGCCCGGCAAGCTCGGTCGCGGTTTCGGGGCTGTCGTCGAACGAGACCACGTCGTATCCGACTTGGTCTTCGGCCGCCCCCGCGGCTTCGCGGAACGCCTGCCAGAAGCGCTCGACCGCCTCGGTTCGTTGACCAGTCGCCATGCCGCAACCCCAATCAGGACAGCACCCACCGATTAAGATCGTTAATTAAGGGTGAATCGAAGCCCCGCTTGAGACGCCCTCGGCCTCCGCTACTGTTTTGGGCGAGTTTCCCGAGGAGTCTCCGAATGTCCCCCACAGCCATCCTGCGCGGCGCCGCCGTGGCCCTTCTCATCTCGCTGGCCGCGATCCCGGCGGCCTCCGCTGGCCATCGCGCCGGGCACGGCGGCCCGTTCTACGGCGCGCCCGCGGCGAGGACGCACGCCGGCCATCACCGCGGCGACCTGATGCGCCCGGGTCTGCACCGCCGTCATCACGGAATGCATCACGGCCGTCATCATGGGATCGGCCGCCACCATCACGGCCTGAGGCACCATCAACATCACGGGCTTCGGCACCACGGCTTCCACGCCCGGCATCATGCGCGCCCGGCCTTCTTCCCGCATGGCCGGCACGGCTTCCGTCACGGGCGCCTCCACGGCGCCTACGGCCACTTCCCGCGCAAGCGCTTCTTCCGCGTCCACGGGCACGGCCATTGGCATGGCTACGGCGCGCTGCGCTACGCCGCTCCGGCCTACTATCCCTATGGTCACGGCGTGAGCCACGGCTACGGGCTCTCCTACGGCGCCTACCCGATGCTCGCCTACGGCACGGTCGCGGGGGCGGCGCCCTACGGGCCGCTCTACAACCGCCCGGCCTGCACCTGCTACTGAAGGAAGGCGGAGCCGACCGGGGCGAAGGCCGAGACGCCCTCGTAGCGGTCGAGGCGGGCGTCGATCATGCGGTCGATCTTGCCGTAGACCTCGGACACCGTGAGGTGGCGGGTCTTCCGCTTCTGCTTCACCACTTCCTGGGCGAAGAACAGGGTCTTGTTGGCTCGTGCCGCCGCGGGAAACACTTTCGGGGCGCTCTGCTTCGGCTTGCCGCTGACGAGCTCGAGGAGCTTCGCCGCGCTCTCGGCGCCGAGGAAGTGCATCAGGTAGAGCTCGGAGCGGTCGAGCGCGCGCCCGATGCGGCGCTCGGTCTTCGCCTTGTCGCGCTTCAGCATCTCGGCCGCCATGACGGCGGAGAGGTAGGGGTTGCGGCGAAGGCCGAGCACCCACTCGCGCACCGGCTCGCTCTGGATCGCGGGCTTGCCGTCGACGGTCTCGACGGCGGCCGCGGCGAACTCCATGCCGTGCCGCGCCCCGTAATCGCGGATCATCTCGAGCCAGGTCTTCTCGACGAACTGGAACAGCCCCTCGGCCGAGGAGGTCGCGGCCTTGTTGTCGGGGAGGAAGCTCGATTCCTTGTCGGCAAGCGCCATCATGTAGGCCGGGTCGGCGCCGGTCGCCTCGGCGGCCCTGAGAATCGTCTGGACGAGCTTGCGCGGGATGCGCACGCCGCCGAAGCGGAGCATCTCGTCCGGGTCCTGGCCCGAGAAGGCGCCCGAGGAGAACGGGCCGGCGATGCCGAAGTCCGGCTCCGCCGGCTGCGGCAGCTCGCGCTGCGGCAGCGCCGCGACGACGACGGGCTGCGAGGCGCCGTCGTCGGCGCGCAGCTCGGGAGAAAGCGTGGCCGGCTCGTCGAGGGACGGCAGGTCGAACGAAATGCGGGGCCGCTCGGGCGCGGCCGGCCCCTCGGCCGGAAGCACGGCGGGGGCGTGGACGGCCGCGTCGAGGAGGTCGCCGCCCGTGTGCGCGGCGGCCGGCCCGACGGCGCTGTCGGTGACCGAGACGGTGAGGAGGAAGCCGGCCCCGAGCGTCGCGGCAAGGCGCGACAGGGAGCGATTGGCCCGGCGCGGCGCCCGCAAAGCGTAAGCGCCGCGCGGCGCAAGCCAGCGCACCCCGTCGTCCGAGCCCATGGGCGCGCAAGAGACCCCGGCGCCCCCCGGCGCCGCCGTCCGACGATCGTTCATGAAACCCCCAGCCCTTGGTGCGCCTGCGCTGCGGCGGCGTTTCTTCGTTTATGGAGCGGGCTTGTGGATGGGTGTTTGGGCCAGAATAGGGAAGCGGGGCCTTAAGGTTCCGCATTCATTGGAAAATTTAAGCTAGGCCGCTGCAACGCCGAGCGCCAACCTGAAGCGATCCTTGAGGAAAGCGGCGTCGCGCGAGGGCAGGATTCGCTGGTCCTCACCTGTGGAAATCTTCAGCACACCCACGGCCGAGCTTTCTCCGAGGCGATGAATGCGCCCGGCAAAGCTTTGAAGATCGTCTTCTCCGCCAATGATTCGCGAATCGCCGATGCCGCAGCCCCGCGCCACGGCGGCGATGTCGGCGCCGAGCGCCGTGTGGCTCTTCTGGCCGCCGGTCTCGCCGTAGGACTCGTTGTCGAGGACCGCGACCGTGAGGTTCCCGGGGTTCCTGGCCGCGATCGTGGCGAGGGAGCCCAGGCCCATCAGCATCTCGCCGTCGCCGGTCACGACGAGGACCGGGCGGCGGGGCTGGGCGAGGGCGAGGCCGAGCCCCACCATCGCGGCCCCGCCCATGGCGCCCCAGAGATAGAAATTGAGGGGATGGTCGCCAGCCGCGGCGACGTCGTAGGTCGGCGAGCCGAGGCCCGTCACGACGAGGAGGTCCGTCCGGCCGGAAAGCAGGCGCGCGACGGCGGCGCGGCGGTCGAGGCTCATTTCGCGAAGACCTTGGCGCCGATCAGGCGCTGGGAGAGGAGCACGGCGGTCGCGGTCTCGGCCTCGTAGGTCATGACGGCGGCGGCGCCGACCACGTCGGCGACCTCGGCCGGCGCGTCGGCCCGCACCACGTGGAGGCCGGACAGGCGCAGCGCCTCCGGCGTCGCCGTGCCCATGGGCACCTGCCAGGGATTGAACTCGCCCCACTCGCCCCGCATGGTCACGAGGGTGAGGAACGGGAAGCGCCCGAGGCGGACGAGCGACAGCATGTTGACGCAGTTGCCGACGCCGCTCGACTGCATCAGGAGCACGCTGCGCTCGCCGCCGAGCCAGGCGCCGGCTGAGAGCGCCACGCCCTCCTCCTCGGTCGTGAGCACGACCGGGGTCATCGAAGGCTCCGCGTGCACGCGCTCGATCAGCCGCGCATGGCCGGCGTCGGGCACATAGGCGACCTGGCGCACGCGGAAGCGCTTGAGGATATCGAAGATCGCGTCCGGCCACGCGGCCGCTGCGACCGACCCGGCATCGAGGCGTGGCGCATCGCTCATTCGGCCACCGGAACCGTGTAGTTGAGGATGAGGCGCCCGCCGTCCGGGTAGATGGTCTGGCCGGTCATGTAGGAGGCGTCGTCGCTCGCCAGGAACAGGGCGACCGAGGCGACCTCGTCCGGCTCGCCGAAGCGGCCGATCGGCGTGCGCGACAGGATCGTGCGCACCGCCTCCGGGCTCTGCATGACGCTGTTGCGGGCAAGCTCCGTCATGATGGTGCCGGGGCCGATGGCGTTGACCCTTATGCCGTGGCGCGCGAGCCCCACCGCCATGACCCGGGTGAGCTGGTTGAGTCCGCCCTTCGAGACCGCGTAAGGCACCTGGTCCGGGATCGCGAGGAGCGCGTTCACCGACGCCATGTTGATGACGACCCCGCCCGGCCCTTGCGCCGCCATCCGCCGCGCCGCCACCTGCCCGCACAGAAAAGCGCTCTTCAGGTTCGTGCGCAGCACCCGGTCGAAGTCCTCCTCCTCGAGGTCGAGGAAGTCGGCCTTGTGGGTGACGCCGGCATTGTTGACGAGGATGTCGATGCGCCCGAAGGCCTCCACGGCGCGCCCAATCAGCGCCTCGGCCTGGTCGCGGAAGCCCACGTCCGCCCGGTGGAACAGGGCCTCTGCGCCCCCATCGCGCAGCCGCTTGGCCGCGGCCTCGCCCGCCTCGGCGTTGACGTCGCCGATCGCGACCTTCGCGCCCTCGCGGGCGAAGCGCTCGGCGATGGCGAGCCCGATCCCCTGAGCCGCCCCGGTCACCACCGCGACCTTGTCCTTCAGACGCACGGGGTTCCTCCTATGATTCTCCTCTCCCCGCTTGCGGGGAGAGAGCCTGCCCTCGGGCCCCGACCCGAGGGCCGACTCGCGTCAGCGAGCGGGTGAGGGGCTGGGGGCGGGCGGAAATGTCCGTCGAGCGCATGGAAGCTTCGTGTTTCGGAAGGGAGAGCAAGTCAAGGACGGGCCCATCGGGCCGGCCGAAGGCCGGACCCGTTGGGCCCGCCGCCTCCGGCGGTCTTCGATCCTTGACTTGCTCTCCCTTCCGAAAAATTCTCATCCATGCGCTCGACGACCGGGTCTCGACGGAGCGCTTGTCATTTTGCAATGCATCAGAGCCCGGGCCGAGCGTGACCGAGTCTTTCCAGCAGGAGCTGCCGGCGATCCTCGCCCGCCTCGGCCTCGTGGCCGAGAGCGAGGCGCTGCGCGTGACGCCGCTTGCCGGCGGCGTATCGTCGGACATCTTCAAGGTGGAGACGGCGAAGGGCGCCTTCGCGGTCAAGCGTGCCCTGCCGAAGCTGAAGGTGGCGGCCGACTGGCGCGCGCCCGTCGAGCGCAACGCCTACGAGGTCGCCTGGATCGAGACCGCCGCCCGCATCGTGCCGGACGCCGTGCCTGAGATTCTCGGCCACGATCCGGCAAGCGGCCTCTTCGCCATGACCTACCTCGATCCGGACGACCACCCGGTCTGGAAGGCGCAGCTCCGCGACGGGATCGTGGACGAAGGCTTCGCGGCCGAGGTCGGGCGTCGCATCGCCGCCGTCCACGCCGCGACGGCGGGCGACGCCGGCGTGGCGGCGCGATTCGCGACCGACGGCATCTTCCATCCCATCCGCCTCGAGCCCTACCTCGAGGCGACCGCGCAAAAACATCCGGGCGTGGCGGAGCATCTCATGGCGCTCTCCCGCGACACGCTCGCGACGAAGAAAGCGCTCGTGCACGGCGACGTGTCGCCTAAGAACATTCTCGTCGGGCCTCAAGGCCCGGTGTTCCTCGACGCCGAGTGCGCCTGGTATGGCGACCCGGCCTTCGATCTCGCCTTCTGCCTCAACCACCTCCTGCTGAAATGCCTCTGGAACCGCGCCGCCGCGGCGGCTTATCTGCGCGCCTTCGACGCGCTCGCCGCCGCGTACCTCGAAGGCGTCGCCTGGGAGCCCCGCGCCGCGGTCGAGGCGAGGGCCGCGCGCCTTTTGCCCGGGCTCTTCCTGGCCCGTGTCGACGGCAAGTCGCCGGTCGAGTACGTCACCGATGAGGCCGACCGGAAGAGCGTGCGCGAAACGGCATTGCCGCTGATCGCCGCGCCGCCGCCGGCGCTCGGCGCGATCCGGGACGCCTGGGCCGCAAGGTTCGTTTTCTAGGAAGGAGATGCATGGCGCGCGAAAGCACCATCGCGACGGTTCGCGGGCGGCGGGTGTGGGACTCGCGCGGGCGCCCGACCGTCGAGGTCGAGGTCGCGCTGTCCGGCGGCGCCGCCGGCCGCGCCATCGCGCCGGCCGGCGCCTCGACCGGGACCGGCGAGGCCGTGGACCTGCGCGATGGCGGAGCGGCCTTTGGCGGCCTCGACGTGCGCCGCGCCGTCGCCAACGTGAACGACATCATGGCCCCGGCGCTTGCCGGGCAGGACGCGCTTAATCAGGAGGCCGTCGATCGCCTCCTCGCCGATCTCGACGGCACGCCCGACAAGGCTCGCCTCGGCGGCAACGCGATCGTCGCCGCCTCCATGGCGGTGCTCCACGCCGCCGCCGCCTCGCGAGGGCTGCCCCTGTGGCGGCACCTTGCCGGAGACGGCGAGGTCACGATCCCGCTGCCGCAGATCCAGATCTTCGGCGGCGGGGCGCACGCGGCGCGGCGCGTCGACGTGCAGGACTTCATGGTGACCTGCCCCTCCGCCGGCTCCTTCGCGGAAGCGCTCGACCGCACCGCCGAGGTCTACCGCGCGGCGGGGGAGCTGATGGCCGCACGGGGGCTTATCCAGGGCGTCGCCGACGAGGGCGGCTGGTGGCCGGCCTTCGCCTCGAACGAGGAGGCCCTCGACTGGCTCGTGCGCGCGATCGAGCGGGCGGGCTTCGCGCCCGGCCGCGAGGTCGCGATCGCCCTCGACGTCGCGGCCTCCGAGTTCGGCGAAGGAGGGCGCTACCGCCTCGCCCTCGACGGCCGCGAGCTCGACGCCGACGGCATGATCGCCATGCTCGGGCGCTGGATCGAGCGCTACCCCATCGTCTCGGTCGAGGACCCGCTCGCCGAGGACGATCCGGAGGGCTTTTCGCGCTTCACGGCGGCGTTCGGCCAAAAAGTCCAGGTCGTCGGCGACGACTTCCTGGTCACGAACGCCGCGCGGGTGCGCGAGGCGGCGCGCGCCCGCGCCTGCAACGCGGTCCTGGTCAAGCCGAACCAGGCCGGCACCGTCACTGAGACGAAGGCCGCCCTCGATGCCGCGAAGAGCGCGGGTTTCGCCGCCATCGTCTCGGCCCGCTCCGGCGAGACGGAGGACGTGACCGTCGTCCACCTCGCGGTCGGCTGGAACGCCGGCCAGCTCAAGGTCGGCTCGTTTGCGCGCTCCGAGCGCATGGCGAAGTGGAACGAGGCGCTGCGGATCGAGGAGGCGCTCGGCGCCCGCGCCCGCCTCGCCCGACCCTTTGCCTGAATCCTTAAGACTTCGGCCCCGACGCGATCGTCTCGCCGAACTTCCTCAGGGCCTCCTGGAGCCCGGGATCGCCGAGCGCGTTCGCGAGCTGGTTCGCGCTCTCCTTGAGGGAGGCGGCGTCCTCGGGCGTCAACAGCTTCGCGGCCTTGGGGGCAATCTCGGAAAGGGCCGCGAGCCGGCCGCGGCGCCAATCGTCGTCGAGGGTGTCGCTCGCCATCATCTGCAGCACGCCGCGCATCGAGCCGGCAAGGCCCGAGCGCACTTGGCCGAGGCCCTCCTTCACCTGCGGGTTGTCGAGCACGTTCTTCTGGGCGGTCGCCAGGAATGCGCTCGTCGAGTCGGCGATCGCGCCCTGGATCACCATCTGGTAGTCGAACCAGCGCCCGAGCTCCGGCCCGAACGCGCCCATGTTGCGCTCGGCCTGCTCCATCGCCTTCTGATTTTGGCCGAGCTGGTCGAGGGCCGTGAGGCCGGTGCCGGCCAGCATGTAGACGAAGCCGATGCGGTTCGCGTTGTTGAGGAGCTCGCCGACCTTGCCGCTCTCGGCGATCGGCAGCACCGTGGGGCCGAGCGCGGCGCGGTCGAAGACCCGGTCGAGGAGGGCCTTCACCTTGGGATCGGCCTGGCGCGGCACCTTGCCGCTCGTCTCCGAGCCCTTGGCCATGGCGACGAAATCGTCCCCGGCTTTCTTCGCCGCCGCGACCTTGGCCTGGTCCATGGCCGCAACGGCGGCCCCGCTGACGAACGCGAACGCCGCCACCGCGACGAGACGCAACGCTGCCCGCATGAACTTCCCTCCCGTTGAGCGGCGGGACATTACATGATGCGGCGCCGCGATCCAGCCGCCTTTCGGCTAGGATGCCGGGGTTCTTTCGCGAGGTTCACCGACATGCCGGCCCGCTCCTGGCTCGATCTCACGACCGAGGATTTTTCCACCCGCGACATGGGCCGGGCGATCGCGCTCTTGCCCGTCGCGGCGGTCGAGCAGCACGGGCCGCACCTTCCCGTCGGCGTCGATACGTTCATCGGCGAAGGATATCTCGCCCGCCTGATGGAGCGAGTGCCCGAGGACATCGACCTCCTCGTCCTGCCGATGCAGGCGGTCGGCTATTCGGCCGAGCACACGGCTTTTGCGGGCACGCTCACCCTCTCGGCCGAGACCGCGATCCGGGCCTGGATCGAGATCGGCGAGGGCGTGCGCCGCGCCGGCTGTCGCAAGCTCGTGATCGCGAACTCGCACGGCGGCAACGTGCCCGTCGTCGACGTGGTCGCCCGCGAGCTGCGGGTGCGGCACGGGATGCTGGTCGTGACCGCGTCCTGGCACCGCCTCGGCTATCCGCCGGGCCTGTTCGAGGCGGACGAGCTTCGCCACGGCATCCACGGCGGCGCGGTCGAGACCTCGCTCATGCTCGCCTTCCGCCCGGACAGCGTGCGGCGGGAGAAGGCCGCGCGCTTCGCGCCGCGCAGCGTCGCGATGGAGCGCGACTTCAGGCATCTGCGCGCCAACCATCCGGTCGGCTTCGGCTGGATGGCCCAGGACCTCCACCTTTCGGGCGCCATGGGCGATGCGGCGGCGGCGACACCCGAGCAGGGCGAGGCCGCGGCTGAGTTCGCCGTCGAGGCCTTCGTCGATCTCCTGCGGGAGGTGGACCGGTTCGAGCTGGAGGGAGCGCCCTAGACTGGAGGAGCGGCTTGCTTTCGGCCCTCGTCTCACATGGGCTGAACCAGGACAACTTTGGGCGCTCTTGACTTGGGCGCGCGGCCGGGCAGCCTCGCGACATCATGACCGGCACCCCCAAAGCCCTCTTCTTCGACGTTTTCGGCACCCTGGTCGACTGGCGCACCGGCATCGCCCGCGAGAGCGAGCGCATCCTCGCGCCCCTCGGCCACAGCCTCGACTGGGCGGCCTTCGCCGACGCTTGGCGGGACGAGTACCAGCCCGCCATGAAAAAGGTGCGCAGCGGCTGCATCCCGTTCTCGAAGCTCGACGTGCTGCACCGGGGAAACCTCGAGCGCATTCTTCCCCGCTTCGGCATCGAGGGCCTCGCCGAGGAGACTCTGCGGGCGCTCAACCTCGCCTGGCACGTCCTGCCGGCCTGGCCCGAGGTGCCGGGCGCCATGGCGCGGCTCAAGCCCCGCTTCCTCCTGGCGCCGGTCTCGAACGGCAACATTTCTCTCATGGTCGACCTCGCCCGCGCGAACGGCCTGCCCTGGGACGCGATCCTCGGGGCCGAGATCGCCGGCGATTACAAGCCGAAGCCGCGGGTCTATCTCGCCGCCGCCGAGGCGCTCGACCTTCGACCCGGCGAGTGCATGATGGTCGCGGCCCACTCCTACGACCTCAAGGCGGCTGCGGCCTGCGGCCTCATGACGGCCCACGTCGCCCGCCCCGACGAATCCGGCCCCGGCACGGGCGAGACCGCGCCGACGGTGCCCGTCGACATGGCGGCGACGAATCTCAGCGACCTCGCCGATCAGTTCGGCCCGCCGCGCCCGCTGTGAGCGAGGGCGGCGAGAACCGCCGCCGAAGAGCCCTCCGGCGCGGCCCAGGTCCAGCCCGGCATCTGGTGGCGGAACCAGGTGAACTGGCGCTTGGCGTAGCGGCGGGTGTCGCCCTGGCCGCGCCGGATCGCCTCGTCGAGGGAGGCCTCGCCGCGCAGATGCGCGAGGAGCCCCGGGACGCCGTGGGCACGCATCACCGGCAGCATCGGGTCGAGCCGGCGCTCAGCCAGCGCCCGCACCTCGTCGAGGGCGCCGTGCTCGATCATCGCGACGAAGCGCGCGTCGATCCGGCGGCGCAGCTCCGCCCGGTCGGGTGCGAGAAACACGCGGACGGTCGCGGCCTCGGCGAGGGGGCCCGGCTGCTTGCGGCCCTGGAAGGCGAGGAGCGATTGCCCGGTGGCCTCGACGACCTCGAGGGCGCGGAGAATCCGCAGGCGGTCGTTCGGCCGCAGACGCGCCGCCATGCCGGGATCGCGCAGAACAAGCTCGTCGTGCAGCGCCGGCGTCGGACGTCCCTCGGCCGCCGCCCTGACGCGCTCGCGCACGTCCGCCGGCACCGGCGGGATGTCCGAGAGGCCGTCGAGGAGGGCCTTGAAGTAGAGCCCGGTGCCGCCGACGAGGATCGGCAGGCGCCCGTCCCGGCGCGCCTCGTCGAGGGCCGCGGCGGCGTCCTGAAGGTAATGGCCGACCGAATAGTTCACGGCCCCGTCCACGTGGCCGTAGAGCCGGTGCGGGGCCTCGCCCTCCTCCTGCGCCGTCGGGCGGGCGGTGAGGACGCGAAGGTCCCGGTAGACCTGCATCGAGTCGGCGTTGATCACCGCGCCGGTCAGGCGCCGGGCGAGGTCGAGGGCGAGCGCCGACTTGCCCGAGGCCGTCGGGCCTGCGATGAGGACGGCCCCTGTCTTGTCCGGCATCCGGCGCCCGTGGCTCTCGTCGCGACCCTCATATCAAACCCGCGCGCGCCCGCCATCACGGAAGCGACTTTAAGCGAGGCGCGCCGGGCGCTCGGCACGGCGCACCCGGCGCACCGCCTGCACGGCGAGGTCGCGGCGGACCTTCTCTTCGACGGCGCCGACGCCGAGGCCAGCGCCGCCGTCCTGCGCGCGGCGCTTGCGCGACAGCCCATCGACGTCGTGGTGCAGCCCGCCGATCGGCACCGGCGCAAGCGGCTGTTCCTCGCCGACATGGACTCTACCATGATCGCTCAGGAGTGCATCGACGAGCTCGCCGATTACGTGGGCCTCAAGACGCAAGTCGCGGCCATCACCGAGCGCGCCATGCGCGGCGAGATCGCCTTCGAGCCGGCGCTGCGCGAGCGGGTCGCGCTGCTCGCCGGCCTGCCCGTCGGCACGATCGACGGAATCCTCGCGAGCCGCATCGCGCCGACCCCCGGCGGGCGCACGCTGGTCCGGACCTTGCGGGCGCACGGGGCCTACACCTGCCTCGTGTCCGGCGGCTTCACCCTCTTCACCGGGCCGATCGCCCAAAGGATCGGGTTCGACGAGCACCGTGCGAACCGGCTCGTGATCGAAGGCGAGAAGCTCGCGGGCCGCGTCGAGGAGCCGATCCTCGGGCGCGAGGCGAAGCTTGCGGCGCTCGTCGAGTTGCGCGAACGCCTCGGCCTGTCGCGCGAGGACACGCTCGCCGTCGGCGACGGCGCGAACGACCTCGCCATGCTCGGCGAGGCCGGCCTCGGGGTCGCGTTCCGAGCAAAGCCCGCCGTCGCCGCCGCCGCCCACGCCCGCATCGACCACGGCGACCTCACGGCGCTGCTCTATGTGCAGGGCTACACGGCAGCGGAGATGGTGGAGTGAAAACCTCTCCCGCGGAGCGGGAGAGGTCGAGTCGCGAAGCGACCGGGTGAGGGCCAGCGCCTCCCCTCACCCTAACCCTCTCCCGCAAGCGGGAGAGGGAATTACGCCATCGCCTCCCGCGCCTCCGGCGCGCGCACCGGCGCGGCGGCGAAGACGAAGACGCGCAGGAGGTTCGCGAAGAACGCCACGGCGCCGGCAAGCCACAGGAGCGAGGCGCCGATGGCGAGGCCGGGGTTCTGGTGCGCGATCGAGAGATAGATGCCCACCGGGAACACGAGGGCGCTCGGGGCCGCGAGGGCGAAGTGCGCGAGCGCGATGCGCGACTGCGCAAGCGCCGGCCAGGCCTTGTAGACGAGCCCGAACAGGGCGAGCGAGGCCCAGCCCAGGAGGTTCAGGTGCGCGTGCACGGGCGCGAACTGGAAGTCGTGGGCGATGCCCATGAAGATGCCCATCCCGACGCCGCCGATCAGGCAGGCGGCGGCGGTCAGGACGAAGAAGGTGTCGATGCGGCGCATGCGTTCGCCTCGTCGGTTGATCGGAGGCGCAGCACTTAGAAGCAGGTCCGTGCGCCGGCAACGAAAATAGGGTTTCGGCGGGATTGCAGCGTTTCTCGACTGTTTCGCGCAACCTCTCCCGGAGGGAGAGGTCGAGTCGCGCTTAAGCGCGACCGGGTGAGCGACTGTGTTGTCGGTCAAGCGGGTTGCCATGGTTTGCTGTCGCGGATGATGGCATTGAGGATGGTGAGGAGTTTTCGAGCGACGGCGATGAGGGCGACCATCTTGGGCTTGCCGGCCTGGAC
>DASVVU010000348.1:0-19201 GCA_036386395.1 Beijerinckiaceae bacterium | reverse complement strand
AAGACGAAGGAGCGCCAGGGCCGCGGCGGCCTCGAGCCGACCCGCTACGACGACTGGGAGGTGAAGGGGCTCGCGACCGATTTCTGAGCCGTTCCTCCTCTGGTGCCGCTTGCCGCCAAGCTCGGCAAATGCGAGCCTGCCGCAGGGAAAGACCTCCCGCGCCTACGCGGCCCGAGGAGGCTGGAAACGAGCCAGGAGGAGTGACACCATGCGAGCGGCGATCTGCGCGGTGCTTTTGTCCATGCTGTCCGGCGTCCCGGCCCTTGCGGCCACCTTCGTTTACGTGTCGAGCGCCGAGGACGGCGACATCGGGACCTACGCGATGCAGGCCGACGGGTCCCTGAAGCCCGGGCCGCGCGTCAAGGCCGAGAAGCTCGTGATGCCGATGGCGGTGAGCCCGGACAAGCGCTTCCTCGTCGCTGCGGTGCGCACGAAGCCGTTCACGGCCCACACCTTCGGCATCGACCGCGCGTCCGGCGCGCTCACCCCCGTCGGGACGGGGCCCCTCGCCGAGAGCTTCCCTTACGTCTCCTTCGACCGCCGCGGCCGCTTCCTCTTCGGGGCGTCCTACGGCGCGAACCTCGTGAGCGTGAACCCGGTCGGCGCCGACGGGCGCGTCGGCGACCCGCTGCAGGTCATCCCGACGGCGCGCAACGCGCACGCGATCCGCATCGACAACACCAACCGCTTCGTGTTCGTGCCGCACCTCGGCACCGACCAGGTGTTCCAGTTCGTCTTCGACGAGAACAGCGGGCGCCTGACCTCGAACACGCCGCCGCTCGTGCAGATGAAGCAGGGCACGGGCCCGCGTCACCTCGTCGTCTCGCCGGACAACCGCTTCGTCTACGTCCTGAACGAGCTCACCGCCACGGTGACGACGCTCGCGCTCGACGCGAGCACCGGGCTCCTCAAGGAGGTCGACTCCGCCTCGGCGCTGCCGCCCGACACGAAGCTCGGCCCGGGCCAGCCGCGCGGCGCCGTCGGCGTCCCCGGCCAGGCGCCGCGCGACACGTCGAACGACGTCTGGGCGGCGGACCTGCATCTGACCCCGAACGGGCGCTTCCTCTACGCCTCCGAGCGCACGTCGAGCTCGATCGGCGCGTTCCGGGTGGATAGCGCGACCGGCAAGCTGACCTTTATCGGCAGCACGCCGACCGAGAAGCAGCCCCGCGGCTTCGCCATCGACCCCGCCGGCCGCTTCATGGTGGTGTCCGGCGAGCAGTCCGACATGATCGCGTCCTACGCCATCGACGCCGAGAGCGGCGCGCTCAAGCCCGTCGGGCGCTACCCCACCGGCAAGGGCTCGAACTGGATCGAGATCGTCGCCTTCGACTAAGGGGCGCGCACGCCGCGGCCGGCCGCCGCGCAGGCGGCCGTCACCGCACCTGGAAGCGGCGCTCCAGCGAGACGGTCGCGCGGGCGATCGGGTAGCAGTAGGCGAAGAACCAGAGCAGCAGGTAGAGGTACATCGGCACGAGGAGCTCGGTGCGGTTCTCGGCCGCGAGCACGTCGCCGGTCAGCGTCATCGCCTCGTTGACGCCGACGATGGAGGCGAGCGCGGTGCCGACCACCAGGATGGCATAGAGGTTCATCCACGGCGGCAGCATCCGCTTCACGCACTGCGGCAGGATGATCTGCCACAAGGTCTGCCGGCGGGTGAAGGCGAGGGCCTCGGCCGATTCCCACTGCCCGAAGGGGATCGACAGCACCGCCCCGCGCACGAGCTCGGACACGTTCGCCATCACGGCGAGCGCGAGCCCGAAGGTCGCCTTGAGCCAGGCCGGCAATGGCACGATCGCGCCGCCGACGCGCACCTCGAAGGGCAGGAGCAGCATGCAGTAGAACAGGAGCACGAGCCACGGCGCGTTGCGGAAGAATTGGGTCAGCGCCCAGGCGAGGCCGCGCAAGGGCCGGTGAAGCGAGATCTGCATGAGACCCAGGAAGGTGCCGAGAGCGGTGCCGATGGCCATCGCGATGAAGCTGATCGCGATGTTGAGGAAGAAGCCCGCTGCCAAGAGCGGCGTCCATTTGACGAGGGTCGCGAGAATCGAGGGCGCGCCCGGCGCCGCGTAGGATTCGCCAATGCCGGCCGAGAGGGCGAGCGCCGCCGCGAGCACGACGGCGTGCCGTCGCCGCGGTCGCCAGCCGGGCGCGGCCGCGCCCGTCCCTGGACGGAAGGGGAGGAGAACGGGGAAGTCGGCGCGGTTTGCGATCATGCCGGCGCGTAGCCCGGGATGCGCATCGCCCGCTCCCACCGGGTCATGACGGCGACGAGCACGCCGACGAGGCCGACGTAGAGGATCAGGAGCGTGTTCATCATCTCGGGCACGTTGAGCTCGTCGGACCAGATCTGGTTCGCGACGTAGAGCATCTCGGGCACCGCGATGGCGTAGGCGACCGTCGTGGTCTTGATCAGGTTGACGAGGTTGTTGTTGAGCGCCGGCAGGCTGATCCGGAAGGCGAGCGGGAGGATCACGTAGGCGTAGGCCTTGAGCCGGCCGTAGCCGAGGGACTCGGCCGCCTCGACGGTCTCCTTCGGCACCGCCTCGATGCCGGCCCGGAAGATCTCGACGTTGAAGGCGCCGGCATAGAGCGAGAGCCCGATCACGGCCCAGGCAAAGCTCGACACGAGGGGGACGGAGAGGCCCGTCTCGGTCGTGACGCGCAGGTAGCTGCCCAGCGCGAAGTAGAAGAAGTAGAGCTGGACGAGGGGCGGCGTGTTGCGGAAGAACTGGATGTAGCCCTGCATCGCGAGCCGCACGAGCCTGAACCGCGCGCCTTGCGCCCAGGCCCCGACGATGCCGATGACGACGCTCGCGGCGACGCAGATCGCCATCAGCCGGACCGACGTGAGGAAGCCGTTCCAGAACCGGGCCCGGTCGAAGGCGTCGTAGAAGATCGTGAGCTTGATCCCGGCGGCGTCGTTGAGCCACCGGAACCAGTCCCAGACGGGCTGCAGGTCCATCGCTAGCACAAGCCGGGAAGCCCCCCTCCTTTTTGTCATGGCCGGGCTTGACCCGGCCATCCAGAACCCGGCAGCGGCCTGGATCGCCTGGTCAAGCCCGGCGATGACAATGAAGGGGAGCGCGCCCGCTCAATTCGTCTTGGTCTTCGCCTTGGCCTCCTCGTGCATCCGCTTGAGGAAGGCGGAAGCGGGGATGTTCCACTTCTTCTCGAGCTCGATGATGCGGCCCGAGCGATGCCAGTCGGCGATCTGCTCCGCGACGAACTTGCCCCACGGGCCGTCGCGCTCCTCGAGCTTCACGGCGACGCCCCAGGGCTCCTCGAGGATCGTCTCCAGCGGCATCTCGTAGTCCTTCCAGCGGGCGTCGGCGAGGCGCTCCGCGAAGGCGGTATCGTCGTAGACCCAGGCGATGCAGTTGCCCTGGAGGAGCGCCGTCTCGGCTTCGGTCTGGCCCTTGAAGGCGACGATGTCGGCGCCGTACTTCTCGGCGACCGGCTTGTTGTACCAGGCGCCCTGGATGCCGCAGACCTTCTGCCCCTTGAGCTGCTCCCAGCTCTTCAGCGCCGCCTTCTTGCTCGCCAGCACGTTGACGCCCGAGGCATAGTAGAGCGGCTCGACGATGCCGACGACCTGCCGGCGGTCCGGCTTGTCGTTCATGGTCGCGATCATGAGGTCGATCTTGCCCTGCTGCAGGAACTGCATGCGGTTCGACGATACGACCGGCTCCAGCTCGAGTTTCACGCCGAGCTTGTCGGCGACCTCCTTGGCGAGGTCCGGCTCGAAGCCGACGATCGCGCCCGACGGGTCGCGGAAGCCGAACGGCTTGTAGTCGGCCTTGGTGCCGACCACGAGGACGCCGCGCTGCTTGATCTTGTCCAGGGTCTGGGCGGCGGCGGGGCCGGCCGCGAGGACGAGACCGGCGAGCGCAAGGCTCGCTGCGAGAAGTTTCTTCGGCATGGTGCTCTCCCGTGGTCCTTTCAGTCCGCTCTTGCGACGGTGGCGCGAAGCTATCCGAGCGTGGCCGCAATGCAAGGCGGACGCGCCGGCTCGCAGGCCAGCAGCGGCTTCAGCACCTGCGGCAGGAAGCTCGTGTCGAGCGTATCGCAGTCCCCCAGCTCCTCGACCGCGCGTATGAGCGCGGCGCAGTCGTCTCTCGGCAGGGCGCCTGCGAGCGAGCGGAACTTTGCGCGAAGCTCCTCATCGTCGAGGGGCGAATCCGCATCGCCGCGGGCCGCCATCGGGCCGGAAGTCAAGGTGGTGCCGTCGTCGAGGCGGATGGCGACGGCTGCGATCCGCTCGGCCGGGAATCTTCGGGTGAACTCTTCGCGCTCGACGAGGCGGATGCGCGGCAGGAGGCGCAAGGTACGGGCGTCCCGCAGGCCGGCGCCGGCGATCTCGCCGGCCGTGAGCCGCCCCGTCGCAAGAGCGGCGGCGAGCGGGAACCCGAGGGCGTACTGGGCCTCCTCGGTGGTGGCCGCAGCGCGGGCGCCGAGGCGGACGGCGGCGTCGAAGGTCTCGACCTCGACGGCCTCGATGCGGTCGGGGTCGATGCGGCCGGCACGCGCGAGCGACAGCGCGGCCTCGATCGCCGGCTGCGCCCAGCGGCAGACCGGGAGCGGCTTGAAGTAGATTTCCAGGATGCGCCAGCGCCGGCCGAGGTCCGACCAAAGGTGAGCCTGTTCCGGCGCCTCGACGGTGATCGCCGGCGCGCCGGTGAACCCGTCTTGCGCGAGGTAGGCCGCCGAGAGGCCGGCGAAGGCGCCCCACCCGGAGCCGTCCTTCAGCATGGTCGGATGGTCGATGCAGCGCATCATCTGGCTGCGCGGCCCGTGGTACTCGGCGATGCCCAGCGCCTGCCGGGTCGCGTCCGGTGAAAGGCCGAGGAGGCGCGCGCCGACGGCGGCGCAGCCGAGCGCGTTCCAGGCGCCCGAGGTGTGGTAGTCCGGGACGCTGCCGTGCAGCGCGATCCCGGCCCGGATCGCGACCTCGTAGCCGACGACGAGGGCCGCGAGGAATTCGCGGCCGTCGTCCAGGTCCTCGCTGTCGAAGAGGGCGAGCACGGCCGGCAGGACCGCGACGCCGGCATGGCCCTTGGTGAGCGGGTGGCCGTCATGGGCGTCGAAGGCGTCGATGGTCGAGGCGCCGGCGTAGGCTGCCCCCGGCACGCTCGCCCGGCGGCCGTCGAAGAGGAGGCGCGCGCCCCTCCCCTCGCCGGCGCCCATGTGGCGCACCGCGTGGTCGCGGACGATCCGCGAGAGGTCGGTCTCGAGCCCGCTCGCGGCGACGCCGAGGAGATCGAGGACGCAGCGCTTCGCCTGCGCGACGACGGCTGCGGGAAGGTCCTCGAAGCGCAGCCCATGGATGAAGTCGACGGCGCTCACGGCGCGCGCTCCCGCTCCGCGAGGAAGCGTCGAAGCTCCGCTGCGACGGCCTCGGGGTCGGCGTCGCGCACGGTCGGCAGGCGCTCGCGGGCGCGGCGTCCGTCCTCCAGAACGAGCGTCGCGACGACGAGGTCGGCTCCATCGCCGGCCCGGGCGAGTTCGCGGCCGAAGGCGTCGAGGACGCGCGAGCCGCCCCAGAAGTCGAGGCCGCCCCGCGCGCCGCAGTGGTTCGCCATGACGAGGGGAAGCCCGTAGGTCAGCGCGGTGTGACGCAGGTTCACGTCCCAGCCGGAGCGGTTGTCGAGGTCGTCGACCACGTGGAGGCACGAAGCGACCGGCACGATGAGGAGGGTCGCGCCCTTGAGCGCCGCGAGCCAGGGGAGGGCGGGGTTCCACGTCTCGGCGCAGACGAGGGTCGCGACGGACCAGCCGCCGTGCGCGACGCTCTCGATGCGCTCGCCCTTGGCGTAGTGCAGTCCTTCGGTCAGGCGGCCGTAGGTCGGGAGGTTGAGCTTGCGGTGGACGTGGAGGACGCGGCCGTCTGCGACGAGCGCCTGGGCGTTGTGGAAGCGCCCGTCGCGCTCCTCGATGAAGCCGAACGAGACGAGCATGTTGCCGGCCGCTTCCGCGAGAGCAAGAAGCTCGGGCGCATCGGACTTGCGGGCGAGGCCCCGAACGTCGGGCTGCGGGAGATAATCCGTCAGGGAAAGTTCCGGAAAGACGAGAAGGTCGACGCCCCGCGCCCGCGCCTCGCGGATGGTCTCGATGTGCAGGGCGAGGTTTCCCGCGACGTCGCCCGGCCGGCACTCGACCTGCGCGGCGGCGACGGTCAGGCGGTCCATCTCAAGCACGCACTGTCATTCTGGGGCGACGCGGAGCGTCGAACCCGGAACCCATAAACACGAGCGGTGCCGAAGAGGCCGCGATGGGGTCATTGCGCATATCCGGCGAGAGCGGTGTTTATGGGTCCCGGGCTCTCGCTTCGCGAGCCCCGGGATGACAGCGGAGATCACACCAGCCCTTGCGCCTTCAAAAAGCCCGCCGCGACCTCCTCGACGGTCTTCTTGTCCACGTCGACGGAGGCGTTGAGCCTCGCCATGGTGGCGTCGTCGAGCTTCGCCGAGAGGGCGTTGAGGATCTCGGCGAGCTTCGGGTTCTTGTCGAGGGCTTCCTTCCGGACGACCGGGGTCATGGCGTAGTTGGGGAAGAAGCCCTTGTCGTCCTGCAGGATCACGAAGTTGAAGGCCGGCACGCGCCCGTCGGTCGCGAACACGAGGCCGACGTCGACCTGAGCGTCGCGGAGCGCCTGGTAGACGAGGCCGGTGTCCATGCGCACCACGTCCTCGCGTGGGAACTCGAAGCCGTAGGCCTCCTGCAGGGGCTTCAGGCCGTCGGCGCGGGCGTAGAACTCGGCGTTGCAGCCGAATTTCTGGCGCTGGCCGCCCTTCTCCTTGGCGGCGAGGTCGGAGAGGCTCTTGATCCCCTTCTTCGCCGCGTCGTCGGCCCGCATGGCGAGGGCGTAGGTGTTGTTCGCCTTCGACGGGTTGAGCCAGACGAGGCCCTTCGCGGCGTCGAGTTCCTTGACCTTGGCGTAGGTCGCGGCGGCGTCGAGCTTGTCGGTCACCTTGTTGAAGTTGATGAGCGAGGTGCCGGTGTATTCCCAGTAGACGTCGACCTGGCCGGCCTCCTGGGCTTGGCGCAGGGGCGCCGTGCCGAGGCCGGCGCGCTTGTCGGGCGAGAAGCCCTTGGCCTTGAGGAGCTGGCTCGTCATCTCGGCCATGATCTGCTGCTCGGTGAAGTTCTTGCCCCCGACCACGACGGTCTGGGCCGTGGCGGCGGAGGCGCCGAGCGCGGCTCCGGCCAGCAATCCGATGAACGTCCTGCGCAGCATGGTTTTCCTCCCTCTGGTTTCCTCATCGTAGCGGATTCACGCCGCGCGGCACGAGCCAATATTGCGCCGTGCCGACGGCGAAATCGGTCAGGACCGCAAGCAGCGCGGTCGGGATGGCGCCGGCGAGCAGCATGCCGGGCTCGCTCACGTCGATGCCGGTGAAGATCAGCTCGCCGAGGCCCCCGGCCCCGATCAGGAAGGCGAGAGGCGCGGTGCCGACGTTGATCGCGAGCGCCGTGCGGATGCCGGCGAGGATCACGAAGGCGGCGTTCGGCAGCTCGACCCGCCATAGGATCCCGAAGCGGGTCATGCCCATGCCGCGGGCGGCCTCCAGGAGGGGCTGCGGCACGCTCTCGATCCCGGCGACGGTGTTGAGCACGATCGGCAGGAGGGTCAGGACGGTGAGGGCGAAGATCGCGGGCGGCGCGCCGAGCCCCATCACCGTCATGGCGATGGCAAGGATCGCGAGCGTCGGCACGGTGGTGCCGAGGTTGACGACCTGCACGACGGCGCTCGCGTAGCGCCGCACGCCCGGGCGGGTCAGGAGCACGCCGAGGGGCACGCCGATCAGGATCGCGAGCGCGCCCGAGACCGCGACGAGCTCCATGTGCTGCTTCGCGAGGTAGACGATGTCGCCCCAGTACTTGCCGATCGAGGCGAGCACGCCGCGGGCCTGCAGCGTGGCGCCGAGCGCAAAGACCGCCGCCAGGACCGCGAGCCGCCATCCGCGCTGCAGGGCGTCCGCCATCCTCACGCCCCCCGGTATGCCGCGCCGAGGGTGTGGGTGATGCCGCGCTGCGTGACGTAGCCCTTGTAGAAGCCGTCGTCGTCGACGCAGGCGAGCCAAGCCACGTCGTGCGTGAACATCAGCGACACCGCGGTGCGCAGGTCCTCCGTCACGTTGACGGTGCCGGGGAGCGGCTCGATGTTCTCGCCGACGAGGCCTTTTCTGCCGCGCGCCGTGTCGAGGCGGACGACGCCGCGGGCGCGCCCGCGCGGGCCGACCATGACGATCGAGATGTGGCCGTGCTCCTCCATGAGCCGCACCGCCGTGTCGAGGGTGTCGTCGCTGCGCACCCGCGGCGGGTCGGGCATCATGGCCTCGGAGACCTTGACGAGGCGCAGGCGCTTCAAGGTGCGGTCCGAGCCGACGAAATCGGCGACGAACGGGTCGGCGGGCTTCGCCAGGACGTTGTTCGGGGTGTCGTACTGGATGAGCCGCCCGTCCCGGAAGATCGCGATGCGGGAGCCCATCTTCACCGCTTCGTCGATGTCGTGGCTGACGAAGACGACGGTCTTCCGCAGGGCCTCCTGCAGCTTCATGAACTCGTCCTGGATCACCTCCCGGTTGATCGGGTCGATGGCGCCGAAGGGCTCGTCCATGAGGAGCACCGGGGGATCGGCGGCGAGCGCCCGCACGACGCCGACGCGCTGTTGCTGGCCGCCGGAAAGCTCCTTCGGGTAGCGCTTGAGGAAGATCTTGGGATCGAGGTTGACCATCTCCAGGAGCTCGGCCGCGCGCCGGCGCGACTTCGTCCGGTCCCACCTGAGGAGGTCGGGGACGACGCAGATGTTGTCCTCGACGGTCATGTTGGGGAAAAGGCCGATCTGCTGGATGACGTAGCCGATCGAGCGCCTCAACGTGACCTCGTCGATCAAGTCGGTGTCGCGGCCGTCCAGGAAGATCTTGCCCGAGGTCGGCGGGATCAGCCGGTTGATCATCTTCATGGTCGTGGTCTTGCCGCAGCCCGAGGGGCCGAGCAGGACGCAGACCTCGCCGGCCGCGACCTCCATGGTGACTGCGTCGACCGCGGTGATCGGCCCGAAGACCTTGCTGACGCGGTCGAGGCGGATCATGGCAGGCTCCTCATATCCTCAGGCCCGGCGAGGTGAGGAGGCGGCGGACCGCGATGAGGGCGTAGTCGGCGACGATGGCGAGGAGACTGACCGCAAGCGCGCCGGTGAGGAGCTGGCGGATGTCGGTCTGGGTGATGCCGCGGGAGATGAAGGTGCCGAGGCCGCCGGCGCCGATGTAGGTCGCGATCGCCCCGATGGCGATGCCGAGGACGACGGCGTTGCGCACGCCGTTGACGATGACCGGGAGCGCGAGCGGGATCTCGACCCGGCGCAGGCGCTCGAACGGGGTCATGCCCATGCCCCGCGCCGCCTCGCGCAGCGCCGGATCGATGTTCATGATCGCCGTGTAGGTGTTCCGGATGATCGGGAGCTGGGAATAGAGGATGAGGGCGATCACCGCCGGCAGCCAGCCGATGCCCTGGCCGACGAGCGACAGGATCGGGATCAGGAGCCCGAACAGCGCGATCGAGGGGATCGTCATGATGATCGCGGCGACGTAGAGGACCCGGTCGGCCGCGGGCTTGCTCTGGGTGATGAGGATGCCGATCGGCACGCCGGTCAGGATCGCGATGGTGACGGCGACGCCGACGATCGAGAGGTGCTCGAGCGTCTTCTGCCCGATCAGGGGCAGGTTGGCGGCGATGAAGCGGACCGTCTCCATCAGCTCCCCCAATTCACCTCTCCCCGCTTGCGGGGAGAGGCCGACTCGCCCCTCGGGTCTTTGCCTTCGGCAAGTCCAAGGACAGGCTCCGCCGAGCGGGTGAGGGGCCGGGGCGCGAACTTCCCAGGCCCCTCACCCCAACCCTCTCCCCGCAAGCGGGGAGAGGGAGTTCAAAGGTTCTTCGCGTAGGCGCGGTTCTCCTGCCTGAGGCGCGGGTCGGTGCCGTAGGCGTAGTGCTTCGACATGTCGGGCGAGAAGCGGCTCGCGGGCGGGCGGCGGCCGAGGGCCTCGGCAAGCGCCCGGATGTGGTGGGGGCCGGCGCCGCAGCAGACGCCGAGGTAGCGCACGTCCATGGCGGCGGCTTGCCGGCCGAACTCGGCGATCTCGTAGCGGGTGACCTGGAACGGATCGAGGGCGACCGGGAAGGAGCGCCCTTCGGGCAAGCAGTGGGCGCAGGCCGGGTCCTTCTCGGTGAGCGACTCGAAGGTCGGCTCCGCCTCGGTCGTCCGATACGGCACCGGCAGCGCGGCGACGTGGATCCTGACGGCGCGCCGGATCGCCTCGACGTGCGGCATCATGGTGCGGATGCCGCGGATGCAGTTGAGCCCGACGACGTCGGCGCCGAGATCCTCGATGCGCTTCGCGGCCTCGGCGGGTGCAAAGCCGTCGCGCATCTCGCCCTTCTTGTGGAGCGCGAAGGTGACGACGGAGGGGAGCTTCGTCCCCTTGATGACGTCGAGGGCGATCTCGGCCTCGCCGAGCCAGGAGATCGTCTCGGCGATGATGAAGTCGACCCCGGCCTCGACCGCCCAGGCGACCTGCTCCTCGTACATCTGCCGCACCTGCCGGGCGGCTTCCTTGTCGTCCGGCTTGTAGACGTTGGTGTTGCAGATGTTGCCAGCGACGAGGGCGTTGCCCTCGGCCGCGACCTTCTTGGCGATGGCAAGCGCCTGGCGGTTCATGGGCTCGAGGTCGCCCTCGCGGCCGATGAGGCGCAGCTTCTCCCGGTGGGCGTAGTAGGTGAAGGCCTCGATCACGTCGGAGCCGGCGCGCAGGAAGTCGCGGTGCAGGTTCTCGACCTGCTCGGGGAAGTCGAGCACCACCTCGGGCACGTAGGCGCCGGCCTGGAGGTAGCCGCGGCGCTCGAGTTCGAAGAGGTAGCCCTCGGCGCAGATCACCGGGCCTTCGTTCAAGCGCTCGATGAGACCCTTCTTCGCCATTCCGTCCTCCCGCCGCCTGTTTGCGGCTTATCCTATCGTGCGTCTGCCGGCCGCCTGCGATCAAGAGCGCATGCGCTTCCCTTCGGGATCGAACAGCGGCTTCTCGAGCCGCCGCGCCGGGCGGCCTTCGCCCAGGATCTCGATTACGAACCCGTCCGTCGCCGGCGCCGCCTCCTTGCGGACGTAGCCCATGGCGAGGGAGACCCCGTGGGTGTGGGCATAGCCGCCGGAGGTGACCCAGCCGACGGTCCGGCCGTCGTGCAGGATCGGCTCGTCGCCGGAGGCGTCGGCGTCCGCCGCATCGACCTCGAAGCTCACGAGGCGATAGTTGCCGCCGTCCTCGCGGGCGCGCAGCGCCGCCTCGGCGCCGACGAATTCGCCCTTGTTCAAGGCGACGAAGCGGTCGAGGCCGGCCTCGGTCGCGGTGTAGATCGGCCGGTACTCCCGGGCCCAGGTGCCGTAGCCCTTGGCGAGCCGCAGCGCATGCAGCGCGCGGGCGCCGAAATGCGCCATGCCGAGCGGCGCGCCCGCCTCGACGAGCGTGGCGTAGAGGGCGCGCTGGTGCTCGGGCTTGGCCCAGATCTCGTAGCCGAGGTCCCCCGTGAAGCTGATCCGGCCGACGAGGGCCGGCACGAGGCCGACCTCCATGGAGCGGATCGCGAACAGCGGGAAGGCCGCATCCGAGACGTCCTCGCCGGTCGCCGCGGCGAGGACCGCGCGCGCCCTGGGGCCGGCGACCGAGAGCCCGACGAGGTCCGTGCCGTAGGGGCGCACGGTCGCGCCGGCGGGCAGGAAGCGCTCGAACCACCGCATGTGATGGGCCTCGGCGACGCCTGACCCGATCACGAAGAAGCGCTCGTCCGAAAGCCGCGCGACGGTGAAGTCGCCCAATAGCCGGCCATTCTCGCCGAGCATCGGCGAGAGGGCGATCCGGCCCTGCCGGGGCAGGCGGTTGGCGAGGATGCGGTCGAGGAACTCCTCCGCCTTCGGTCCCGCGACCTCGTACTTGGCGTAAGTCGAGATCTCCATCAGGCCGACGCCCTCGCGCACGGCGCGGCATTCCCGCGCCACTGCCGGGAAGGCGTTGTTGCGGCGGAAGCTCCAGAGTTCCTCCCGCGCCTCGCCGTCGGCCGCGTACCAGAGGGCGTGCTCGAGGCCGTAGGCCGCGCCGAACACCGCGCCGGCGCGGTCGAGGGCGTCGTAGACCGGCGTCGTTTTCAGCGGGCGCCCGGCCGGCAGCTCCTCGCCGGGGAAGCGGACGCGGAAGCGGCGGGAGTAGTTCTCCCGCACCTTGGCGTTGGTGTAGGCCCTGGTGGTCCAGTCGCCGTAGCGGGCGACGTCCATGCCCCAGATGTCGGCGCCGGGATCGCCGTAGATCATCCAGTTGGACAGGGACAGGCCGACCCCGCCGCCCTGGGACAGGCCGGCCATGACCCCGCAGGCGACCCAGTAGTTGGACAGGCCGCGCACGGGTCCGACGAGGGGGTTGCCGTCGGGGGTGAAGGTGAAGGGCCCGTTGACCACGCGCCGGATGCCGGCGCGGCCGAGGGCCGGGAAATGGCTGAACCCGACCTCGAGGCTCGCACCGATCCGGTCGAGGTCGTTCGGCAGGAGCTCGTGGCCGAACTCCCAGGGCGTCGTCCGCTCGGACCACGGCACGCCCGCGCGCTCGTAGGTGCCGATCAGCATGCCGCCGCGGCCCTCCTGGCGCATGTAGATCTCGCCGTCGAAGTCGATGATGTGCAGCATCTCTGTCTCGGACGCCGCGACCTCCGGGATGTCTTCCGTGATCAGGTACTGGTGCTCCATGGCGAGCACCGGCAGCTCGAGGCCGGCCATGCGGCCGACCTCGCGGGCCCACAGGCCGCCGGCGTTGACGACGTGCTCGGCCACGATGGTGCCGGCCTCGGTCACCACGTCCCATGAGCCGTCGGGGCGCGGGTTCGTCTCGACGACCCGGTTGCGCAGGTACACCTCCGCTCCTTGCATCCGCGCCGCCCTGGCGTAGGCGTGGGTGACGCCGGAGGGGTCCACGTGGCCCTCGAGGGTGTTGTAGAGCGCGCCGACGAAGTGGCGTTTGTCCATGAGCGGGAAGCGGCGCGCCGCCTCGTCGACGGAGACCATCTCCATGTCGAGGCCGAGGTACTTCGCCCGCGACACCATCGTCTTGAGGAAATCGTGCCGCTCGGGGGTGCAGGCGAGCATGAGGCCTGCGGTGATGTGGATGCCGCAGGACTGGCCGGAGATTTCCTCGATCTCCTTGTAGAGGTTGATGGTGTAGGCCTGGAGCTTGGCGACGTTCGGGTCGCCGTTGACGGTGTGCATGCCGCCGGCCGCGTGCCAGGTCGAGCCCGAGGTCAGCTCCGAGCGCTCGACCAGCACCACGTCGCGCCAGCCCGCCTTCGTGAGATGATAGAGGACGCTCGCGCCGACGACCCCGCCCCCGATCACCACGGCGCGTGCATGCGTCCTCATGAGGCGGTGCTTCCGTCTTGCCGGCCCAGCCTAGTTGTCGAAGAGCCGCCCCGGCGCCTCTTGCCTTCAAGCGACGGGAACTTGACCGCGGGACGGCCTCACAGGACCTGCTCCAGGAACAGCCGCGTGCGCTCCTCGCGCGGGCTCCCGAACAGCTCCGATGGCGGCCCGTGCTCGACGATGACGCCGGCGTCGGTGAAGTAGACGTGGTCGGCGACCTCGCGGGCGAAGGCCATCTCGTGGGTCACGAGGATGCAGGTCATGCCCTCGGCGGCGAGCTCGCGGATGGTGACCAGCACCTCCTTCTTGGTCTCGGGATCGAGGGCCGCCGTGACCTCGTCGAACAGCATCACGAGGGGGTTCATGGCGAGCGAGCGGGCGATCGCGACCCGCTGCTGCTGGCCGCCCGAGAGCTCGCCCGGATAGGCGTCCTCCTTGCCCGAGAGCCTGACCTTGGCGATGAGGCGCCGCGCCCGCGCCTCGACCTCCTTGCGGTCCTGCCGCAGCACCTGCACGGGCGCCATCATGACGTTCTGCAGCGCGGTGCGGTGCGGGAAGAGGTTGTACTGCTGGAACACGATCCCGACCTTGCGGCGGAGCGCGAGCTTGTCGAGCTTGGGATCGTTGACCTCCTGCCCGTCGACCACGATCGAGCCCTTCTCGATCGGGACGAGGGCGTTGATGCAGCGCAGCAGCGTCGACTTGCCCGAGCCCGACGGGCCGATGACGCAGATGGTCTCACCGCGCCGGACCGAGAGGCTGATGTCCTTGAGCACGATCAGCGCGCCGAACCGCTTCTCGACGTTCGACACGACGACGATCGGCTCGCCCGTGGCGTGCCCCATCCTTCAGCCCCTCACCAAGTCCACGGATAGCAGCCGGCGGAGAGCATCGAAAGCGGCGTCAGGCCCATGAGGGTGATTCCGTACGCGCCCCGAACGCACGCGCGAGTCCCTCGCCGGCGCGCTCGGCGCGCGGCGAGCGGCCGAAGCGCGCCTTGTAGCTGCGCGAGAAGTGGCTCGCGCTGACGAAGCCGCAGGCGACCGCGACGTCGAGGACCGGCATGGTGGTCTGGCGCAGCAGCGCCTGGGCCCGGTCGAGGCGTACTCCGAGATAGTGCCCGCCGACGGTCGAGCCGAGGTGGGCCTGGAACAGGCGCTCGAGCTGGCGCGGCGACACCCCCGCGACGGCGGCGAGCGCCGCCCGCGAGGCCGGCTCCTCGATCCGCGCCTCCATGCGCTCGAGGACGCGCAAGAGCCGCGGATGCGTCACGCCGAAGCGCTCGCGGAGCGTCATCCGCTGCGGCCCGCTGCCGAGGCGCACCTGCGCGTGCAGGAACCACTCGCTCACCGCAGCGGCGAGGCGGTGCCCGTGGTCCGCCTCGATAAGCGCGTGCATCATGTCGAGGGCCGCGATCCCGCCGGCGCAGGTGAGCCGGTCGCGGTCGATCTCGTAGAGGGTGTTCGACACCGAAAGATCCGGGAACTCCTCGGCAAGCGCCGGGATGTGCTCCCAGTGCAGGGTGAAGCGGTAGCCGCCGAGGAGCCCGGCGCGGGCCAGGATGTAAGGCCCGCCCGAGACGCCGCCGATCCGCACGCCGGCGCGGGCAAGCGCGCGCAGCCATTTCAGGGTCGGCTCGTCCTCGAACAGGGCGGGGTTGCCGCCGGCGCAGACGAGGAGGAGGTCGAGCTTCACCTTGTCGCCGATCCGGTGCTCGCAGAGGATCGTCGCCCCGTTCGAGGCCTCGGCGGGCTCGCCGTCGATCGAGAAGTGGCGCCAGCGGTAGAGCTCGCGGTAGGCGAGCCGGTTCGCGGCCCGCAAGGGCTCGACCGCCGAGGCGTAGGCCATGAGGGAGAAGCCCGGGACGAGCAGGATGCCGATCGTCGGCGCGCCCTTCGGGGCGGGCCGGCGCAGGCGACGGTCGGTGTCGTCAGGCGGCAAGGGCATGTCGCTCCAGGGCGCGAAGGCTTGCCTTCGTTGCGCGACTCCTAAGGTCCGACACGCCCGGCGCACCCGTCAAGCGGGTGGCCGGAGACCCCGAGAGACGGCGAAGCCGATGCGCCATTCCGCTTTCGCGATCGTCCGGGAGGCTCTGCGGGGCAACCGGGGCTGGACGCCGGCGTGGCGCGACCCGGAGCCCAAGTGGTTTTACGACGTCGTCGTCATCGGCGGCGGCGGCCACGGGCTCGCGACCGCCTACTATCTCGCGAAGGAGCACGGCGTCGCGAACGTCGCCGTCCTGGAGAAGGGGTACATCGGCTCCGGCAACGTCGGCCGCAACACCACGATCGTGCGCTCGAACTACCTGCTCCCCGGCAACGTGCCGTTCTACGAATGGTCGATGAAGCTGTGGGAGGGCTTGGAGCAGGACATCAACTACAACGCCATGGTGAGCCAGCGCGGCGTCCTGAACCTCTACCACTCGGACGCCCAGCGCGACGCCTTCGCGCGGCGGGGCAACGCCATGCGGCTCCACGGCATCGACGCCGAGCTCCTCGGCCGCGACGAGATTCGCGCCATGGTGCCGTTCCTCGACTTCGAGAACGGCCGCTTCCCGATCAAAGGCGGCCTCCTGCAGCGCCGCGGCGGCACGGTGCGCCACGACGCTGTCGCCTGGGGCTACGCCCGCGCCGCCGACCGGCGCGGCGTCGATATCATCCAGAACTGCGAGGTCACCGGCCTCATGATCGAGGCCGGGCGCGTCGTCGGAGTCGAGACCACCCGCGGCACGATCCGAGCCGGGAAGGTCGGGATGGCGGTCGCCGGCAACTCGTCCCGCGTCGCCGCCATGGCGGGCCTGCGCCTGCCGATCGAGAGCCACGTGCTCCAGGCCTTCGCCTCGGAGGCGCTCAAGCCCTTGATCGACACCGTCGTGACCTTCGGGGCCGGGCACTTCTACGTCAGCCAGTCGGACAAGGGCGGGCTCGTGTTCGGCGGCGACATCGACGGCTACAACTCCTACGCCTGGCGCGGGAATCTCCCGATCATCGAGGACGTCATGGAGTGCGCCATGGCGATCTGGCCGGGCCTCGGGCGCCTGCGGGTGCTGCGCCACTGGGGCGGGCTCATGGACATGTCCATGGACGGCTCGCCGATCATCGACCGCACGCCGGTCGAAGGCCTCTTCCTCAACGCCGGCTGGTGCTACGGCGGGTTCAAGGCGACGCCGGCCTCGGGATTCTGCTTCGCGCACCTCATCGCGACCGGCGCGCCGCACCCCTTCGCCGCCGCCTACCGCCTCGACCGCTTCGCGACCGGCGCCGTCATCGACGAGAAGGGCGCGGGTGCCCAGCCGAACTTGCATTGAGGCGCCATGCGGATCCCCTGCCCATACTGCGGCGAGCGCGACATCCAGGAGTTCGCCTACCTCGGCGATGCCGGGCCGCGGCGCCCCGACGGGCCGTCGGCCGCGATCGAGGCGATGCACGACTACGTCTATCTGCGCGACAACCCGGCCGGCCCGCACCGGGAGCTCTGGCACCATGCGGCGGGATGCCGGGCGTGGCTCGTGGTGACGCGGGACACGCGCACCCACGCGATCGCGATCGCGAGCGCCGTGCCGGCGCGGCAGACGGATCACGGCTGAGTCGATGCTTGTCTCCGCCTCATGTCCGATCATGTCGCCCCTGGCCGTAAGGCGAACACGCGACTTGCGATCGGCATCGCACCGGTCCCGGGACGGAACCTTCGCGACGACCGTCCGGAGATCGTCAGGCGCCCGACACTCTGTTGCGCTCCAGTCTGCGCATCCAGCTCGGATCGAGGCCCAAGGCCTGCGAAATGCGGTCGAGGACCTCGACGGCCGGAACCGCGCCGCCCCGCTCGATGTCGCTGTAATAGCCTTGCGTGATTCCGGCCGCCTCGGCGACCTGCGCCTGCGACAGGCCGCGGTGCTTCCGCAACCCGCGGAGCACGCTGCCGTCGCCCTTCGCGGCAGCGTCGCAGAACCATCCCGGCAGGACGACATCCCGCCCGGCCTCGAGATCGCGCTGCCGCTCGGCCGCAATGATCTCGGTCATCGCGTCTTCGGCCTCCTCGTCGCCAGACCGGGCGCGCAAGGCCAAGTATTCGCGGTGGGTGAGGACGACCAGCTTCTCGCCGAGATCGGTCGTGATGAACTGCGGCTTCATGGGCGGTTCTCCTCAACGGTAAATGTCACGCCGATGCCCCGCCGCGAGGACGAGAAGGCCCTCCGCCGTGTCGCGGAAGATGACCCGGTAGTCGCCGTCCCGAAGCCTCAGCGCATCCGAGCCCGTCATCCGTTTCACGTCACCCTGGCCGGTCAGGCCGTAGAGGTAGAGCTTCCGCGTCAGCGACTCCCGCACGTCCTCGGGAAGGTTGAAAAAGAAGCGATCCGGCGCCGTGGCGAAGATCAGCGTCTTGTTCATAGCTATTTTATAGCTATGAACCTGGAGGCCGGCAAGCTTTCCGCCTCACGCGCGAGGGTCGCCACTCCGAACCGGGGGATGGCGTCATGAGCGTCGTTGCTGTTGCGCGGGACCTCCTGCAGGCCTCGTCGGGCGAACGAGATCGAGCCAAGTCGTTCCGTGTTCCGGGCGGCCTCGTCGACCGCTCCCGCGTCCTCCGCTTCACCTTCGACGGCTGGGATCTGACGGGGCTTGCCGGCGACACTCTCGCCTCGGCGCTTCTCGCCAACGGCGTGCGCCTCGTCGGCCGCTCGTTCAAGTACCACCGCCCACGCGGGATTCTCGCGGCGGGGCCGGAGGAGCCGAACGCCCTCGTCGAGCTGCGCGAGGGCGCGCGCCGGGAGCCGAACACGCGGGCCACCACGACCGAGCTTTTCGACGGCCTTTCCGCGCGAAGCCAGAACCGCTGGCCGTCGCTGACTTTCGACCTCCTCGGCGTGAACGCCTGGTTTAAGCCCTTCATCAAGGCCGGCTTCTACTACAAGACCTTCATGTGGCCGGCGGCGTTCTGGGAGAAGCTCTACGAGCCCCTGATCCGGCGCGCCGCGGGCCTCGGCCGTGCGGCGGGCGCGGAGGATCCCGACCATTACGAGAAGGCCTTCGCCTTCTGCGACGTCCTGGTGATCGGCTCCGGCCCCGCCGGGCTCGCCGCGGCGCTTGCCGCCGGCCGCGCCGGCGCCCGCGTGATCCTGTGCGAGGAGGACTTTTTGCTGGGCGGCCGGCTCCTGGCGGAGCGGCAGGAGGTCGACGGCGTGGACGGCCGGGCCTTTGCGGCGCGGGCCGTCGCCGAGCTCGAGAGCCTGCCCGAGGTGCGGGTCATGCGCCGCGCCACCGTGTTCGGAACCTACGACCATGGCGTCTTCGGCGCGGTCGAGCGCGTCGCCGACCACCTCCCCGTGCCACTGGGTGGCCAACCGCGCCAGCGCGCCTGGCGCATCGTCGCGAAATGCGCCGTGCTGGCGAGCGGCGCGATCGAGCGCCCAATGGTCTTTCCCGGAAACGACCGGCCCGGCGTCATGCTGGCCGGCGCGGTGCGCGCCTATCTCAACCGCTTCGCCGTGGCGCCGGGGCGGCGCGCCGTGGTCTACGCGAGCGGCGACGACGGCTGGCGCACGGTCGCGGACCTTGGCCATGCCGGGGTCGAGGTCGCGGCCGTGGTCGACCCGCGCCCGGCCGTCGCCGTGGGCCTCTTGGGCCTCGCCCGGGAGCACGGGGTGCGCGCGATCCTCGGCGCCGCGGTCGCCGCCGCCCACGGCCGCCGGGGGCTCGTCGCCGTCGACGTGCGCGACGGATTGGGCCGAACCGAGCGCATTCCTTGCGACCT
>DASVVU010000347.1:0-8994 GCA_036386395.1 Beijerinckiaceae bacterium | reverse complement strand
AGGTCACCATGTTCCCGATGAACCAGCGCGCCGAGGATCTCCTCCTCGGCGCGCCCTCGGAGGTGACGCCGAAGCAGCTGCGCGAGCTGCACATCCGGCTGAACCTGCCGGAAGCCAAGCGGGCGTGACCGTGCGCGCGGCGATCCTCGTCATCCTCCTGGCATCGGCCGCGCCGGCGTTCGCGGCGGAGTGGCCGGGCCCGGTCGCGGAGGCGGTGAAGGAGCGTGAGGCGTTCTGTGCCGGGGAGGGCGGCAGGCTCGCGAATCCGGCGAAGGCGACCCGCCGCCTCGATCTCGACGGCGACGGGCAGGACGACTTCATCCTCGACGACGGGCGTCTGCGGTGCAGCAAGGGCCTCCCCGGCTGGTGCGGCTCCGGCGGCTGCTCCATGGAGGTGTTCCTGTCCGGGGCCCAAGGGGGCCTCAAGTCGGTCCTGACCGAGCTCGGCTCGGGCTACGAGGTGAAGAAGTCGGGCAAAGGCCATCTCGTCACCTTCCGGACCCGGGACGGCGCCGCGACTTACCGCTTCGCCGAGGGCTGCGCCATTCCGACGGGGCGCCGGGGAGAGCGCAGCTGCTGACCCGCGCGACCGCGGTCGTCGTCGCCCACGACAGCGAGGGTGTCCTGCCGGCCTGCCTCGAGGCGCTGGCCCGCGAAGGGGTGCAGACTCTCGTCGTCGACAACGCGAGCCGAGACGGGAGCGCCGCGGTGGCGGAGCGGCACGGGGCCGGGGTGCTGCGCAAACCTCTGAACGAGGGCTACGGGCGCGCCGCCAACGCCGGGGCGCGGGCGGCTGAGACCGCGTTCGTCCTCGTCATGAACCCCGACATCGTGCTCGACCCGGGCGCCAGCGCGGCGCTCGTCGCGGCGGCGGAGCGCTATCCCGACGCCGGATTGCTCGCGCCGCGCATCGTCGAGCCCGACGGGCGGTTCTTCTTCCAGCCGCGCTCGCTGCTCTCACCCTATCTGACGAACCCCGACGGCCGGCTCGTGCTGCCCGAGGGCGACTGCTGCGCGCCGTTCCTCTCGGGCGCCTGCTTTCTGATCCGCCGCGCGCTGTTCCTGCGGTTGGGAGGGTTCGACCCAAACATCTTCCTGTTCTACGAGGACGACGACCTCTGCCGGCGCGTGGCCGACGCCGGCCATGCCCTCGTCCATGTGCATGACGCTGTCGCCCGCCACGCCCGCGGCGCCTCGAGCGCGCCGGGGCCGGGGCGCGTCTTCCGGGCGCGCTGGCACCAGGCCTGGTCGCGGGCATACGTGTCCCGGAAGTACGGCCTGCCGGACCCTGCGCCCGGCATGGCCCTCGTCAACGCCTTCAAGACCGCGCTCGCCCTCTTCAGCTTCCGCCGCGGCGTGATCGAGCGCTACGCCGGCTCGGCCGCGGGGGCGCTTGCTTTCCTCCGCGGCCGGACGGCGCTAGGCAGGGAGGGACTAGGGGAGGACGCCCCATGAGGGCGGGCTTCGGGGCGCGTCTCGGCCCGACGGTCGCCACCGCGATGGCGCGGCCGCACAACAACTTCACGGCCCTGCGCCTTGCGCTGGCGCTCGCCGTCATCGTCTCGCACGCCTTCAGCGTTACCACGGGCACGCTCCACAACGAGCCGCTCATGGCCTCGACCGGGTTCACCTTGGGCGAGCATGCCGTCAACGGCTTCTTCGCGGTCTCGGGCTTCCTCGTCACCATGAGCTTCGACCGCCGCGGCTGGCGCGACTACCTCGTGGCCCGCACCCTGCGCATCGCTCCGGCGCTCGTCGCCGCGACCCTCGTGACCGCGCTTATTCTCGGCGCCGCGCTGACGCGGCTGCCGCTCGGGCAGTATTTTTCGGAGCCCGGCGTGTGGCGCTTCATCGCGCTCACCCCGACGACGTTCAAGAGCGCGACCTCGCTCCCCGGCGTCTTCGCCGACAACGTCTTTCCCTATCCCATGGGGACCGTCTGGACCCTGAAATACGAGCTGTTCTGCTACGTCGGCGTCTTCTTAGGGGGAATCGTCGGGCTGCTCCGATACCGGCTCGCGGCGCTCGCCCTCGCAGCGGCCCTGTTCCTCTCGGTTGCCGGCCTCGACCTCTTCCACCCCGAGGCCGGCAAGGCGGTGCAGACCACCTTCCGCCTCACCTTCCTCTTCGCGGCCGGAGGCGCGCTGTACCTGTGGGGCGACCGGGTGCCGGTCTCCTGGGCCGTGGCCCTTGCACTCCTCGCGGCGGCGTGGCTCGCGGGCGGGACGGCGCTCTACAAGGCCCTGCTCTTCGCCTTCGAGGCCTACGCCGTGATCTTTCTGGGGCTCGCGCCGGGCCTGTCGCATCCCCGGCTCGATCTCGACGCCGATCTCTCCTACGGAACCTATCTCTACGGCTGGCCGGTGCAGCAGGCGCTCGTGCAGCTCTTCCCCGGGGCGGCGGCCCTCGCCCTGCTGCCACCGGCGGTCGCGATCTCCCTTATCGTCGCGGCGCTGTCGTGGTTCCTCGTCGAGAAGCCGGCGCTGGCCCTCAAGGCCCGCCTCGTGCGGGCGCCGGCGCCCGCCGCCTCGCCTCAGCCGGCCGAGTGAGGCCCGCCGGCGCGGATCGCCCGCACGGCCGCGATCAGCTCCGCCGTCCGCTCGCTCTGCAGGAGCGGGATCAGCTTCTCGACGTCCGCGCGCGGCAGCTCCCACCACGCCGCCTCGATCAGCGCCGCAATGGTGTCGGCGTCGAAGCGGCGGCGCATCTCCTGCGCCGGGTTGCCGGCGACGACGGCGTAAGGCGCCACGTCCCGCGCCACGACGGCGTGCGCCCCGATCACCGCCCCGTCGCCGACCGTCACCCCCGACAGGATGACGGTGCCGGAGCCAATCCATACGTCGTTGCCGATGGTGACGCCGCCCCGGGTCACGTGCGAAGCCTCGGGGGAGGGGCGGGCCGGCCATAAGGTCGGCAGGTTGTCGAACGGATAGGTGGTGACCCAGCTCGTGCGGTGGTTGCCGCCCAAAAAAATCTCGACCCGGTCGGCGATGGAGCAGTAGCGGCCGATGACGAGGGTCGCGCCGGTCTCGGCGAAGCGCACCTTGGGTCGTCCGTAGCTGTACTCGCCGACCCTAAAGCCCCGGCGGCGGATGTCGGCCGCAAGATGCAGCCGCGTCTCCCCGGCCGGGTTCTGCCAGTTCCGCAGGCGGTGGAGGAAACTCAAAGGCGGCTCCGGCGGCTCACGGAGCCGGTATAAACCCCTCGGATTGCTGCCGAAAGCCGGGGCGCGCTTCCCTCCTCCTTGCGGGGAGGGCGGACTCGGCCGAAGGCCAGCCGGGTGGGGGTCGCAGGCATGGAGCCCGGTGATGAAAGTGGAGCTCTGTACAGGCGGGAAGGCTCGACGGCGCCGTTCCGCCTGACCCCGCGACCCCCACCCCGCTCGGCGAAGCCGAGTCGACCCTCCCCGCAAGGGGGAGGGTAAGGTGTACGGCGATTTGAAACCGCCTTAGATCAGCCGGGATGAGCGCGCGCTACTACGACACCGCCCGCCGGGAGATCCTTCCGTGGCTGCCCGAGAGGGTCGCGCGGATGCTCGACGTCGGCTGCGGCGCGGGCGCCACCACGGCCGCCGTCCAGGAGGTGAGGGCGGTCGAGTGGGCCGGCGGCGTCGAGTACGTGGAGGAGGTCGCGGCGCAAGCCGAGGCGCGCCTCGACTGCGTCTGGCAGGGCGACGCAGCACTTGCGCCACTGGAGGCCGAGGTCGCGCCCGGCTCCCTCGACCTCGTGCTCTGCCTCGACGTGCTGGAGCACATGGCCGATCCCTGGACGATGGTGCGGCGGCTCTCGGCCCTTGTCGCCCCCGGCGGCCGGCTGATTCTGTCGGTGCCGAACATCCGGCACTGGAAGTTCCTGTGGCGGCTCTTCGCCCTCGGCGACTTCGTCTACCGCGACGCCGGCCTCCTCGACCGCACGCACCTGCGCTTCTTCGTGCGCCGCACCGCCGTGGAGCTTGCGACTTGCGGCGGCTTGCGACTCGTTGCGGCGGTGTCGGCGCAGCGCTGGCGCTTTCCCGAGCCGCGCTGGTGGCTCGCGCGCGCGAGCGCCGGCCGGCTCGACGAGCTGATCGCCAAGCAATGGCTCGTCGTCGCGGAAAAGCCCCAGCTTGCCTAATCGCCCGGAACCGGACCAAGGTTTTCGCGTCAACGACACGTCAGGGAGGAGACACGATGAGCGGCGGCCCCACGGACGGCGATGTCTCCAACGACCTGAAGTCAAGCGCGCTCTTCTACCACCGCAGCCCGCGTCCAGGGAAACTCGAGATCCAGGCGACGAAACCTCTCGGCAACCAGCGCGACCTCGCGCTCGCCTATTCGCCGGGCGTCGCCGCCGCCTGCGAGGCGATCGCCGCCGATCCGCTGGAAGCCGCGACCCTGACGACCCGCCAGAACCTCGTCGCCGTGATCTCGAACGGCACCGCGGTCCTCGGCCTCGGCGACATCGGCCCGCTCGCCTCGAAGCCCGTCATGGAGGGCAAGGCGGTCCTGTTCAAGAAGTTCGCCGGGATCGATGTGTTCGACATCGAGGTCGCCGAGAAGGACGTGGACAAGCTCGTCGAGGTGGTGGCGGCGCTGGAGCCGACCTTCGGCGGCATCAACCTCGAGGACATCAAGGCGCCCGAGTGCTTCGAGGTCGAGGAGCGCTGCAAGGCGCGCATGAAGATCCCGGTGTTCCACGACGACCAGCACGGCACGGCGATCATCGTCGGCGCCGCCGTCGTCAACGGCCTGGAGCTCGCCGGCAAGCGCATCGAGGACGTGAAGATCGTGACCTCCGGGGCCGGCGCCGCGGCGCTCGCCTGCCTCAACATCCTGGTCTCCCTTGGCGCCAGGCGCGAGAACATCTGGGTCACGGACATCAAGGGCGTCGTCTACGAGGGGCGCACCGAGCTGATGGACCGCTGGAAGTCGGTCTACGCCCAGAAGACCGAGGCCCGCACGCTTTCCGACGTGATCGAGGGCGCCGACGTGTTCCTCGGCCTCTCGGCCGGGGGGGTGCTCAAAGTCCCTATGGTCGCGCGCATGGGGCCGCAGCCGCTCATTCTCGCCCTTGCGAACCCCAACCCCGAGATCATGCCGGACGAGGCCGAGGCGGCGCGGCCCGACGCCATGATCTGCACCGGGCGCTCGGACTTCCCGAACCAGGTCAACAACGTCCTGTGCTTCCCCTACATCTTCCGCGGCGCCCTCGACGTCGGCGCCTGCACCATCAACGAGGAGATGAAGCTCGCCGCGACCCGCGCCATCGCGGCGCTCGCCCGCGAGACGCCGTCCGAGGTCGTCGCCCGCGCCTACGGCGGCGAGGCGCGCCCTTTCGGCCGCACCTCCCTCATCCCGAGCCCGTTCGACCCGCGCCTGATCCTGCGCATCGCGCCCGCGGTCGCGAAGGCCGCGATGGATTCGGGCGTCGCGACGCGGCCGCTCGAGGACCTCGAATCTTACGCCGATTCCCTCATCCGCTTCGTGTTCCGCTCGGGCTTCATCATGAAGCCCCTGTTCGAGAAGGCGCGGGCCGAGCCCAAGCGCGTCATCTACGCCGAGGGCGAGGACGAGCGGGTGCTGCGGGCCGTGCAGGCGATCGTCGAGGAGGGGATCGCGCGGCCGATCCTGATCGGGCGCCCGAGCGTGGTCGAGACGCGGCTCAAGCGCTTCGGCCTGTCGATGGCGGCGGGGCGCGACTTCGAGCTCGTCAACCCCGAGGACGACCCGCGCTACCGCGACTACGTCGCGACCTACCTTGAGACCGCCGGACGCAAGGGCATAACCCCGGACGCCGCCCGCACGCTCGTGCGCACCAACACCACCGTGATCGGCGCGCTCGCCTTGAAGCGCGGCGACGCCGACGCCCTCGTGTGCGGCCTCGAGGGCCGCTTCCGCTCCAATCTCCGCCACATCCGCGAGATCATCGCGCTGGCGTCGGGCGCGCACGAGTTCGCGGCCTTGAGCCTCGTCATCACCTCGAAGGGCGCCTACTTCCTCGCCGACACGCACGTGCGCCCGGACCCAACTGCGGAAGAGATCGCCGACATGGCGGCCGCCTGTGCGAGCCACGTCGAGCGCTTCGGCATCGTGCCGAAGATCGCCCTCGTCTCGCACGCCGACTTCGGCTCCGCCGACACGAAGTCGGCGCTGAAGATGCGCGAGGCCCTCGCCCTCATCCGGGAGCGGGCGCCGGACCTTGAGGTCGACGGCGAGATGGCGGCCGACACGGCGCTCTCTCAGATGATCCGCGACCGGGTGCTGCCGTCCTCGCGCCTCAAGGGCGAGGCCAACGTCCTGATCATGCCGAACCTCGACGCGGCGAACATCGCCTTCCAGTTCGCGAAGGTGTTGGCCGACGCGCTCCCGGTCGGCCCGATCCTGATGGGCCCGGCGAAGCCCGCCCACATCCTCTCCCCCTCGGTGACGGCCCGCGGCATCGTCAACATCACCGCCGTCGCGGTCGTCGAGGCGCAGGCGGGGGGTTAAACACCACTGTCGTCCCCGGCGGGCTGCGCAGCAGCCCGGGGAAGGGGACCCAAGCGGCGCCGGGGTTTGGATTCCCTTCCCTCGCCTACGCTCCGCTTCGGCTCGCCGGGAATGACAGTGGAAGGTTCCGAGAAAGGCCTCCTCACTCCGCCGTCGCGGTGACCTCGAGCTTGTCGAGAATCGCGCCCGGCTCGCCCAGGGCGAAGTCGGCGAGGCCGAGGCCGGCGGGGTCCTTGGTCTTCGCCGAGAGCGAGAGCTTGCCGGGCTTCGCCACGAAGCGGGCGACCGCCTGGCCGATGGCCTTCGCCTGGCCGGAGCCGCCGAGCATGGCCGGGACCGCGACCGCGGCCGCCATGCCGAACTCCGTGCGCAGGGCGTCCACGCTCTTCCTCTGCTTCTTCGCCTCCTGGTCGAGGAGCTTCTCGAACAGGCCGCCGTTCTCGATCGTGAGGTCCGCGTTCTTGACCGTCGCTCCCATGAGCGCGACGAGGGCCATGGCGTTGTCCGTGCTGAACACGTCCCGCGTGACGCCGCCGAGCGTCGCCCGAAGGTTCGTCGCGCCCATGCCGGCGCCGCGCACCGAGACCTCGCGCACGAGGAGCTCGTTCGTCGGCGCGTTCCAGGCGGCCGCCGTCACCCAGGACATGTCGAGCTCCGTGTAGCCGAGGGCGGCGATGTCCTTCAGCCCCTCCTCGGTGGTGCCGGGCGGGATCGGCATGCGGAAGCGGTCGAGGCCCAGGCGCATGTTCGTCGGAATGCCGTTGATCGGCTGGTCCGCCGTGACCTCCATGTCCTTCAGCGAGAACTTGATGTTCTCGGCCGCCGGCCCCTTCTTGTCGTCGGGCACGTCGAAGTCGATGCCGGACATCCGGATGGTGCCGATGGTCGGGATGAGCTGGCGCAACGTCGCCATGTCGAGGTCCGTCGGGGGCTTGCCCCCGAGGTCGCGCAGGCCCCGGAAGGTCGAGGCGAAGGAGAAGCCCGTGAAGGCGATGAGGTCGATCTTCGCCCGGCCCTTGTCGGCCACGATCTCGAAGCGCTCCATGCGCACGTCCGCGGGCTTGCCGGCCCCACCCGCATAGGCGATGCGGGCGATGCGGCCCGCGGCCTTGTCCTTGCCCTTCGGTTCCGCGATGTCGATGCCGGTCGCCTCGACGAGGCCGACCTCCATCGAGTCGAACACGTCGGCGACGGCGCCGAACACCCGCGCCTGCTCGGCCGGCGTCGCCTTGTCGAGAGCTTCGGCGGTCGCGAAGGCCTTCATGGTCTCAGTCCAGGAGTCCTTCGTCGGCCGCGCCGAGAAGTCCTTGCCGGCGATCCGCGCGACCTTGACCTGCGGCCCGTCCTCGGTCGCGATCGTCAGGTCGTCGAGGGTGAAGCCGCCGTAGACCTTCTTCAGCGGGCCGGGCGGGGAGGGCGCGCGCTCGGAATAGACCCGCGCGATCTCGGGCAGATCGAGATCGGTGAGGGTCATGCGCCCCATGGTGCCGGTGCCGGCGCCGGGGCCGCCCTTCGACTCGAAGCTCGCGCCCTCGCTCGACACCGCCGCGACGCGCCCCTGGGTCACACTGTCGATGGCGATGTTGCGGTAGCGCGTGACCTGGCGCTGGCCGGCGAGCGTCTGCTCGACCACGAGCTCGGGGACGCGGACCTGCTTCGCCGAGAGGCGGGCGAGGCGCCCGGCCAAGTCGCCGGCATCCTTGTCGAAGAGGCCCATGAGGTCGGCGCGGGAGAGGCTCGAGCCTGCGACCTCGACCTTCGGCATGCGGTAGACGGCGAAGCCGAGGTCGAGCCTCACGTCGTCGAGGGTGACGGTCTCGGCGCCGCCCCCGCCGACGCCCTGCAGGGCGCGGTTGAGGTTCTCCTGCAGGCCCGGGACCTGCGCCACGGCCGTGCCGAGGAGACTCGCGTCCGTCCTGACCGCGTCGATGTGCAGGCGCCCGTGCACGCCGAGGTCGAGATCGACGTTGCGGACCGGCGGAAAGCCGATGCCGCTCACCCCGATGGCGAGGGCCGAGACGGCAGCAAGGCAGGCGAGACGCAGGCGGCGCGAGGAAACCCCGGACATTCGAACTTCTCCTTGTGAAGCCGCGAAGCTACCTCCCCGAAACAGAGAGGTCGAGGGCGTCAGTGTCCGCGCTCGATGCAGAAATCGACCGTGTCGAGGAGGGCCTCTTTCATGGCGCCCGGCGGGAACAGGGCAAGCGCGTCGCGGGCGATGGCGCCGTAGTGACGGGCGCGTTCGATCGTGTCGTCGAGCGCCCGGTGGCGACGCATGATGCCGATCGCCTGTTCCAGGTCGCCGTCGCCAACCTCGCCCTCGACGAGCGTGCGGTGCCAGAACTCGCGCTCCTTCGCACTGCCGCGGCGGAACGACAGCACCACCGGCAGGGTGATCTTGCCCTCGCGGAAGTCGTCGCCGACGTTCTTGCCGAGGGCCTGGCTCGCGCCGCCGTAGTCGAGGGCGTCGTCGACGAGCTGGAAGGCGATGCCGAGGTTCATGCCGTAGCTGCGGCAGGCGGCGGCC
>DASVVU010000346.1:0-11812 GCA_036386395.1 Beijerinckiaceae bacterium | reverse complement strand
CGCGGTGACCACCGCCCCACAACGCGCCGTCATCCTCGGGCGGCGCGCAAGCGCCGACCCGAGGGCCTCGTGGATAGAAAGCGCCTTGCCGTCACGAGGTCCTCGGGTCTCGCTGCGCTCGCCCGAGGATGACGTCGAGGTGTGGGTTGATTTCCCCCGCGCCCCGTCCGAAACATCGCCAGAACCACAGGAGTCCCCACAATGGAAGAGCTTCTCGCCCGGGTCACCAAGGCCACGGGCCTCGACCCTGCGACCGCGACCCGCGCCATCGGCATCATCCTGGCCTTCCTGCGCAAGGAGGGCCCGCAGGCCGAGGTCGACCAGCTGCTTGCCGCCATGCCGGGCTCGGAAGAGGTCATGGCGCAGTCCGGCGACGGCGGGCCGGGCTCGCTCGTCGGCGGCCTCATGGGCATGGGCGGCGGCGTCATGGCGCTCGGCGGCGAGCTCATGGGCGCCGGCGTCTCCATGGGCCAGATGCAGCCGCTCGGCCGCGAGCTCTTCGCCTACGGCCGCGAGAAGGCCGGCGAGGACGTCATGGGCCCGATCGTCGGCTCGATCCCAGGCCTGAGCCAGTTCGTGTAGTTCCGTCTCCTGCTTGCGGGAGAGGGCTAGGGTGAGGGGAGAGTCCGGCGCTGGCCCTCACCCGGTCCGCTTCGCGGACTCGACCCTCTGGTCAAGCCCGAGGGCAGGCTCTCTCCCGCAAGCGGGAGAGGTGAATCACAGCACCAGCGTCAGCCCCGAGGCCGCGAGGAGCGCCGCCAGGACTTGGCGGAAGCGGCGCTCGTCGAGGCGGCCGTAGATTGCCCAGCCGGCCCACGAGCCGGCAAGGAGCGCCGGGACCGTGACGGCGAACATGGCGATGCTCGCGCCATCGATCGCGACGCCGCCGAGGAGGGTAAGCGAGGTCAGCTGAGCGAGGAAGATGAAAGGCTGGCACACGCCGCGGATCGTCTCCTTCGACCAGCCCCTGAGCTGCGCCCAGATCGTCGGCAGGACGCCCGAGAAGCCGCCGAGTCCGCCCAGGATTCCGCCGAGGAAGCCGACCGTCCCGTCGGCGAGCCGTCCGCCGTGGGACACGTGCGGCAGGCGCGGCGCGCCGAGGGCGAAGAGGCCGTAGGCGAGGAGGAAGACGCCGAGGCAGGTCTTCAGAAGTCCGGGATCGGTCCGGGTCAGGAGGTATATCCCGATCGGGATGCCGAGGACGCCCCCTATGAGGAATGGCCACAGCCTTCGCGGCTCGAGCGTCCGGCGCATGAGCCAGATCGAGGCGAGGTGCAGGCACACCCCGCTCGCGAGCACCAGCACCGCCGTCTGCAGGGGCGGCAGCGCATGCAGCCACACCGAGGAGGCGACGAGGGCGAAGGCGAACCCCGCGCCCCCGACCGCGAGCGCCCCGAGGAAGGCGCCGAGCCAGAGGATCGCGACGAGCTTGAGGGAGAGGAGGTTAAGGGCGACCGTCACGCGGTCCTTTGCGCACGAGGACTGCTGTTGATCAAGACCTCAGGCCGAAACCGGCAGCAGCTCGAACACGCGTCCGTGCTTCGCCGCGCCCGCCACGTCGCCACGGCGCAGGGCCTGTCTAGCGGCATCGAGCTTCGTGGCATCCTCGACGGACAGATAAGGCGACCAGCCGCCCTCCTCCTCGATCAGCTCGACCGGAATCTCAGCGGCGTATTTGCCCTCGCGGATAAGCTTCGTGGTCTTGCGCATCATTCTGCCGCCTCGCGAAGGAGCGTGTCGCCGGGGGAGACGCGGGTGAAGCGCACGGGCTCGGTCGTGATCGCGACGCGCCCGCTGTCGAGACGCGCCACGGTATAGCGCGAGGCAGCAAGGTCGCTCGTCTCCGGAAAGTCCTCGCGGAAGTGGGCGCCGCGGGAGTCCTCGCGGGCGAGCGCCGCGGCGGCGATGGCTTTCGAGACGAGGACGAGGTTCTTGAGGTTCAGCCAGTCGTGCCAAGTGAGATTGTAGGCGCGGTTGCCGTCCGCGACGCCGGCTTGGTCGAGGGCGCCGTCGAGGTCGTCGAGCACGGCGAGGCCGCGCTGCAGGCCCCCCGCCGTGCGGAGAATTCCGATGTCGTCCCACATGGCCTCATAGAGGCGCTCGCGGATGGCGTTGAGGTCCCCCGCAGGACGGCGGAACGGCGCCTCGACCCTGTCGAGCGCGGCTTCGACCGCCGCAGGGTCGGGATCGGCGTGCGCTCCATGCGCCCGCGCGAAGGGCGCCATGGCGTTCCCGGCAAGCCCGCCGAACACGGTCGAGTTGGCGACGCCGTTGCCGCCGAGGCGGTTCGCGCCGTGCACGCCGCCGGTGTCCTCGCCGGCCGCGAACAGGCGCCGCATCGGCGTCGCGCAGTCTTGGCCGAACACGACGCCGCCCATCATGTAGTGCGCCGTGGGCACCACCTCGACGCGGCCCGCCGCGAGGTCGAAGCCGCAGTCGGCGCAGCGCTCGACCATGCCCTTGAAGGCCCGGCGCACGCTGTCCGGCCCGAGGTGCGCCATCTCGATCCACACGCCGCCGTTCGGGGTCGAAAAGCCCTTGCGGATGCGGTCCTGGATCGAGCGGCTGACCACGTCCCGCGTCGCGCGCTCGGCGCGCTCGTCGTAGGCGAACATGAAGCGCTCGCCGGTGCCGTCGAGAAGATGGCCGCCCGCGCCGCGCAGGCCTTCCTCCAGCACCGTCCCGGTCATGCGCGTGCCGGGGCCGGCAAGCAGTCCCGTTGGATGGAACTGCACCATCTCCATGTCGCGCAAAGGCAGGCCGGCGCGGAGCGCCATGGCGAGGCCGTCGCAGGACTTGTCGCCGGAGGGGGTGTGGTACTTGTACATGGTCGGTCCGCCGCCGGTGGCGAGGAGCGTCGCCTTGGCGCGCACGAGGAGGGGCGCGCCGGTGCGCATGTCGAGCATGAGCACGCCGGCAAGCCCCGAGCCGTCGGCCGCCGGGATCAGCGCGACGGCGCGGTGGTCCTCGAGGCGCCGCACGTCGCGGCGCCAGACCTGCTCGGCGAGGCGGTTCACGATCTCGATGCCGGTGAGGTCCCCCTTGTGCACCGTGCGGTCGAAGGTCTGCCCGGCGAAGGCCTTCTGGTGGACGGTGCCGTCCGGGTTACGGTCGAAGAAGCAGCCGAGCTCGTTCTCCAGTTCCCGGATGCGCACCTGCGCCCCGGCGACGAGGAGCCACGCGAGATCCTGGTCGTTAAGCCACTTGCCGCCCTCGACCGTGTCCATGAAGTGGCGCTCGACGGAGTCGCCCGGCGCGAGCGCGACGTTGTACCCCCCCTGCACCATGCGGGTGCAGCCGCACTTGCCGAGGAGCCCCTTGACCGCGACCGTCACGTCGAGATCCGGCGCCGCCTTCTTGGCGTGCAGCGCAGCGAACAGCCCGGCGCCGCCCGCGCCGAGGATGAGGACGTCGGTGTCGAGGCTCTCGATCACCGCTCCCTCACGGGTCCACGTCCTCGCGGCGGAAACCGCGGGCATAACGCGCGAGCCGCGCGAACGTCGGGTAGGTCTGATGATCGCGATAAGGCCCGAACTTGAAATACTGCTCTCCGGGGCCGCTCGTGCGAAAGCCGATCCGTCCCCTCACCTTCGCGATCGGCTGCCCGTCGGCCCAGATCTCGAGAAGGCTCGCCGGGCCGTCGAGGCGGATGTGGTAAAGCATCGTCACCCAGTGCCCGAAGACGTCCGGCAGGAGTCCGAGCGGCGTCACCTCCACGTCCTGCCGGCACGGCGTCGGGACCTGCACGCCGTCGGCCCGCAGCGCCTGCCCATGGGAGACGTCGAGCTCGTCATGTCCGATCGAAGGCAGCTCGGCCGGCGGCGCCGGCGGTTGCGGCTCCCCGGGTCGACGAAGCAGCGTCAAGGCATGGCCCTCGGAGCCTCCGGCCCGCGCCGCTGCGTTGCGGTCGACGGCAACCCAGATGCGGCACTGGGTATCGTTCGGCGCCCGGCCGGGGGCCGTGTTGTCCTGCTCGATCGTGATCGTGAAGGCCCGCCCGTTGAACCGCTGGGCGATGACCGGACTCGTCCCGGTCGCGCTGTTGCTCTGCTTCCATTGGCCGATGACGAGACGCCCGGCGTCGACCGGCACGCCCGGATCGACGAGGAACGAGAAACGGTACCAGACTTCGGTCCCGAGCCCGAGCCTGATGGCGTCCGCCTCCCACATCTCCGCGCGCTCGTCCTTTTCCGGCTCGAACGGAACGCCGGAATTCGCGCATCCGGGATGAGCCATGACCATGGCGAAGACGGTCAAGTCCTTGCGCGGGCGGACGGCCGTTTCCAGGGCGCGGAACGGCGCGCCCTCCTCCTGCACCACCTTGAACTCGTTCTCCGGGCGCCGGCAGACGAACCAGTTCCTGGTCGAGATTGCGCCCGTGGCGAAGTCGTCCTTGATGACTTGGCCCGAGGCAGGCCCTGGAATCATGGCGGGCGCCGCCGCCGCGAGGCAGGCTGCGAGGGCGCTGCCGGGCCACGGCCTCACTGCGAAACGCCCATCGCGGCGAGCGCCGCCGCCCGCCGGCCCTCGGCCGTCTCGCGGACCTTGTCGTAGAGGGAGCCGCCGTGGGCGTCCATGGCGACGAGGATCGGGCCGAAGCCGCGGATGGCGAAACGCCACAGCGACTCCGGGTCGAGATCCTCCAGGTCGACGTCCTCGATCGCCATGATCCAGGTGGTCTCGAGCGCGGCGGCGCCGCCGACGATGGCGAGGTAGGCGCCGCCGATGTCCTTGAACGCGGCGCGGGAGGCGTCGCCGAGGCCGCCCTTGCCGATGACGATGCGCACGCCCTCGCGCTCCATGAGGGGCCGCGTGAAGCGCTCCATGCGCTGCGAGGTGGTGGTGCCGATGCAGACCGGGGCGTAGCCGGCCGGATGCTCGTTCGAGCGCTCGACTTTCCTGACGTTCGGGGCCGTGTGGATGACGGCGTGGCCCCGCATGTCGAAGCGGGTGCGCCGGCCGCGGTCGAACATGTGGATCTGCGTCGCGTCGCGGATGCCGAACAGCGTGCGCTCGAGCGTCACCGTGTCGCCGACGCGCAGGGCGCGGACCTGCGCTTCGTCGATCGGCATCTCCAGGACGTGATGGGCCATCGATTCCTCTCAGGTCATCCCGGGGCCACGGCGCGGAACCCGGGCTCCGCACCGCACCGCGGCGCGCACCACACGTTCACCATTTCCCAACCCTCATGGCCCGCTTCCGAAGGGGACGGACGCCATGATGATCATGATCCGTGCACCATCGTCATGGCGATCATTGGTCAGAACCCATACGCCACGCCTTCCGCCGAGATCACCGCCGAGGCGCGCCTTGCCGAGTGGCATTGGATGTTCACGGCGACGGGGTTCATGGTGATGTGCGTCGCCGCGGTCTCGACGTGGACGGCGAAGGCCGTGCCGCGCCCGCCCAAGCCCTGCGGACCGATGCCGAGGCTGTTGACAGCGATCGACAGCATCTTCTCCAGTTTTTCTCCCTCGGGGTCCTGGCACGCCGACCCCAGTGGACGTGTGGCAGCCACCTTCGCGAGGTGCATGCAGAGATCGGACGTGCCGCCAACGCCGACGCCGACGATGGTCGGCGGGCAGACCCGGCCGCCGACCTCGATCACGCGGTCGACGACGTAGGCCTTGATGCCGTCGGCGCCGTCAGCCGGGATCAGCATCTTGAGGAAGGAGCCGTTCTCCGAGCCCGACCCCTTCGGTATCATCTCGATGCGGACCTGCCGCGGCGCCTCGTCGAAGTCGAGGTTGATGACCGGGATCAGGCGCCCGCACGAGGTCTGCTCGTTCACACGGGTGATCGGGTGCACCACGGAGGAGCGCAGCGGGTGCTCCCGCGTCGCGCGCTCGACGCCGCGGCGGATCGCCTCCTTGAGGGCGACGCCGTCGAGGCGCACATCGCGGCCGATGACGACGTTGTAGATCGGGATGCCGGTGTCCTGGCAGAGGAGGTTGCGGGTGCGCTCGGCGACCGCGATGTTCCTCACCATCGTGTCGAGGATGGTCTTCGCGGTCGGGTCGTCCTCGTCGCGGGTGAGCCGGTCGAAGCCGCGCTTCACCTGCGGCGGCAGGATCTTGAGGGCCCGGATGTAGAGCTCCTTGGCGATCTCCTCGATGTCCGCGGCATCGATGGCGAAGAGGTCGGCGTCGGCGAGCATGGTCATGCTCCGAGATTGAGGAGGAAGAAGAGGCCGGCGGCGAGGCCGAGCGCGAAGCCGAAGGCGATCAACCGGCTCTGCCAGTCGCGCCAGCCCAGGAACTCGATGGAGAGAAGCCGCAGGCCGCCGCCGAGGTGGGCCGCGAGCAGCACCACGAGCCCGAACTCGGCGAACTTCGTCAGCGGGTTGTCGGTCCAGCGCAGGAACGATTCGAGCCGCGCCTCGCCCTCGATCGCCTGGCCGAGAGCCCAGAAGTGCATCGGCAGGAAGAGGGCGAGGAGCAATCCCGAGAGCCGATGCACCACGAAGGCGACGTAGGCCGGGTGCGAGCGGCGCTTCAGCGCGGAGGCGGCGAAGGCGGTCATGCATAGAGCCCGAGGACGGTCCTGAGGCCCGCGGCGAGGAGAAAGGCGGCGAACAGCGCCGCCGCGAGATCGAGGGAGCGCCCGCGCCAGCCGAGCCATTCGGCGAAGATGCTCCTGAGGCCGATGGGGGCGTGGACTGCGACGGCGGCGACGAAGAGGGCGTAGAACGACAGCCATGCCGCGTTGCCGCGGGTGCGCCCGAGAATCTCGGCGGCGGAGAGACCGCCGCGCACGGCGAGGATGATCGTCGCGAGGTGCGCCAGCACGCACAGCGCCAGCACCATGGCAGAGAGTCTTTGGGCCACCCACAGCCGCGCCTCCCAACGGATCTGGGACGGCGTGCGGGCCGCGTAGGATGGCGCGCTCACAGCTCACCCCGCAGCACCGCCCGGGTGACGGCGCGCTTGAGGCCGGCAATGGAGGCGGTGGGATTTAGCGACTTCGGGCAGTAGGTGCGGCAGCTTTCGTGGGAGTGGCAGGCGTGGCAGCCGGCGTCGCCGGCGACGGCGAGGAGGCGCTCGCCCTGTCCCTCGTCGCGCACGTCGTTGACGAGGGTCCAGGCGCGGTTGAGGGCCGCGGGCCCGAGGTATTCCGGGTTCCAGGCGACCACATCGCAGGCGGAATAGCAGACGCCGCAGCCGATGCACTCGATGGCGGCGTCGGCTTCCTGGCGCGCCGGCGTCGCTGGGGGCACGACGGCGAAGTCCGCAGCCGCGTCCGCAGAGGGCACGAAGGCGCCCCTGGCCCGCGCCCACTTGTCGAAGAACGCGCGCATATCGACGGCGAGGTCCTTCACCACGGGCATGTTGCGCAGGGGCTCGATGACGATCTCGCCCTCGGCCGCGACCTTCGAGACGTGCGTGCGGCAGGTCCAGCGCGGGCGCCCGTTCACGGTCATGGCGCAGGAGCCGCACATGCCGACCCGGCAGGCGAAACGGTACGACAGCGTCGGGTCGAGGACGCGCTGGATGTAGGTGACGAGGTCGAGAACGGTCTGGCTCGGCGCCGCCGGCACCGCGTAGCGCTCGAAGCGCCCTTCTTGAGCGCCGCGCCAGACGCGAACGGCGAACGTCGCGCTCTCCTTCTCGGCGGATGAGGCCGGCACTTGGCGTTCCTCGCGCGTTTCTTGCTCTTCGTGGCCGGGCGGAGCCTAGGACGGCGGGGGGTGCGAGGCAATCTTCCCCTCTCCCCGCTTGCGGAGAGGCCGACTCGCCGAAGGCGAGCGGTGAGGGCCGGGGGAGCGGAGGAGTGTGCCCCGGCCCCTGACCCTCGCCCTTCGGGCGCGCTTCGCGGCCTCCGCCGCGAAGCCCTCTCCCCGCAAGCGGGGAGAAGAGAAGAGTCACCCCAGCCACCGCATCGCAGCGAGCAGCGCGAGCGGGATCGCAAGCGCCGCCGCGGCGGTCTGGAGGGCGGTGATGCCGGCCATGAGGGGGGCGTCGCCGCCGAGGTGGCGGGCGAGGATGTAGGCCGAGGAGGCGGTGGGGAGGCTCTGGAACAGCATCGCGGTGAGCGCCGCCGGGCCGCGCACGTCGAGGGCGAGGCAGGTCAGGAAGGTGGCGAGCGGCAGCGCGACGAACTTCGCCGCCGACGAGATGAGCGTCGCGCGCAAGCCCTGGCGTACGGCGAAGAGGTCGAAGGCGGCGCCGACGCAGAGGAGCCCGATGGGCAGGGAGGCGGCGCCGAGCGCCCGCAGCATGCCCTCAAGTCCGGGCGGCAGGCCGAGGCCCGTCGCTTGGAGAATCGCCCCGACGGCGGAGGCGGCGATAAGCGGGTTCGTGGCGATCGAGCGGGCGATCCCCCAGAAACTCGCCTGGCCGCCGGCGTATTTGGCGAAGACGAGAATGCAAAAAAGATTCGCGATCGGCACGATGGTGGCGTTGGCGACGGCGGCGAGCGCGATGCCGGGGGCGCCCATGAGCCCCGCCGCGACGGTGAGGCCGACGTAGTTGTTGAAGCGGATGCCGCCCTGGAACACGGAGGTGAAGGCCGGCCCGCCGACCCGCATCCATGGGCGAAAGCCCACGAGAAGCGCGGCGACGACGATCAGCGCCAGCGCGATCACGATCATCAGCCGCGCGACGGGCACGCCCGAGAGGTCCGCCATGGCGAGGCTGTGGATGAGGAGCGCCGGTAGGAGGATGAAGTAGGCGAGGCGCTCGGCGCCGGGCCAGAAGGCGTCGGGCAGGAAGTGCGCCCGCTTCAGCCATGTCCCGAGGGCGATCAGCCCGGCGGCGGGCGCGAGCGCCAGGAAGATGGCGCCGATCACGTCGCAGGCGCAGGCGCCACGGGCCTCACCGCTGCATGCCCCAGCGCAGCACCGTACGGCGCTCGATGAACTTGAAGATCACCGATTCGACGAAGAGGCCGATGAGGATCACGGCGAAGAGCCCCGCAAAGACCTTCGCGGTCTCGAGCTCGGAGCGGGCCTCGAAGATGTACCAGCCGAGGCCGCCGGAGCGGGACGAGACGCCGAACACGAGCTCGGCCGCGATCAGCGTGCGCCAGGCGAAGGCCCAGCCGATCTTCATGCCGGCAAGGATCGCGGCGAAGGCCGCCGGGACGAGGATCAGGGCCACGTAGCGGATGCCGCGCAGGCCGAAGTTGCGCCCGCTCATGCGCAGCGTCTCGGGCACGCTGCGGAAGCCGACGAGGGTGTTGAGCGACACCGCCCACAGCACCGAGTGGATGATGACGAAGACGAGGGACGGCGTGCCGAGGCCGAACCAGATCAGCGCCAGCGGCAGGAGCGCGATCGCCGGCAGCGGGTTGAACATGGCGGTGAGCGTGGAGAGAAGCCCCGAGCCGATCCGGGTCGAGACCGCGACCGAGGTGAAGATCGCGGCGAGCGCGAGCCCGGCGCCGTAGCCGTAGGCGAGCGACTTCAGCGAGGTGGTGATGCGGTTGACGAGGAGCCCGCTCTGCATGTCGCGCACGAAGGTCGCGACCATCTCGGTGAAGGTCGGGAGAAGCAGCGGGTTGTCGAGGAAGCGGGCGTAGAGCTCCCAGGCCAGCGCGAGGCAGGCGAGGATCGCGCCGTTCTGCACGCCCTCGTGCTTGATGACGCGCTCGTACCAGGGCAGCGGGCGCTCGACGACGACGAGGCCGGCGGGATCCGAGAGCTCGGTCTCGAAGTCCGGCCGCTCCACGGGCACCTGCGGCGCCGAGGCCTGCATGGGCGCGAGCGCCGTCACGGCCTTACCTCCTCGACGGCTTCGACCTCGTGCTCGAAGAGCAGCCGGTGGATGCGCTTCGAGACCGCGCCGAAGGCGACCCCGTCGACGTTCTCGTGGCTCAGGCCCTCGGCGCCCATCTCGGCCCGCACGCGGCCGGGATGCGGCGAGAGCACGAGGATGCGCGAGCCGACGATGATCGCCTCCTCGATCGAGTGCGTCACGAACAGCACGGTGAAGCGGAGCTGGTCCCACAATCCTAAAAGCTCCTGCTGCATCTTGCGTCTTGTCAGCGCGTCGAGAGCGGCAAACGGCTCGTCCATCAGGAGAATGTCGGGCTCCAGCGCCATGGCGCGGGCGATGGCGACGCGCATCTTCATGCCGCCGGAAAGCATGTGCGGGTAGACGTCCTTGAACCGCGTGAGGTTCACCTTTTCGATCATGGCCTCGGCGCGCTCGTGCGCGTCGCGGCCCTTGAACTTGCCCGTCACCTGCATGGGGAAGAGCACGTTCTGGTAGACGGTCTTCCAGGGCATGAGCTGCTCGAACTCCTGGAACACCATCATCCGGTCCGGCCCCGGCGCCGTGACCTTGCGCTCGCGCAGCCGGATCTCGCCCTCGACCGGATCGAGGAAGCCGCCGACCGCCTTCAGGAGCGTGGACTTGCCGCAGCCCGAGGGGCCGAGGATGACGTAGCGGTCGCCGGTAAAGACCGAGAAGCTCACCTGATAGGTCGCGGTCACGAGGTGCTGCGGCGTCTTGTACTGGATCGTGACGCCGTTCACGTCGAGGAGGGGCTGCGCCATGCGGGCTTACGCCTCAGCTGCCGGGCAAGCCGTGGACCTCGGGGAAGAACAGGTCCTTCCAGCTCTCGGGCCGTGCCGGGATGAGGCCGTTGCGGCCCATGAAGTCGGCGTAGCCCATGACCTTCTTCGGGATCATGGTCCACTCGTTCTCGGGCAGGCGGATGATCCGCTCGGCCTCCGCGGCCGGCATCCTGGAGTTCTCCGCCTTGACCCAGATCTCGGCCGCCTCCTTCCGGTTGCCGTTGATGAACTTCATCGCCTCGTCGAGGGCCGCAATGAAGGCCTCGACGATCTTCGGGTTCTCGTCGCGGAAGCGCGTCGAGGCCCAGACCACGTTGAAGGTGTGCGGCCCGCCGAGCACGTCGTACGAATCGACCACCTTGCGCACCCGCGGGTCGGCGAGTTCCTGGTACTGGAAGGGCGCCGAGGTGAAATGGCCGGTGATCTCGGACCGGCCGCTCATCATGGCGGCCATGCCGTCGGGGTGGCTCATCGAGACGGTGAGGGCGTCGAGGCGGCCGTGCTGACCCGCCCCGAAGACCTGCTCGGCCGCCATCTGCAGGGTGACGGCCTGGATCGAGACCTTCACGGCGGGAAGCGCGATGCGGTCCTTCTCGGTGAAGTCCTTGATGGTCTTCACCTCGGGGTTGATGGTGGTGAGCCAGATCGGCATCGAGTTGATGGCCGCGACGCCCTTGACCTTGAGATTGTTGCGGGTGCGCGACCAGATCGTGAGCAACGGGCCGACGCCGCCCGAGGCGAAGTCGAGGTTGCCGGAGATCAGCGCCTCGTTCATGGGCGAGCCGGCGCTGAGCTGGAGCCACTCGGTCTGGACCTCGATCCCAAGCTTCTTCGCGTGCTCCTCGAGGAGCTTCTTCTCCTCCATGATCGTCAGCGGCAGGTAGCTGATGCCGAACTGCTTCGCGAGCCGCACGGTCTTGACTTGCGCCTCCGCGCTCCCGGTCCACAGGGCCGTGGCTAGCCCTAAGCCGGCCGCAAGTGCGAGTCGCGCGGCGACGCCGAATCGCTGAAGCGTGAGACCGTCCGCCATGGTTTCCCTCCCGCCGGCCTGATGTTCGTGTTTCTTCGACCGGTCGGAAGAAAGCCTAAGGCCGGGGTGTCGCGTGTCAATCGCGATGCCCACCTCTCCCGGAGGGAGAGGTCGAGTCGCGCTAAGCGCGACCGGGTGAGCGACTGTGTTGTCGGTCAAGCGGGTTGCCATGGTTTGCTGTCGCGGATGATGGCATTGAGGATGGTGAGGAGTTTTCGAGCGACGGCGATGAGGGCGACCATCTTGGGCTTGCCGGCCTGGAC
>DASVVU010000345.1:0-11742 GCA_036386395.1 Beijerinckiaceae bacterium | reverse complement strand
TAGTCCGCTGCCGCCCGTTGGCAACCCTGCATCGCCCCCGCGCCCGATCGACCCATGAGGCAACCCAGCTGCGGCGAGACGGGGAATGGAATCATCGCGAAGCGCCTTATCATAATCATATGTTGATGCCCGCGGCCGGCCGGACGATTACGGCTCTTCGAACGGCCTTCAAACCTTGAGCGGCAGGGCCGGACGGTCTATCTGGCATGCCATAAGCACACCGGCCGGCGGCCCACCTTCGGGCCGCATCGCGGGGAGAGGCCCCGGCGAGCGGCTTCGCCCGAGTCGGTCCTCTCTCTCTGGGCGGGAGAGGGCTGTTGAAACCCAAGCTTGGCCGTCCGCGTTAACCTACGTTGGCGACCGTGGGCCGCCCGCGCGATTATGGGCGCTCTCGACGATCTTCGAACCTTGAGCGGCGGGGCCGGAGGGGCTATCTGGCACGTTGATTGAAGAACAACCGGCCGGCGGCCCGCCTTTCGGGCCGCATCGCCGCAGGGACAAAAGCCCGGCGAGCGGCGCGAGGAGGAAGGTGCCCCGTGGACAATTTCGGCGTCTACAATAGCGCGCACGGCGCGGAAAAATTCGGCTTCCGCAACCTCAAACGCCTGTTCTGGAATCTCGAGCCGCCGGCGCTCTACGAGCACGCGCTCGAGAACCGCGAGGCGCGGCTGATCCAGGGCGGGGCGCTCGCGGCCGACACCGGCGTCCACACCGGGCGCTCGCCCCGCGACAAGTTCACGGTCCGCGACGCCCACACCGAGGGCGAAGTCTGGTGGGACAACAACGCCGCGATCTCCCCCGAGCAGTTCGAGACCCTGCTCCAGGATTTCTTGAAGGCGGCGGAAGGAAAAAGCCTCTTCGTCCAGGACCTCTTCGGCGGCGCGGACCCGGCCTATCGCGTGAAGGCGCGCGTGTTCACCGAGTATGCCTGGCACTCCCTCTTCATCCGCAACCTCCTGAGACGCCCCGGCTACGACGAGCTCGCGACCTTCGAGCCGGACCTCACCATCCTCGACCTGCCGTCGTTCAAGGCCGACCCCGCCCGCCACGGCACCCGCAGCGACACGGTCATCGCGGTCGACTTCACCCGGAAGATCGTGCTGATCGGCAACTCGTCCTACGCCGGCGAGATGAAGAAGTCGGTCTTCACCTACCTCAACTACGTCCTGCCGAAGATGGGCATCATGCCGATGCACTGCTCGGCGAACGTCGGCCACGGCGGCGACGCCGCGATCTTCTTCGGCCTCTCGGGCACCGGCAAGACGACGCTCTCGAGCGACCCGAACCGCATCCTCTTGGGCGACGACGAGCACGGCTGGGGGCCGAACGGCATCTTCAACTTCGAGGGCGGCTGCTACGCCAAGACCATCCGCCTCTCGCGCGAGGCCGAGCCCGAGATCTACGCCACGACCGAGCGCTTCGGCACCGTGCTCGAGAACGTGGTGTTCGACCCCGTGACGCGCATCCCCGACTTCGACGACGCGACGAAAACCGAGAACGCGCGCTGCGCCTACCCGATCGACTTCATCCCGAATGCCTCCTCGACCGGCCGCGCCGGGCACCCGCGCAACATCGTGATGCTGACCGCCGACGCTTTCGGCGTCTTGCCGCCGATCGCCAAGCTCACCGGCGCCGAGGCCATGTACCACTTCATCTCGGGCTACACGGCGAAGGTCGCCGGCACCGAGAAGGGCTTGAAGGGCCCCGAGGCGACGTTCTCGACCTGCTTCGGCGCGCCGTTCATGCCGCGCCACCCCTCCGTCTACGGCAATCTCCTGCGCGACCTCATCGCCCGCCACCACGTCGACTGCTGGCTCGTCAACACCGGCTGGACCGGCGGCGGGGTCGGCACCGGCCGGCGCATGCCGATCCGGGTGACGCGGCGGCTCCTGACCGCCGCCCTCGACGGCTCGCTCTCCCGCGCGGACTTCCGCCGCGACCCCTACTTCGGCTTCGCGGTGCCGACCTCGGTGCCTGGCGTCGAGCCGCACATCCTGTACCCGGTGAAGACCTGGCAGGACAAAGCCGCCTTCGCCGAGACGGCGAAGCGCCTCGTCGCCATGTTCGAGCAGAACTTCAAGCGCTTCGAGGCCCACGTCGACGCCGACGTGAAGGCCGCCGCGCCGCAGATGTCGATCGCGGCGTGACCTAGGCCTGCATGGACGTCCTCGTCGTCGGCGCCGGGGTCGTCGGGCTCGCCTGCGCCCGAGCGCTCGCGCTGCGCGGCCATTCGGTAATCGTCGCGGAAAAAACCGGCGGGATCGGCAACGGGGTGTCGTCGCGCAACAGCGAGGTCATCCACGCCGGCATGTACTATCCGACCGATTCGGTCAGGGCGCGCCACTGCGTCGCCGGGCGGCGGATGCTCTACGACTACTGCGAGAGCCACGGGGTGCCGCACAAGAAGTGCGGCAAGCTCATCGTGGCGACGAACGACCTCGAGCGGGCGAAGATCGAGGGCATCCACAGCCAAGGCGTCGCGAACGGCGTCGAGGGCCTGACGCTGATCGGCGGCAACGAGCTGCGCGCCCTGGAGCCGGAGCTTGCCGCCGTCGCGGCGGTGCATTCGCCGGAGACCGGTATCATCGACAGCCACGCCCTGATGCTGGCGCTCCAGGGCGACATCGAGGACCGCGGCGGCGTGCTCGCCTTCAACACCGTGATCGAGCGGCTCGCTCGCGCCGGCGGCGGCTGGGAGGTCCACTTCGGCGGCGCCGAGGAAGGAGAGATGCCGGTCGACGCGGTCGTGAACAGCGCGAGTCTCGGCGCGCAGGCGTTGGCAAAGGCGACGGAAGGCTATCCGGAAGAGCGGGTGCCAAAGCTCGTTCTGGCCAAGGGCAACTATTTCGGCTGCCTCGGTCGCCCGGCCTTCTCGCACCTCATCTACCCGGCTCCCGTCGAGGGCGGCCTCGGCACGCACCTGACCCTCGACCTCGCCGGCCGCATGCGATTCGGGCCGGACGTCGAGTGGATCGAGGAGGAGGTCTACGAGGTCGACCCGAAGCGGGCGGAGCTGTTCTACGCCTCGATCCGCCGCTGGTGGCCGGGCCTGCCCGACGGGGCGCTCGCCCCGGACTACTCGGGCATCCGCCCGAAGCTCACCGGCCCCGGCGAGCCTCCAGTCGATTTCGTGATCGACGGCCCCGCGGAGCACGGCCTCCCCGGCCTCGTGCACCTGTTCGGCATCGAATCGCCGGGGCTGACGTGCGCCCTCTCCATCGCCGACGATGTGGCGGCGCGGCTCAATGGCTGAGCGCCATCGTTCGCGGCTTCTGACAATCGTCAACCGAGCAAAGAGTCAGGGATTTCGATGAGTTCTGCAAAGCCCGATTTGGATGCTCTTCGGGCGAACGCGGCATCGAACGTATAGACCGGCACCTGCCGGTTCTCCGCCAGTGCGAGATACAGGCCGTCGTAAGCTGAGAACCGATGGCGCGCCGCGAGTTCGAAGGCGCGAGAGGCCAAGGCGGCGGCGGGGACCGTTGCGACGAGTTCCGCCACGGCCGCGCAGGCGCGCGCTCGACGGACTCGCTCGTCTCTTCGCGCCAGACCTTCTTCGCCGCGACGCTTGCGATCTCGGCGTGGAGATGATCCGGAGCGATCAGGCGCGGCGTCTCGAGAAGGAAGCGCCGCGCCTGGGCCGTGAACTCCTCCAGGAAGAACGCGGCCGCGATCACCGACGCATCGACGACGCGCTCACCTGGCATCGCGGTCTTCGCGGATGAGCTTCACGCTGCTGGTCCCGCTCCGCGGCGCGTTCTCGGCGAACCACTCGAGGAGTTGGCGCCGTCGCGCCATCGCGGCCCGGTTGAGAAGCTCTGCCATCGCAAGCCCGAGGTCCCCGCCCAACTCTTCAGCGGCGTCCTCCACCATGCGAAGCGTACTCGGGTCGAGGTGCTCTTGAGGCACGACGATACTTTTGCGCGCATTCGCATTCGAAGCTGATGGGGTGGCCGGGGGCCGATGTGGAGTATCTTTCTGAGTTATGGATTGAGTTCCATCAGACGAACTTGAAATATCCGTCCGGCTGAACTCTACGACCTTGTTCGCGAGGTCCGGGCGGGACACCCGCCATCCCGCGCGCAGCCACGCCTTGCCTTGGCTATGGGTCTCGGTATTAGCCCAAAATTGACGCCACAATTTGCCGTAAGCGGTTTCCGGCAATCGCCTTCCGAGCACCTTCTCAATTTCCTCATAGCCCATCTCGATCTTGGGATCGCGGATCGACGCCAAGTACGCTCGCAAGGGGTCATACGTAAGAGCTTTGCCCATGGCTGTGTCTCCTGCCTATGAACTCTATATAACTCAGTTTGAGGCTGGAATCAAGTTACTTAGTTTAAAAAGTTTAAAAAGCATGTCGGCCGCTCTCCCAGAGAGACAACTCCTTTGCTGCACACGCGCCACTTTGCTGCATTGGCCTCACCTGAAGAACACGAACGTCGCGAGCACGAACACCGGGATCAGCACGGCGCCGGACCAGAGCATGTAGCCGAAGAAGCCCGGCATGCGCACGCCTTCGTCCTTGGCGATGGCGTAGACCATGAAGTTCGGGGCGTTGCCGATGTAGGTGTTCGCGCCCATGAAGACCGCGCCGCAGGAGATCGCGGCGAGCGTCAGCGCCCCCGTGGTCATGAGCGCCTTCGGCTCGCCGCCGGCGAGCTCGAAGAAGACGAGGTAGGTCGGCGCGTTGTCGAGGAAGGACGAGAGGCCGCCGGCGAGCCAGAAGTAGGCGGCGTTGTTCGGCGTCCCGTCCGGGTTCGTGACGAGCGCCACGACCGGCGCGAAGGCGCCGCCGGCGCCCGCGCGCAGCATGGCGAGCACCGGCACCATGCAGAGGAAGATGCCGGCGAAGAGTTTTGCCACCTCCTTGATCGGCGCCCAGGAGAAGCCGTTCGCCTCCCGGTCGGCGGGGGCGGTCAGCGCAAGCGAGGCGAAGGCGGCCGCGACGAAGATCACGTCGCGCATGACGTTCTGCAATTCGACCGCGACGCCCGCGACCTCGAAGCGGATGCCGGGGCGCCAGGCGGCGCTCATCAGGATCGCGGCGATCACGACGCCGATGAGGGCGAAGTTGACGAGGCCGGAGACGCGCAGGCGCTCGTCCGGCGGCGTCGGGTCGGGCAGGGGCTTGAAGAACTCCTTCTCGCGTCGGTAGAGCGCGGCGTCGATGACGAGGAAGAGGCCGAACACGAGGCCGGCGACAAACAGAGTCTCACTGAGGAGGTGCGTCGTCGTCCAGAAGAATTCGACCCCGCGCAGGAAGCCGAGGAAGAGGGGCGGGTCGCCCAAGGGCGTGAGCGAGCCGCCGATGTTCGAGACCAGGAAGATGAAGAACACGACGACGTGCACGTTGATGCGCCGGTCGTCGTTCGCCCGGATGAGCGGGCGGATCATCACCATGGAGGCGCCGGTGGTGCCGATGAGGCTCGCGAGCACGGTGCCGATGAGGAGCAGCGCGCCGTTGGTGAGCGGGCTGCCGCGCAGGTTGCCCTTGATCCTGATCCCGCCCGCGATGGTGAAGAGGGCGAACAGCATCAGGATGAACGGCAGGTACTCGACGAGCACGACGTAGAGCACGGCGCCGAGGGCCGCGTCGGGCCCCGCGAAGACGGCGAGCGGCACGATCACGAGGGCGGCCCAGAAGGCAGCGACCTTGCCGAGGTTGCGCTCCCAGACGTGCGCGGCAAAGAGCGGGAAGAGGGCGATCGAGAGCAGGATGCCGACGAAGGGCAGGGCCCAGGCGAGGCCGAGCGCGCGCCCGTCGAGCTCGGCCGCGAAGGCGGCGCCGGGCACGAGCGCGAGCGCGGCGGCGGTCGTCAGGGCGCGGAAAGTCACGGCCGGTCCGTTCGGGGGAGGGGAGTCTTCGGTCCTCCGGTGCTTAGCGGAGGCCCCGAGCCGCCGCAACGAACGGCCCCTCCGGGTTTATGGGTCTTTGAATCGTGGCGTATCGCGCGAGCGGGCTCAGCCTGACCGGGCCTGAGAAGTCCGGCAATTCAAGCCAGGTCCGCCGTTTCGTCGGCTCTCTCGACGCTCCGCGCAGTCGCGTCCCGCTCTTCCCGAGCGTCGCCCTCGAGATATTTCAGGTGAAGCAGCAACGCCTCGAGGGCGCATGTCAGATGTTCGACCTTCTCGTTCGCGTCGGCTGCCGCTCTCGATTTCTGGATATGCCGCTCCACTCCGAAGCCCAACGAAGTCGGCGTAGCGCCCTCGGCGTTCATTGATCCGTCCTAATGAGCCCGGACGTTACCACCTGCCATGCCGCGCGCCTAATGGACGGCTCGCGTTCAGGCCCGCGCTCCCTCGGCTTCGCTCGCAACACGACGATCCCAGGACCGATCCGCAACACCTCGCCTCAGCGGGAACGGGCGTTTTCTGCTGCGGCGCAAAAAAGTCCAACTGTCAGGCTTGACCGTTCGCCAGCCAGCAGGCATATGAGAATGAACGTTCATTCTCACCCTCGGACCGATTCGCCGTGACCGTTCTCCAGTACGACCGTCCCGACCGCACCGACCGCCCCGACGACGAGGCCCAGAGCGAGCGGCGCGCCCGCATCCTCGACGCGGCCGAGCGCTGCTTCGTGCGCGCGGGCTTCCACCGCACCACCATGCAGGACGTGGCGGCGGAGGCGAAGATGAGCCCGGGCAACCTCTACCGCTACTTCCCCTCGAAGGACGCGATGGCGGCGGGCCTCGCCGAGCGCGACCGGGCGGACGTCGCGCGGGACTTCAGCGACCTCGTGGGCGTCGACGACTTCGTCGAGGCCTTCGCCCGGCTCGGGCGCAAGCACTTCGAGGAGAAGCCGCGGGAGAAGGCGATCCTGTGCCTGGAGATCTGGGCCGAGGCGACCCGCAACCCGACCTTCGCGGCCGTGACGAGCGCCTTCGAGCGCGACGTGATCGAGCGCATGGAGAGCCTGTTCGCCCAGGCCCAGGAGAAGGGGATCGTGGCGCCGGAGGTCGACGTGCGCACGCTCGCAGTCATCGTCTCGACGCTGGCCGACGGCCTGTTCGTGCGCCGGGCGATCCTGCCGAATTTCGACCCGCAGGCCGAGGTCAGGGCCGTGATGGCCGTCCTCGCGGCGGCCTTCGCCGGCCGCATCGACCTGCCCAAGGCCGCCAAAAAGGCGGACACGGCGGACCAGGACTGAAAGCAAGAGCAACTAAGATGTCTTCCCTCAGACTGGCGCTCGGGGCCGCCCTTTTCCTCGCCCTGACCCCCGCCTTCGCCGAGAGCGCGAAGCCGAAGCCCGCGCAAAGTGCGCCCGCCGTCACCGTCGTGCGCGCGACCGAGCGCGAGCTCGTCGAGCGCGCCATCGTCACCGGCACCCTGGTGCCGCGCGAGGAAATCCTGGTCGCGCCGGAGGTCGAGGGCTTCCGCATCGCCGGGGTGCTGGCCGAGGAGGGCGACGTGGTGCGCCAGGGCCAGGTGCTGGCCCGGCTCTCCCGCGACGTCCTCGAGACGCAGCTTGCCCAGAACGCCGCAACCCGCATCCGCGCCGAGGCCGCCATCGCCCAGGCGCGGAGCAACATCGTCCAGGCCGAGGCCGCGCAGGTCGAGGCGAACCAGGCCCTGGAGCGCGCCCGCGCCCTCATGCGCACCGGCAACACCACCGAGGCCGTGATGGAGGCCCGCGTCTCCGTGGCCCGCGCCGCCGAAGGGCGGCTCTCCGCCGCCCGCGACGGCCTGCGCATCGCCGAGGCCGAGAAGGCCTCCGCCCAGGCGCAGCAGCGCGAGATCGACTGGCGCCTCTCCCGCACCGAGATCCGCGCCCCCGCCGCCGGCGTCGTGTCGCGCAAGATGGCCCGCGTCGGCGCAACCGCGACGGCCGCCGGCGAGGCGATGTTCCGCATCATCCGGGACGGCGAGATCGAGCTCGAAGGCGAGGTCACGGAAACCCAGATGCCGCGCCTGAAGGAAGGCGCCGCGGCCGAGGTCACGGTCGACGGCCAGCGCTTCATCGCCGGCAAGATCCGCAACATCTTCCCCGAGGTCGACCGCGCGACGCGGCTCGGCAAGGTCCGCATCGCCCTGCCGAAGGACGAGGGCCTGCGCATCGGCTCCTTCGCCCGCGGCACCGTCGTCGTCGCCCGCCACACCGGCGTCGCGGTGCCGACGGCCTCGGTGCTCTACGGCGCCGAGGGCCCGACCGTGCTCGCCGTCGTCGACGACAAGGTCCAGGCGCGCCGGGTCGCAACCGGGCTCAACGCGGAGGGGTTCGTCGAGATCGTACAAGGCCTCAAGAGCGGCGAGGCGGTCGTTGCGCGCGCGGGCAGCTTCCTGCGCGACGGCGACGTGGTGCGGGCGGTCGCGGCCGACGCGCCCAAGAATACCCTCACGAACCGCACCGCCTCCACCGGGGAGGCGCGGTAATGCGCCTCAACATCTCCGCCTGGGCGATCCGCAAGCCGATCCCATCGGTCGTCCTCTTCATCGTGCTCCTGATCCTGGGGGTGTTCAGCTTCCGCCAGCTCCCGGTCACGCGCTTCCCGAACATCGACATCCCGATCGTCTCGGTGACGGTGACGCAGGCCGGCGCCGCGCCCTCCGAGCTGCAGAACCAGGTCACGAAGCGGGTCGAGGACGCGGTCTCCGGCATCAACGGGGTCAAGCACATCATCTCGTCGATCTCGGAGGGGCTCTCGACCACGACCATCGAGTTCCGCCTCGAGACCAACCAGGACCGCGCCGTCAACGACGTGAAGGACGCGGTCGCCAAGATCCGCCAGGACCTGCCGCGCACCATCGACGAGCCGATCGTGCAGCGGATCGAGATCGCGGGCCTGCCGATCGTGACCTACGCGGCCGCGAACCCGGCGATGACGCCGGAGGAGCTGTCGTGGTTCGTCGACGACGTCGTGGCGCGCCAGCTCCAGAGCGTGCGCGGCGTCGGCGGCGTCGACCGCGTCGGCGGCGTCGACCGCGAGATCCGGGTGACGCTCAAGCCCGACCGGCTGCTTTCGCTCGGCGTCACCGCCGCCGAGGTGAACCGGCAGCTCCGCGCCACGAGCGTCGACTTGGCCGGCGGGCGCGGCGAGGTCGGCGGCCAGGAGCAGTCGATCCGGACCCTCGCCGGCGCGGCGAAGCTCGAGACGCTCGCCGCCACCAACGTCATGCTGCCCGGCGGGCGGCGCGTGCGCCTCGACGAGATCGCGACGCTCGCCGACACCTCGGCGGAGCCCCGCACCTTCGCGCGCCTTGACGGCGAGCCCGTGGTCGGCTTCGCGGTCTCCCGCTCCAAGGGCTCGAGCGACGCCGCGGTCGGCGAGGCGGTCGCGAAGAGGATCGACGAGTTGCGCAAGGCGCACCCGAACGTGCGCTTCGACGTCATCGACAGCACTGTGCCCTATACGGTCGGCAACTACGAATCGGCGATGCATACCCTCATCGAGGGCGCGCTCCTTGCCGTTCTCGTGGTCTTTCTCTTCCTCAAGGACTGGCGCGCGACGCTGATCTCCGCGGTCGCGATCCCGCTCTCGGTGCTGCCGACCTTCTGGGCCATGGACGCGCTGGGCTTCTCGCTCAACCTCGTGAGCCTCTTGGCCATCACGCTCGTCACCGGCATCCTCGTCGACGACGCCATCGTCGAGATCGAGAACATCGTCCGCCACATCAAGATGGGGAAGTCGCCCTACCGCGCCTCCCTCGAAGCCGCGGACGAGATCGGCTTGGCCGTCATCGCCATCACCTTCACGATCGTCGCGGTGTTCGCGCCGGTGAGCTTCATGGGCGGCATCGCCGGGCAGTACTTCAAGCAGTTCGGCATCACGGTCGCGGCGGCGGTGCTGTTCTCGCTCCTCGTCGCGCGGCTGATCACGCCGATGCTCGCCGCCTACTTCATGCGCGACCACCGTCACGAGGAGCCGAAGGACGGCTTCGTCATGCGGGCCTACACCCGCCTCGTCGGCTGGTCGGTGCGGCACAAGTACGTGACGTTCCTTCTCGGCATCGCGTTCTTCGCCGGCTCGATCTACTCGACGAAGCTCCTGCCGAACGGCTTCCTGCCCGGCGCCGACGAGGGGCGGTCGCTCTTCGTCGCCGAGCTGCCGCCGGGCTCGCGCCTCGACGACACGAAGGCCGTGACGGACATGCTCGCGGCGCGGCTGCGGGAAATGCCCGAGGTGCGCTCGGTCTTCGTCAGCGGCGGCGTGCAGCTGCCGGGCAAGAAGGAGGTGCGCCTTGCGACCTTCACGGTCGCCTACGTGCCGAAGTCCGAGCGCGCCCTGAAGCAGCGGCCATTGGAGGAGCGCATCACCGGGATGTTCCGCGACGTGCCGGACATCCGCTTCGTGACCCTGAACCAGAACGGCCTGCGCGCCCTCCAGCTGATCGTGACCGGGCCCGACCAGGACGTCGTCATCGAGACCGCGGCGAAGCTCGAGCGCGAGATGAGGTCCATCGCGCACCTCTCGAACCCGCTCTCGACCGCGCCCCTGAACCGGCCCGAGATCCGCATCCGGCCGAAGCCGGCGGTCGCGGCCGAGCTCGGCGTCTCGACCGACACCATCGCCGAGACGGTGCGGGTCGGCACCATCGGCGACATCGGCGCGAACCTTGCGAAGTTCGACGCCGGCGACCGGCAGGTGCCGATCCGGGTGCAGCTCCCCGACACCGTGCGCGGCGACCGCGGGCTCATCGAGACCCTTAAAGTTCCGGCAAAGAACGGCGCCGCGGTGCCGCTGTCCGCCGTCGCCGACGTGGAGCTCGGCCAGGGGCCGACCGCGATCGACCGCTACGACAGGGCGCTGCGCGTCGCCCTCGAGGCCGACCTCAACGGCACCGATGCGCTGGGCGAGGTCATGGCCGAGGTCTTCGCCCTGCCGACGGCGAAGAGCCTGCCGCCCGGCGTCGCGGTCAAGCAGACCGGCGACGCCGAGGTCATGACGGAGGTATTCGAGAGCTTCGGCAAGGCCATGGGGGCCGGCATCATGATGGTGCTCGTCGTCCTCGTCCTGCTCTTCGCGAACTTCTTCCAGCCGTTCACGATCCTCCTGTCGCTGCCGCTCTCCATCGGCGGCGCGATCCTGGCGCTTGTCATCACCCAGAAGGCGATCAGCCTGCCGGTGGTGATCGGCTTCCTGATGCTGATGGGCATCGTGACCAAGAACGCCATCCTCCTCGTCGACTTCGCCGTCGAGGAGATCGCGAAGGGGATCGGGCGCACCGAGGCGATCGTCGACGCCGGGCGCAAGCGCGCGCGGCCGATCGTCATGACGACGATCGCCATGGCGGCCGGCATGGTGCCCTCGGCGATGGCGTTCGGGGAGGGCGGCGAGTTCCGCTCGCCCATGGCGATCGCGGTGATCGGCGGGCTTCTCGTCTCGACGATGCTGTCGCTCGTGTTCGTGCCGGCCTTCTTCGTCCTGATGGACGACCTGTCGCGGCTGATGGGCCGGATGTTCGGCCGCTTCGTCGGCCCGGCGGACGAGCCGGACGAGGCGCTCGATCAGGAACCTGCCGTGCCGGGCGTGCGCCTCGGCAACCACGTCGTGCCCTATCCGGCCGCTCCGACCCGGATCGCGGCCGAATAGGCGTCCGCGCCGGCCCCGTCGTGGGGCCCGCGTCGGTTCCGTCTTGAGGCCGGCGCCGCCGCCCGCCTTGATGGGCGCCGGCGCCGGGCCTTCGCGGTTGCCCGCCTCGGCGACCACCTGCCCGCCTACCCGGCGGAACGCGTGAAGCTCGCCGCCGAATAAGCAGAATCCCTCCCGTAGGGGAGGGAAACCCGGCCTACACGACCTTGACGCG
>DASVVU010000344.1:0-3536 GCA_036386395.1 Beijerinckiaceae bacterium | reverse complement strand
GCGGTGAGATAGATGACGCGGCGCCCTTGGGCGCGGGCCTCCTGGCCGACGGCATGGAGAAGGTGCGTCTTGCCCAGGCCCACCCCGGCGTGAAGGTAGAGCGGATTGTAGAGCGCCGGCCCCTGGTGGCGGGCGATGCGCTCGGCGGCCGCATGGGCGAGGGCATTCGACTGCCCCTGCATGAAGCTCGCGAAGGTGAGGCGCGCGTCGAGCGGCGCGCCGTTCAGATCCTGCTCGCCGCGATCGTCCCGCGGCCGCTCAGGCACGACCGCCAGGCGGAGGTCGCCGGAGGCAGCTTGCGCCCCCGTCGTGGCGCATGGGCGAGCGGCGTCGGGCCGTTTGGCCACGGCCTCGCGCACCTGGCTGCCGCGCATGGCGACGCTGATGCGCTCCACCGCCGGTGCCTCGCTGCGGTACGTGGCGAGCACACGGTCGGCGTAGTGCGACTCGATCCAGCTCTTGAGAAAGCGCGTCGGCACGGTGAGGCGCGCGCAGCCGTCCACGATGGCCTCGAGCTCGAGCCGTCCGAACCAGCTCGCGAACACATCCTCGCCGAGCTCGGCCCGCAGGCGCCGCTTGACCCGGGACCAGACCTCGTTCGCGGACTGCGCCTCCTCCATGCTTCCTCCCGCCGCATTCGCCGCCCGGTTCCGTTCCTCGGCCCCATACATCGATGTCGCCCCCTCGAAAGCTTGCGAGCACGCCGCCGCCGCCGCGCATCCCGCCCCGTTTCGGGCATGAGTTCTCAACGCGCAGACGCAAGCGTCGTCGCAATAAATAGGCTCGGCCCCACGCGAATGGATGCCGCACTGTACGCAATATGCTTGGATCAGCCGTTCGGCGGCTTCAACGCCCAGTCACTCGTGGGGGCATCGGTCTCAACTGTCATCGACCGATCCCTCCTTCACTTGTCTTAGACTTGAGCAAAGCACCGCAATCCCCCATCCCCAGAGGTTTTCTACGTGACCTCATTTGTCGGATACTTCGGGGCTAGGCCGCCGGAGTGATTGGACCGTACACAGCCCCCCGGACCCGCGCGAGTCATTTTTTCGGCGCGTTCCGGCCACGGCGGAAATCGGCTTCAGCGGGCGCGTCGCCGGGCCGTCATAAAAGCCTGTGGGCTCACATATTTTGTTTACCGCTGGCCTTGCCCGGCGGCGACTTGTCCACATCGGACGATTCGCGCCGCCCTCCCGGCGAATCCCGGAGGGCCTCCCGACTTTGCTTGTAAGTGGCTGCCGTGGAATGCTTTTTTCTGCGCGGCAAAGTCGGCCGAAGGGCGCCCTCGGCACCCCTCATTGGCGCTCGGCGGTCAAGCCGAACGGAGCGCGAACCAGAGTTCCTGGACGGCGGAATCGGAGCGGTGTGGCGCGCCCGCCGTGGTCCTTGCGGCCACAAAAAAGCCCGGCAAAAGCCGGGCTTTTCGGACGCGAAGGCGGCACCGATCAGGCGTTGAGGCTGCTGATCCGGCTCGCCAGGCGCGAAACTTTGCGCGATGCGGCATTCTTGTGAACGATGCCCTTCTGGGCGGCCCGCATGAGCTCGGGCTGCGCGGCGCGGAAGGCCTCGGCGGCGGCGGTCTTGTCGCCCGACGCGATCGCCTCCTCGACCTTGCGGACGAAGGTCCGCATGCGGCTGCGGCGTGAACGGTTGACCGCCGTGCGCTTGGCGATCTTGCGGGTCATTTTCTTGGCCGACGTGGTGTTGGCCATGGGCGAGCCCTCTTCTATACGGCCGCGGCTTCGCCATGCGAGAGGGCCAAGCGCGATCGGCTGCTGATCATGAAACGTGAGAGCCCGCGCTGTTGAAGGCGGGCTCGCGAAGGCGCGCTTATAGCCACGCGCCTTTCATGCGTCAACGCGAAACGGGAGGCGAGCCTCAGCCCTCGCCGAGGAAGCGCGCGAAGGCGGCGGGATCGACGTTGCCGCCGCTGATCACCACGCCCACGCGCTTGCCCTCGCAGGGATAGACCCCGCGCAGGACCGCAGCGGCGGCGAGGCAGCCCGTCGGCTCGACGACGATCTTCATCCGCTCGGCGAAGAACCGCATCATCTCCACCAGCGCCTCGTCGGGGACGGTGACGACGTCGTCGACGAGGCTGCGGATGATGGGGAAGTTGTGCTCGCCGAGATAGGTGGTGAGCGCCCCGTCGGCGATGGACTTCGGCGTCGGGATGCGCACCACCGCACCTGAGCGGAACGAGCGCTGGCCGTCGTTGCCGGCTTCCGGCTCCACGCCGACGACGCGGCAACCCGGCGAGCGCTGCCTCGCCGCAAGCGCACAGCCGGCGAGAAGACCGCCGCCGCCGAGCGGGGCGAGGAGGACGTCGAGGTCGCCGACCTCGTCGATGAGCTCGAGGGCCGCCGTGCCCTGGCCGGCAATGACATCCGGGTGGTCGTAGGGCGGGATGAGCGTCAGGCCGCGCTCCGCGGCGAGCTTCGCCCCGAGCACGTCGCGGTCGTCCTTGTAGCGGTCGAAGTGCACGACCTCGGCGCCGTAGCCGCGCGTCGCCGCGATCTTCATCGCCGGCGCGTCCTGCGGCATCAGCACCGTGACGGGCACGCCCTGGAGCTGCCCCGCGTAGGCGAGCGACTGTCCGTGATTGCCGGACGAGAAGGTGAGAACGCCGCGCTCGCGGGCGGCGGGGTCGAGGTTCGCGATGGCGTTGCAGGCGCCGCGGAACTTGAAGGCCCCTGCCCGCTGCAGGTTCTCGGCCTTGAAGAACACGCGCGCGCCCGCGCGTGAGTCGAACGTCCGCGACGTGAGCACCGGCGTGCGGTGCGCGATGCCGGCGATGCGCCCGGCGCCGGCGGCGACGTCGTCGAAGGTCGGGACCCGCACGGCTGCGGGTGCGGCGACGGAGGCGGAGGCGGTCATCAGCGGTTCTCGAACTTTGCGGGCCGCTTCTCCATGAAGGCGGTCATGCCCTCCTTCTGGTCGGCGGTGGCGAACATGGCGAGCATCAGGCGGCGCTCGAAGCGGACGCCCTCGGTGAGCGTGGTCTCGAAGGCGCGATTGACGCTCTCCTTCGTCATCATGGCGATGGGCAGCGACATGGACGCGATCGTCTCGGCGACCCTCAATGCTTCGGGCAGGAGGTCGGCCACGGGCAGGACCCGCGACACCAGCCCGGAGCGCTCGGCTTCGGCCGCGTCCATCATGCGCCCGGTGAGGCACATCTCCATGGCCTTGGCCTTGCCGATCGCCTTCGTCAGGCGCTGGGTCCCGCCGGCGCCCGGCATGACGCCGAGCTTGATCTCGGGCTGCCCGAACTTCGCGTTCTCGGCCGCCAGGATGATGTCGCACATCATCGCGAGCTCGCAGCCTCCTCCGAGGGCAAAGCCCGAGACCGCCGCCACCATGGGCTTGCGCCGGTCCGCGACGCGGTCCCAGGCGGCGAACATGTCCTCGACGTAGGTTGCGGGATAGGTCTTGGGCTGCATCTCGCGGATGTCGGCGCCCGCCGCGAAGGCCTTCTCGGACCCGGTGATGACCACGCAGCCCACCTCCGGGTCGGCGTCGAACCCGTCGAAGGC
>DASVVU010000343.1:0-19804 GCA_036386395.1 Beijerinckiaceae bacterium | reverse complement strand
CAGATCTGGGCCTACGGCCTGCGCAACCCGTGGCGCTGCTCCTTCGACATGGGCGGCGACAAGGAGCTGTTCTGCGCCGACGTCCAGCAGAACTCCATCGAGGAGGTCGACATCGTCAAGAAAGGCGGGAACTACGGCTGGCGGAAGATGGAAGGCGACAAGTGCTTCGACTACGTCAATCCGAACAACCACCCCGTCTCCTGCGACAAGGCCGGGCTCACCGACCCGATCGTCGTCTACAACAACTGCACGGCGATCCCGCAAGGGTGCATGGGCATCTCGATCACCGGCGGCTACGTGTACCGCGGCGCGCACCAGCCGTGGGGCGGCAAGTACATCTTCGGCGACTGGTCGAAGTCGTTCGCCAGCATGGACGGCCAGATCTTCTTCGCGACGAAGGGCGGCGACGGCAAGTGGACGATGGAGAAGGCGACCGTGACGGGCGCGAGCCCCGCGCCCTACATGCTGGCCTTCGCCCAGGACGACAAGGGCGAGGTCTACGCGCTCACCAGCATCTCGACCGGCCCCGTCGGCGGCCACGACAAGATCTACCGCATTGTCCCGGCCGACTAGGCTGAACGCCCGATCCGGCCGGGCTTCCCCGGCCGGATCGTCCCAAGTGAACCTTTTGCGCTCGCCGCCGTAGCAGGAATCCGAATTGCCGATGCGTCGTTCCCTGCGCCGTTTCGCGCCCGTTCTCTGCATAACGCTGGTTTGGTCTGCCCTGGCCTTCCAGGCCTCGCTCACGGCGTCGGCCCAGCCCGCCCCGGCCGCGACGGAGGCGCGGGATCCCCCGCCTCCCCTGCCGCCCGAGATCCTGAAGGACGCGAAGGTGATCGCGCAGGGCGAGGCGCTGTGGCAGGAGCAGTGCACCCACTGCCACGGCGCCAAGGCCTATCCGGGCAAGGCGCCGAAGCTCGAGCCGCGCCGCTACAAGCCCGAGTTCGTCTGGGACCGGGTCCACAACGGCTTCCGCAACATGCCGCCGTGGAAGGAGGTCTACACCCCCGAGCAGGAGGTCGCGATCGTCGCCTACGTGCTCAGCGACGAGTTCTGGCCCTGATGCATCGAACGCGTCGGCATGGACAAGCGATAGACCGCCTGCGCCGGCCGAAGCCACGAATGTCGTTGAGGTTTTGCGGCCACCATCATCATCGCGCGCCCTGGACAACCGATAGACCGCCTGCGCCGACCGAAGCTACGGACATCATTGAGGTTTGCCGCTGTCATCATCATCGCGCGCTGTGGACAACCGCCATAGCCCCGATGTGAGAGGACCATGCGCCCGACCCTCGTGCTCCTCGCCGTCGGGCTGACCGCCCGCCACCTCGGCCCGCATACGCCGAGCCTGAAGCGCCTCGCCGCGGCCGGCGGGATGCGCCCGCTCGATACCATCACGCCGGCGGTGACGTGCAGCGTGCAGGCGACCTTCACGACCGGGCTTCTGCCGCAGGACCACGGCGTCGTCGCCAACGGCTGGCTCTTCCGCGACCTCATGGAGGTCTTTTTTTGGCGCCAGTCGAACCGGCTCGTCGCGGGCGAGAAGGTCTGGGAGGCGGGCAAGGCGCGCGACCCCGCCTTCACCTGCGCCAACCTGTTCTGGTGGTACAACATGGCGGCGAGCTTCGACATCGGGGCGACGCCGCGGCCGATCTACAAGGCGGATGGGCGCAAGCTCCCGGACTGCTACACCAAGCCGGCAAGCCTGCGCGACGAGTTGACGGAGAAGCTCGGTCCCTTCCCGCTGTTCCAGTTCTGGGGGCCCGCCACCACCATCGCCTCCTCCCGCTGGATCGCCGAGGCGGCGAAGCACGTGATCGCGGCGCACCGTCCGGCCCTCACCCTCGTCTACCTGCCCCACCTCGACTACGACCTCCAGCGCCACGGGCCGGACGAGTCCCATCCGGCGGTAGCGCAGTCGCTCAGGGACCTCGACGCCGTCGCAGGCGACCTGATCGCCGCGGCGGACGCGCAGGGGCTCGCCGTCGTGGTGCTGTCCGAGTACGGCATCGTGCCCGTCGACACGCCCGTCCATCTCAACCGGGCGCTCCGCGAGGCCGGCTTCCTTGCGGTGCGCGAGGAGGACGGGGCCGAGATGCTCGACCCCGTGGCCTCGCGCGCCTTCGCGGTCTGCGACCACCAGATCGCCCACGTCTACGTCGCCGATCCGGCGCTCGTCGCGCCGGTCGCGAAGCTCCTGCGCGAGACCGCGGGCGTCGCCGAAGTGCTCGACGGGGCCGGCAAGCGCGCCTGGGGCCTCGACCATCCGCGCTCGGGCGAGCTCGTGGCGCTCGCTGCACCGAACGCCTGGTTCGCCTACTACCACTGGCTCGACGACGCCCGCGCGCCGGACTTCGCCCGCACCGTCGAGATCCACCGCAAGCCCGGCTACGACCCGGTCGAGCTCTTTCTGGACCCCGCGATCCGCGCCCCGCAGCTCGCCATCGGCGCGCGGCTCGCGAAGCGCGCCCTCGGGTTCCGCACCCTCATGGACGTGATCCCGCTCGACGCCTCCCTTGTGAAGGGCTCGCACGGGCGCATCACGGCGCGCCCCGAGGACGGCCCGCTCGTGATCGCGTCGGAGGCGACGCTCCTGCCCGAGGGCCCGGTCGCGGCCACCGCCGTGAAACGGCTCATTCTCGACCATGTATTTGGGGCGTCGTCCGCCTGAGCTTGGAACGGCAAAGCTTAAGCTTCGCTATTGCAAGCTTTGCCTTAATCAATAGACCCTAAGCATTGGATTAGCTTCGGAACTTCATCTGCCGGCGTCCGTTAGACCCGGGAGCGCGCCGCCTTGGCCGAACATGACAGTCCGTACGGCCTGCGGTCGCTGGCACCACGCCATTTCAGGAGCATCCGACGATGAAAACCTTTGCCTTGGCCGTCGCGACCGCGACGCTTCTCGCCGCCCCGGCCTTCGCGCAGGGCAATCCCAACGTCCCGTTCTATCAGCAGGGCTCCGGCCAGCGCGCCGGCGGACCCGCGAACGAGCTCAACACCAACGGCCCGGCAACCACCGGCACGGTTCTCGTCCCGGCGCAGCCCGCCCCCGGCGGCGTCATCGTGGTCGATCCGGCGGCTCCCCCCGCCACCCTCGACGGCAAGGGCAACTACTCGGGCGGCTACTCCGGCGAGGCCCGCCGGCGGGACGGCATGCAGTAAGCCGCATCCCTTCGTTGCATAAGTCGAGCCGCGCCTTCGGGCGCGGTTCTTTTTTGCTCAGGGCTCCGCAAGCGCGTCGACAGCGGCGCCGGCAAGATTGAGGGCCAGAAGCTCCTCCGGGCCCGGCAGGCCGCCGCGCACCGGGCGCGCGTTCGCCGCGAGGCCGCGGACGAGGTCCGCCCGCTCGCGGGCGGCGGCTTGCGCCTCCTCGATCCCGACCGCCGCGAACCGGATTTCCTCCCCCGCGCGGCGCTGCGCCACGAGCCTGAGGTCGGCGGATATGACGGTCGCGAGCTTCGGGTAGCCGCCCGTGGTCTGGCGGTCGGCCATCATGACGATGGGCTCGCCGGAGCCCGGCACCTGCACCGAGCCGGTCACGATCCCGTCGGACACGATGTTGAAGCCCCGCGCGTGGGCGATCCTCGGGCCGGTGAGGCGGTAGCCCATCCGGTCCGCCTCCCGCGAGACCGCGTAAGGAGAGGTGAGGAAGGTCTCGATCCCCTCCGGCGTGAAGTAGTCGTCCTGCGGCCCGAGCACGACCCGCACCGGAGCCTCGGGGTCGAGAGGCAGAGGATCGAGGACAAGTTCCGGCCCGTCCGGCGCTTCCGCGAGGATGAGGGGCAGCCGGTCGCCGGCCCGGCAGGCGCGCCCGTCCACCCCGCCGATGGCGGCGCGGGGCTGGAGCGACAGGCTGCCGAGCTGGGGCTGAAGCGCCAAGCCCCCCGCGACCGCGAGATAGGCGTAGACCCCGGCCTGGGCGGCGCCGACCGAAAGAGTCTGCCCAGGGCGCACCGTCACCGAGGTCATGGCCGGCACGGGCTGCCCGTCGAGGGTGACGGGGCAAGGCGCGCCAGCGAGCGCGACGCGCACGCTCCCGCCCTCGGCCTCGAAGCTCCCGCCCATCAGCATGAACTCGAGGCCGGCCGCACCCGGGGCGTTGCCGACGAGGGCGTTGGCGCTCGCCAGCGCGAGCCGGTCCATGGCCCCCGAAGCCGAGACGCCGTAGCGCTGCCAGCCGAAGCGCCCGGCGTCCTGGATCGAGGTCATGGGCCCGCAGGCCTTCACCACGAGGCAAGTCATTTCAAGACTCGCACCCGATCACCTCGGCGACGATCTCGCCCGCTTCCGCGGCGGCGTCGAGGGGCGGCCATTCCGAGGCCGGGATCGGCGCGAACTTCACCCGGTCGCCGGCGTCGAGGATGAACACGGGGTCGCGCGCCGCCATGAAGTTGCGCACCGGCGTGCGCCCCAGAAGATGCCAGCCGCTCGGCGCCTCGATCGAGGCGACGAGGGCCTGGATGCCGCCGATGGAGATCGTGCCGGCCGGGGTCTTGAGGCGCGGGCTCTCGCGCCGGGAGATCGCGATTGTCGGGTCGAGGCCGCCGAGATAGGCGAAGCCCGGCAGGAAACCCATCATGTAGACCCGGTACTCCGGCGCCGAGTGCCGGCGGATCAGCTCATCCGTGGAGATGCCGTGGTGGGCCGCCACATCCTCGAGGTCGATGCCGAACTCGCCGCCGTAGACCACCGGGATGCGCCACAGCCGCCCTTCCGCGGGGGCGTCGGAGAGGCCCTCGGAGAGCCCGAGGAGCGCGTCGCCGAGGGTGCGGAAGTCGGTCGCCGTCGGGTCGTAGTGGACGAGGAGCGAGCGGTAGGTCGGCACCGTCTCGACGACGCCGGGGAGGCCCGCAGCCTTGGCGTCGAGGGCGAGCACCCGGGCGTTGAGGCCGGGGTCGATGACCTCGCCGAACTCGACGACGAGCGCCGCGTCGCCCGCCGCAAGAAGGCGCGGCGCCACATGAGCCTGCATCCAAGAATCCTTGCAAGAATCCTTGCCGGAGCGCGGACGCTCCGCGCTCCTCGGGCAGGCGTCAAGAGGCTTCAGGCGGCCGGGCGCTCGTCCAGGACGGCGCCGAGCGGGATGCGGCCAAGCGGCGCCTTCGCGCCCGGGAGCGCCGCGACGATCGTCGCCTCGAGGAAGGGTTTTGGGATGAAGCGCGCTCCCTCGAGCGCCGGCGGCAATTCGGCGGGCTTCGATCCCGACACGAAGGCGAAGGGCACGCCGCGCTCGGCCAGCGCGCAGGCGAGGCCATAGCTCTTCCCGTCCGTCACGTCGACGTCGAGAAGGGCGAAATCGAGGTCGCCGGCGAGCCGGCGCGCCTCGGCGACGGCGCCGCAGACGCTCGCCGTGTGGCCCTCGCCCTCGACGATGCACTGCAGGTCGAGGGCGATGTAGGGATCGTCTTCCAGGATCAGGATACGCACGTCCGGTACTCCACTCCCGCGCGGGCGATCCGCGCGGCCCACGCCGTCGCGTCGCGGCGGCGGGGGAACATGCCAAGAACCGAGGTCCCGGCGCCCGGGTTCCGCGCGCCGTCCGGTTATGAACAAGTTGAGCGATTTACGCTTAAGGGCGAGTTACCGAAGAGGGGACCTTTGCCAGCGGTGGGGCTATCACAACCCTCCTCATGCTGAGGAGCGCCCGGAGGGCGCGTCTCGAAGCACGCACCGGCGGTTGGGCTGCATCGGCGGGGTGCGTCCTTCGAGACGCCTCGCTACGCGAGGCTCCTCAGGATGAGGGGCTTGGGAGGATGGCCCAGACGGTCAACGTCCGTCGATTTGACATCTAGGCCGCGAGCTTCGACGCCCGCTGGTCGGACTGGCCGAGGCGCGACAGGAGGTAGTCGACCTCGGCCTTCGCGGCCGCCGAAAGCGCGCCGCCGGGCTTGCGCTGGGCGTCGCTCGCGAGGATCCCGCGGCGCTTGAGCACGTACTTCCGCACGGCGAGGCCGGCGCCCGGCTGCTGCTCGTAGCGGATGAGCGGCAGGTGCGCGTCGAAGAGGTCGTGCGCCTCGTCGCGGCGGCCCGCCTTCGACAGGCGCACCACGTCGACGAGCATGTCCGGGAAGCAGTAGCCGGTCATGGCGCCGTCGGCGCCGCGCTCCATCTCGAAGTCGAGGAAGAGGCCGCCGTTGCCGCACAGGATCGAGATGCGCCGCATCCCGTCCTTCTCGAAGGCGCGCAGGGCCGAGATCTTCTCCAGCCCCGGCCAGTCCTCGTGCTTGAGCATGACGCAGGACGGGTTGTCCTGCACGATGCGGCAGATGACGGCGGGGGTCATCACGACCGTGAAGGTCAGGGGATAGTCCTGGATCACGAACGGCACGTCCGGCCCGATGGCCTCTGCGGCCTGACGGTAATACGTGACGATCTGGTCGTCGGTGCGCAGCGACGACGGCGGGGCGATCATGACGCCGGCGGCGCCCGCGTCCATGACCTCGCGGACGATGGCGCGCATCGCCGCGAAGCCCGGGGCCGAGACGCCGACGATCACCGGCAGGCCGGCCCGGCGGATGACGCGCGAGGCGACGCCGACAGCCTCGCCGTGGTCGAGCTTCGGCGCCTCGCCCATCTGGCCGAGCACGGTGATGCCGGTGCAGCCCGACTCGCGGAAGAAGTCGGTCATGCGGTCGGTCGAGCGCTCGTCGATGCGGCCGTCGTCGTGGAAGGGGGTCGGCGCGATCACGTAGACGCCGGCGGCGGTGGCATCGAGCATCTTGAGGCTCCTCGTTTCCGGTTCACCGGACGCTAGCCACAACTCCCGCGGCCGTGCAACCGATCCGGCCGGCGTCAGAATTCGACGAGGGCGATGTCGACGAGGCGGGGAAGGAAGCCTTCGAAGTTGTTGCGCGTCCACTCGGCCCCGGGCGAATCGCTCACGAGGCTGTAGCTGGTCTTGGGCCCGATCAGGCGGGCTTCGATCGTGAAGGTCGTGGTGCCGTCGGCCCGGTCGACCTCGCGGCGGGCCTGCATGACGCGCACGCCCTCGACCGTGCGCTCCCGGACGTCAGCGAGGCGCACGTCGCGGATGCGGCCCCGGCCCTTGTTCTGCTCGACGAGGCCGCGGTGGTGGGCCTCGAACTCGGCGAGCGTGAGGGCCGGCCGGTGCGGCTGCTTCTTGTAGCTCACGACCGAGCCCGCGGCGCAGATGCTGCTCGCGCAGCGGTAATAGGTGATGCCGTCGCGGACCTCGCTCCGCCAGCCGTCGATCGCGAGGACCACCTCCGTCCCCTGCGCGGCGGCGCTCCCGGCGAGGACCAGGGCCGCAAGGAGCGCGAGGACGGCTTTCATGGCGCTTCCTTCCGGCTTGGCTTGAATCGCAGGAGCGGTTTCGAGGCCGCGGACACTAGCCGCACCTCGCTCTTGCCTGCAATGGGCGGATGCGCCGGGCACCCTTGTCGGGTTCCGGACCGGCGGCATAGAGTCGGGCGCGCTCCGAGAGGCTCCCCATGTCCCGCATCGTCTTCGTCAACGGCGCCTTCGTGCCCTTCGAGGAGGCCAAGGTCCCGATCATGGACCGCGGCTTCCTCTTCGCCGACGGCATCTACGAGGTGAGCGCGGTGCTGAACGGGCGCCTCGTCGACAACGACGCGCACTTGGCCCGCCTCGAACGCTCGCTCAAGGAAATCCGCATCGAGAACCCCTATTCGGCCGCGGAGTGGACGCGCCTGGAAGAAGAGCTCGTGCGCCGCAACGGGCTCGTCGAGGGCGTCGTCTACATGGAGGTGACGCGGGGCGCGGCCGAGCGCGACTTCGCCTTCCCGAAGGACGTAAAGCCCACCGTCGTGATGTTCACGCAGCCGAAGACCATCACGCGCTCGCCCGCGGCCGAGGCCGGGGTCGCGGTCGTGACCGTGCCGGACATCCGCTGGAAGCGGCGCGACATCAAGTCGGTGGCGCTGCTTGCCCAGGTGCTGGCGAAGCAGGCGGCGGCCGAGGCCGGTGTCTACGAGGCCTGGATGGTCGAGGACGGCCACGTCACCGAGGGCAGCTCGTCGACGGCCTTCATCATCACCAAGGACGGGCGGATCGTGACCCGGCCCCTGTCGAACGCCGTCCTGCCCGGGATCACGCGGCAGGCGGTGATGCGGCTCGCCGAGGAGAGCGGCTTGCGGATCGAGGAGCGCCTGTTCTCGGTCGAGGAGGCGCACGCCGCCGCCGAGGCCTTTTTGACCAGCGCCTCGAGCTTCGTCATGCCGGTGGTGCAGATCGACGGGAAGCCGGTCGGCAACGGCAAGCCCGGGGCGCTCACCCGCCGCCTGCGCAGCCTCTACCTCGATATGGCCGGCGCGCCGGCGAAGGCGGCGTGATCTCCACTGTCGTCCCGGCGCGCCGCGCTCGGCAAGCGGATGGTCATCACAAATCTCCTCATGCTGAGGTGCTCGCGCGTAAGCGCGAGCCTCGAAGCACGCACCGGCGGCGCTGATCGGCAGGGTGCGTCCTTCGAGGCTCGCGCTCCGCGCTCGCACCTCAGGATGAGGGGTTTGGGAGGGTGGCCCAGATGACGACAGTGGCCCGCCTCGCCGACGTGGTGCTCGTGCCGGCGGCGGCGGTCGCGGCGGCGTTCCTGCTGGCCGGCCTCGTGGTGCTCGGCATCGGCGAGAACCCGCTCACCGCGACCCGCATTCTGATCGAGGGCAGCCTCGGCTCCGGCGAGACGCTCGGCTTCACCCTGTTCTACGCCACGAACTTCGTCTTCACCGGGCTCTCGGTCGCGGTCGCCTATCACGCCGGCCTGTTCAACATCGGGGCCGAAGGACAGGCGACACTCGCCGGCCTCGGCGCGGCGCTCGCGGCCCTGAATCTCGGGCCGCTGCCGGGCGTCCTCGCGATCCCCCTCGCCGCCGCGGCCGCCATGCTGTTCGGCGGGGCTTACGCCTTCCTGCCCGGCTGGCTCCAGGCCCGGCGCGGCAGCCACGTCGTCATCACGACGATCATGTTCAACTGGATCGCCAGCGTGCTCATGGTCTACGTGCTCGTGAACGTCCTGCGCCAGCCGAGCTCTATGAACCCGGAGAGCCGCTCTTTTCCGGAGAGCGCGCGCGTCCCTTTCCTGCATGACGTGCTCGCCCACCTCGGCGTGACGATCGCGCCGTCGCAGGCGAACCTCTCCCTCTTTCTCGCCCTCGCGGCGGCCTTCGCCGTGTGGCTGCTGATCTACCGCTCCCGCCTCGGCTACGCGATCCGCGTCGTCGGCCAGAACCCGCACGCCGCCGTCTACGCCGGCATCTCGCCGGAGAGGATCACGGTGACTGCCATGGTGCTGTCGGGAGCGCTCGCCGGGGGGCTTGCCGTCAACGAGCTCATGGGCTCGCAGCACCGGCTCATCCTCGAGTTCACGGCGGGCTACGGCTTCGTCGGCATCGCCGTCGCCCTCATGGGACGGGCCCATCCGGCCGGAATCGTGCTCGCCTCGCTCCTCTTCGGGATGCTGTACCAGGGCGGGGCCGAGCTTGCCTTCGCCGAGCCGCGCATCACCCGCGACATGGTGGTCGTCATCGGCGGCATCGTCGTCCTCTTCGCCGGCGCCCTCGACGGCCTGTTCCGGCACCTCGTCGGCAGGGCGCTTCCCGCCGCCCGCCTCAGCATGGCCTGACGTGGACGCGCTCGGGCTCCTCGCGCTCCTCGACTCGGGGCTTAGGCTCTCGGTGCCGCTTCTCTTCGCGTGCCTCGCCGGCCTGTGGTCCGAGCGCGCGGGCGTCGTCGACATCGGCCTCGAAGGCAAGATGCTGGCGGCGGCCTTCGCGGCGGCGGCGGCCGCGAGCGCCTCAGGAAACGCCTCGGCCGGGGTGGCGGCTGGGATCGCGGCCTCGCTGGCCTTCGCCCTCCTGCACGGCTTCGCGGCAATCAGCCAGCGCGGCAACCAGATCGTCTCGGGCGTCGCCATCAACATGCTGGCGGCGGGGCTGACGGCCGTCCTCGGCCACGCCTGGTACGGCCAGGGCGGGCGCACGCCGCCTCTCGAGACGGGCGGGCGCGTGCCCGATCTCGTCCTCGGCCGCCCGATCCTCGTCTGGCTCGCCCTCTTGACCGTGCCGCTCACCGCCTTCGTTCTCCAGAAGACGCGCTTCGGCCTGCGGCTGCGCGCCGTCGGCGAGAACCCGGCCGCCGTCGACACGGCCGGCGTCTCCGTCGTCGGCATGCGCTACGCCGCCGTCACGATCGCCGGCGTGCTGTGCGGGCTCGGCGGCGCCTACCTCTCGATCGCCCAGTCGGCGGGCTTCATCCCGAACATGACGGCCGGGAAGGGCTTCATCGCGCTCGCCGCCCTGATCTTCGCCCGCTGGCGGCCGTGGGCCGCCCTCTTCACCTGCCTCCTCTTCGGCCTCCTCGACGCCGCCGCGATCCGCCTCCAGGGCGCGGTCGTGCCCGGGATCGGCGAGGTTCCGGTTCAGGCCGTGCAGGCTTTGCCCTATGTCATGACGGTGATTCTCCTGGCCGGCTTCTTCGGCCGCGCCGTCCCGCCCCAGGCCGCGGGCATCCCTTACGTCAAGGAGGGCTGATTGGACCTCGACCGGCTGTTCGAAGCCGCGAAGCAGGCGCAAGGGAACGCCTACGCGCCCTATTCCCGCTTCAAGGTCGGGGCGGCAGTCGCGATGCCGGACGGCGCCGTCTTCGCCGGCTGCAACGTCGAGAACGCCGCCTATCCCTCCACCACCTGCGCCGAGGAGGCCGCCATCGCGGCCATGGCGGCGGCCGGCGGGCGCGCCATCGCCGCGGTCCTGGTTCTCGGCGAGGGCGAGGCCCTCGTCACGCCCTGTGGCGCCTGCCGCCAGCGCATCCGCGAGTTCGCCGGTCCGGACGTGCCGGTCCATATCGCGGATGTTAAGGGTGTCCGGCGCAGCTTCCGGTTGGACGAGCTGTTGCCGTACTCGTTCGGACCGGACAACCTGGGATCCCGATGACCGACGCCCCGATCCTCGACACCGACCCGCGCGTCGCCGAAGCCGCCGCGCACCTGCGCGCAAAAGGCTTCGACGGCCGCTACGACTGCGCCGTCGTGCTCGGCACCGGCCTCGGCAACCTCGCCGACGACCTCGAGGAGCCGGTGAGCCTGCCCTACGCCGAGATCCCACACTTCCCGCGGCCCGCCGTGTCCGGCCATCCCGGGCGGCTGATCGCGGGGCGGATCGAGAAGAAGCGCCTGCTGCTGTTCCAGGGCCGCGCCCATTACTACGAGACCGGCGACGCCGCCGCCATGCGGGTGCCGATCGGCGTCGTCGCGGCGCTCGGCGCCCCGCCCCTCGTCCTCACCAACGCCGCCGGCTCGCTCAAGCTCGACCTTCGCCCGTCGAGCCTCGTCGCCATCACCGACCACATCAATCTCTCGGGAACGAACCCACTCCTCGGCGACCGCAGCGACGCCCGGTTCGTGAGCCTGACCGGAGCCTACGACGAGCGCCTGCGCAAGAAGCTCAAAGCTGCTGCGGCCGCTTCCGGCATCACCCTCAACGAGGGCGTCTACATGTGGTTCTCGGGGCCGAGCTTCGAGACGCCGGCGGAGATCCGCATGGCGAAGATGCTAGGCGCCGACCTCGTCGGCATGTCGACGGTGCCGGAGGTGATCCTCGCCCGCTACTTCGGCCTGAAGGTCGCGGCGCTTTCGATCGTGACCAACAAGGCGGCCGGCATCGGCGGCGCCTCCCCGTCCCATGCCGAGACCAGGGACATGGCGGCCGGCGCCGCGGCGGGCCTCAGGCGCCTCATCCGCGCCTTCGTGTCGAGGATCGACGATGTCTGAAGCCGCACTCGACGCCGTCTTGGCCCGCCGGGCGCTCCGCTGCCTCGATCTGACCGACCTGTCCGAGACCTGCTCCGACCCCGGCCTCGACGCGCTCTGCCGCAAGGCGCTGACGCCGCTCGGGCCCGTGGCCGCGGTCTGCATCTGGCCGCAGTTCGTCGACCGCGCCCGCGACATTCTCAAGGGCACGTCGGTCCGCATCGCGACCGTGGTGAACTTCCCGGGCGGCGACGAGGACATCGAGCGCGTCGTCGACGCCGCCGAGGAGGCGGTCGGCGACGGCGCCGACGAGATCGACTGCGTCCTGCCCTACCGCGCGTTCCTCGCCGGCGACGCGCGGCACGCCACGGACCTGATCGCGGGCGTGCGCGACGTGGTCGACGGCGGGCGCATCCTCAAGGTCATCCTCGAGACGGGGGCGCTGGGCAACGCCCAAAAGATCGAGGCCGCGGCCCGCCTCGCCATCGCGGCCGGCACTGATTTTTTGAAGACCTCGACCGGCAAGCTCCCCGTCTCGGCGACGCCCGAAGCCGCCGAAGCGATGCTTGCCGCGATCCGCGCCGCCGGCCGCCCTGTCGGCCTCAAGGTGTCGGGCGGCATCCGAGCCCTCGCGGACGCCAAAACCTACCTCGACCTCGCCGACCGGGTCATGGGCGAAGGCTGGGCGACGCCCAAAACCTTCCGGATCGGCGCCACGCAGCTCTACGATGCCCTCGTCGCCGCGATCGAGGGACGGGGGTGAGCAGACGGATGCAGGCGACCGAAGCGCGCGCCCTCACACTCCAACCTCCTCATGCTGAGGTGCGAGCTGAAGGCGAGCCTCGAAGCACGCACCGGCGGTTGGACGCTGCACCGGCGGGGTGCGTCCTTCGAGGCTCGCTGCGCTCGCACCTCAGGATGAGGGCTTGGGAGTGCGGCCCGAATGAACATCGCCGGGCCGGCAGCCAATGATCCTCCCCCAGGAGATCATCCGCGCGAAGCGGGACGGGCGCGCGCTATCGGACGAGGAGATCGCCTCCTTCATCCAAGGCCTGACCTCGGGCGCCGTCACGGAGGGACAGGCGGCGGCCTTCGCCATGGCGGTGTTCTTCCGCGGCATGACGACCGCGGAGCGCGTGGCGCTGACGCGGGCCATGGCGGCCTCCGGCACGACGCTCAAGTGGGACCTGCCCGGCCCGGTCCTCGACAAGCACTCGAGCGGCGGCGTCGGCGACACGGTGAGCCTCGCGCTCGCGCCCGCGGTCGCGGCCTGCGGCGGCTTCGTGCCGATGATCTCAGGAAGAGGCCTCGGCCACACCGGCGGCACCCTCGACAAGATGGACGCGATCCCGGGCTACGTCTCGCAGCCGGACCTCGAAACCTTCCGCCGCGTCGTCGCCGAGACCGGCTGCGCCATCATCGGCCAAACCGCCGACCTCGCGCCGGCCGACCGGCGCCTCTACGCCATCCGCGACGTGACCGGCACGGTCGAGAGCCTCGACCTCCTCACGTCGTCGATCCTGTCCAAGAAACTCGCGGCGGGGCTCGACGGCCTCGCCATGGACGTGACGTTCGGCTCCGGCGCCTTCATGGCCGACATCGACGGCGGCCGGGCCCTCGCCGACAGCATCGTCCACGTGGCGCACGGGGCAGGCCTGCCCACCACCGCCCTCCTCACCGACATGGACCAGCCCCTCGCCTCCGCGGCCGGCAACGCGGTGGAGGTGTCTTACGCGGTCGACTACCTGACGGGCCGGCGCCGCGAGCCGCGCTTCCATGAGGTGACGGTCGCGCTCGCGGCCGAGATGCTTCTCTTGGGCCGGCTCGCGGCGACGGCCCAGGAAGCGAAGGCGCGCATCGAGGATGCGCTCGCGTCCGGACGCGCCGCCGAGGTCTTCGGCCGCATGGTGGCGGCCCTCGGCGGCTCGGCCGACTTCGTGGAGCGCCCGGAGAAGCATCTGGCGAGGGCGCCGATCGTGCGCGCGGTCCATCCCGAGGCGGATGGGATCGTGCAGGCGATCGTGACCCGTGACGTCGGGATCGCCGAGGTGGCGCTCGGCGGAGGGCGCACCCGGCCCGAAGACAGAATCGACCACGCGGTCGGCTTCACGGAGCTGGCCGGAGTCGGCGAAAAAGTCGGCGCGGAGCGCCCGCTCGGGATCGTCCACGCCCGCACGGAAGCCGCCTTCGAGGCCGCCGCGGCGGCGCTGCGCCGCGCCTACCGGATCGGCGACGCGCCCGCCTCGCCCGGCCCCGTCATCGCCGAGAGAATCGGATGAGCCTCCTCGTCGCCATCACCCAATGGGAGCCGGAGCCCTGGATCGAGCGCTTCCGCCGCCTCATGCCGGAGCGCGCCGTGGTGGCGCTCGGCGAGCCTTTCGACCCGGCCGAGGTGCGCTACGCCGCCTCCTGGAAGCACCCGCCGGGGAGCTTGGCTGAGCTGCCGAACCTGCAGGTGCTGTTCTCGCTCGGCGCGGGCGTCGACCACCTCATGGGCGACCCGCAGCTCCCACCCGTGCCGGTGGTGCGCGTCGTCGACGAGGACCTGACGAACCGCATGAGCGAGTACGTGGTGCTGCACTGCCTCATGCACCTGCGCCATCAGCGGCGCTACGACGAGCAGCAGCGCCGGAAGATCTGGCTCGACGACCGCTTCCAGCCCGGCGCCCACCACGTGCGAGTCGGGATCATGGGCCTCGGCGTGCTCGGCCAGGACGCCGCCCGCAAGCTCAAGGTCATGGGCTTCGACGTCGCCGGCTGGAGCCGCTCGCCGCGAACCGTCGAGGGCCTCGAAACCTTTTCCGGCGCGGACGGCCTCGACGCCTTTCTCGCCCGCACCGACATCCTCGTCTGCCTCCTGCCGTCGACGCACGACACCCGCGGCATCCTGAACCGCTCGGTCTTCGCGCGCCTCGCCCGCGACGGACGCCTCGGCGGCCCTATCGTCATCAACGCCGGCCGCGGCGGCCTCCAGGTCGAGGCCGACATCCTGGCGTGCCTCGACGACGGCGCCCTCAAGGCCGCGACCCTCGACGTGTTCGAGACCGAGCCGCTCCCGCCCGACTCGCCCCTGTGGACCCACTCCGCCGTGACGATCACCCCCCATAACGCCGCCATGAGCGACCCCGAATCGATCGCGGTGCAGATCGCGGAGCAGATCCGCCGTTTCGAGCGCGGCGAGCCTCTGCGGAACGTGGTCGATCCGCGGGCGGGCTACTGATCCTCTTCTCCTCTCCCCGCTAGACCAGGTGGATGCCGAGGTCTTTCGCGACTATGCCCACGGTCATTGGCACGCTGTAGCCACCTGGAGCCCGACCGCTTTCCCGAAGCGCGGCGCCCCCTCACGTGGCGGCACTGCGCTCTCTCCGGTCAGCTCACCTCGAGATCCCGGCGTGCCAAGCGTGCGCTGATCGAGTAGCCGGCGACGACGTCGATGGCGACGATCAGGGTGATGAACAGGAACTCCGGCGTGCCGCAGCCCTGCACCAGCAGGAACTCGACGACGCAGACGAGGAGCACGATCAGCGACAGGGCGTGGTTTACGAGCGACACCGTGCGGGCGCTCGCGGCCACGAGCTCCACGAACAGCAGCACGAGGGCGGTCACGACGAGGGTGTCGCCCAGGCTGACGCTCCACACGTCCCCGGACGGGAGCCGGACCTGCCCGGCCACCACCCCGGTCGGGCTCGCCCCGAACACGACGAGGACGTTGTAGGCGATGACGAGAAGCGCCAGGAAGGGAAAGGCTCGCAGGAGGATCATGTCGGCTCCGCCGGGTTCGAGGTCGGCCGGACCTTAGCCCGTACGGACGGGCTTGAGAATCGCCGACGCAAGGCCCAGGCTTCAAGGGCGGCTTCAACGGAACGCGGCGATGCTCGGCGAGCGGATCGAAGGCAAGTGGATCGAGGCCTTCCGCGAGGTCTTCGAGCGCTGCGCCGTGAAGCCCGGCGACGCCGCCGCGATCCTCTCCGAGACCCAGTCCCGCGCCCTCAACGTGCATCTCGCCGAGCTTGCCCTCATGCGGCTCGGCGCGCGGCCCTTCCACGTGGTGGTGCCGACGCCCCCGAACCGCCATCCGGTCCCGGTCCGCTCGACCGGCGCGAGCGAGGCGATCGGCGGCTTGGCGCCGGTGGTCGCGGCGCTCGGGCAGGCCGGCTTCGTGGTCGACTGCACCATCGAGGGGCTGATGCACGCGCCCGAGACGCCGGCGATCCTGAAGAGCGGCGCCCGCATCCTCGTCGTCTCGAACGAGCACCCGGAGGCGCTGGAGCGCCTCGCGCCCGATCCCGCCCTCGAGGCGCGCGTGCGCGCCGCCGCCAAGATGCTCAAGGGGGCGAAGCGCATGCGGGTGACCTCGGCGGCCGGCACGGACCTCGCCGTCGACCTCGAGGGGGCCTCGACCGTCGGCGTGTGGGGCTGGACCGACCGGCCCGGCACCCTCGCGCACTGGCCGGGCGGCCTCGTCGTGAGCTTCCCGAGGGCCGGCACCGTCGACGGCACCCTCGTCCTCGACCGCGGCGACGCCAACCTCACCTTCAAGCGCTACCTCGAATCGCCGGTGCGCCTTGTCATTGAGCGGGACTACGTGACCCGGATCGAGGGCGAGGGCACGGACGCGGCGCTGATGCGCGCCTACCTCGCGTCCTGGGGCGACCGCGAGGCCTACGCGGTCTCGCACGTCGGCTTCGGCCTCAACCCGAAGGCCCGCTGGGAGGCGCTTGCCCTCTACGACCGGCGCGACACCAACGGCACGGAGCTTCGGGCGGTCGCCGGCAATTTCCTGTTCTCGACCGGCGCCAACGAGTTCGCCGGCCGCTACACCGCCGGCCATTTCGACCTGCCGGTGATGGGAACGACGATCGAGGTCGACGGCGTGACGGTGGTGCGCGAGGGCGCGGTGCAGGATGGGCTCGGGTGAGCCCCGCCCCGTGAGCAAGCCCGCCGCTGTCGCCGAGGCGCTGCGCCGGATCGCGCCGCGCATGCCGCGCCACGAGTTCGGGGCGGTGGTCGATCACGCGGGCTCAAGCCCCGGCCTGCGCGGGGCGGCGCCCGAGGCGGCGGCCTGGCTCTCGCTCGTCGCCTACGTGCGCCACGTCTTCACGGACTACGACCGCCTCCTGGAGGAAGGCTACGACGTCGACAGCGCGCGCTTCTTCGTGGCGGGCGAGATCGACGCGAAGCTCGAGGAATGGGGCGCCGTCCGGCGGGTCGGCGAGGAGTAGGGGAGGGCAGGACGGGCGGTTGCGCCGCCGCCCCGCCGGCCTATAAGTCGCGCCACCTTGGGCTTAATGCCCCCTCCGCGAGCTTCCCATGCCCGATCCGACATCCGATAAGCGCGTCCGCAAGGTCGTGCTCGCCTACTCCGGCGGGCTCGACACCTCGATCATCCTCAAGTGGCTCCAGACCACCTACCGGTGCGAGGTCGTGACCTTCACGGCCGACCTCGGCCAGGGCGAGGAGCTCGAGCCCGCCCGGCGCAAGGCGCAGCTCCTCGGCATCAAGGACGAGAACATCTTCATCGAGGACCTGCGCGAGGAGTTCGTCCGCGACTACGTCTTCCCGATGTTCCGGGCGAACGCGCAGTACGAGGGGCTCTACCTTCTCGGCACCTCCATCGCGCGCCCGCTCATCGCCAAGAAGCAGATCGAGATCGCAGAACAAATAGGCGCCGACGCGGTCGCCCACGGCGCGACCGGCAAGGGCAACGACCAGGTCCGCTTCGAGCTGACCTACTACGCCTTGAAGCCCGACGTGACCGTGATCGCCCCCTGGCGCGAGTGGGACCTGCGCTCCCGCGAGCAGCTCATCGCGTTTGCCGAGCAGCACCAGATCCCGATCGCCAAGGACAAGCGCGGCGAGGCGCCGTTCTCGGTCGACGCCAACCTCCTGCACGCCTCCTCCGAGGGCAAGGTGCTGGAGGATCCCGCTCAGGAGGTGCCGGACTACGTCTACTCGCGCACCATCGACCCGGAGAGCGCGCCGGACAAGGCGACGGTGATCGCGGTCGACTTCGAGCGTGGCGACCCGGTCGCCATCGACGGCAAGCGCCTGTCGCCCGCGGCGCTCCTCGCGCGCCTCAACGACCTCGGCCGGGAGAACGGCATCGGCCGCCTCGACCTCGTCGAGAACCGCTTCGTCGGCATGAAGAGCCGCGGCATGTACGAGACCCCGGGCGGCACGATCCTCTTGGCCGCCCACCGCGGCATCGAGTCGATCACCCTCGACCGCGGCGCCGCCCACCTCAAGGACGAGCTCATGCCGCGCTACGCCGAGCTCATCTACAACGGCTTCTGGTTCTCCCCCGAGCGCGAGATGCTGCAGGCCGCGATCGACAAGTCGCAGGAGATGGTCTCCGGCCGCGTGCGCCTCAAGCTCTACAAGGGCTCGGCCTGGGTGATCGGCCGCGAGAGCCCGAATTCTTTGTACGACCAGGACCTCGTCACCTTCGAGGAAGGCGCCGTCGCCTACGACCACCGCGACGCCGCGGGGTTCATCCGGCTCAATGCGCTGAGGTTAAGGACGCTGGCGCAGCGGCGGCGGAAGGCGGAGACCAAACCTGAATGAACTATCAGAGCGCACCATATCTTCTCAAAATGGCCAGCTGTCTTTCAAGTTTTTCAGTATCCATGATGAGTCGATGCTCAGATTTAAATGGATTACGGAGCGCGCAGACGGGTTATCTAATTTAGGCTCAGGCCGAACTTCAAGTTTCCCAGTCTCCTCATCCACTTCGTCGATTTGGCCAGCGTCTTCCTGATGATCGTCCGTTTCCTCCTCAACTGAGGGAGGAAGGCTTTCCTGAACGGGGGCTCTTAATGCGAGCGTCTCACCAGAAAAGGTCCCTAGACCTGCGAAGGTGACGGAATCTGCAAATACCCTTGCACATTTTTCTGCTTCGTCGGGGTGAACGCCCGCGCTGGCAGCTTGTTGTCGAAGTCGCGCAAGAGAAACCTCATCACTTTGAAACGTGTTGAACAGGACATTGAAGACACGGGGTTTGCGAGAGGCCTCTGCTAAAAATTTATGCTTCTCGTTTTCCGGAGCTAGCACCAAAGCCTTAGCTAATGGCGTTGCGCTATACGCATCCGTTTTTCCCTCCAATAGCCCATACTGTTTAAGAGCTGACGCTCTAATTTTCCCTGTATCTGAGGCAGAACCAAAGACGCCGGGCAAAATGATATTCTCTGGCTGGGGGCCAGTATGGGTCTTCGAAACGAGCTTCACTGCATACTGTGCAGCCGCTTCAAGATTAATCCGCGGATAGATTGAGCCCCCTTTTCTCCGAAGTATTGTTTTGGCCTTTTTTTCACTCATTGTGTTTTACCCTCTTTCTTTGATCGCCCGAAGCAGCTCACGAAGGCCCTCTTTATAATTATCTGAAAAATCAGCATACTTTTTATCTTTGATGCTTGCTGGTATCTCAACTTTCGAAAGTAGAACTGGTAAAACCTTTGTCTTTCGTCTGATAATTTCATCTACTAGAGCAGAGTTAAGTTCTTTTTTCACCCAATCAGATTCGATAGAGTTGATACTTAATGCCACCAGGAAGAAATCCGAGTCTGCTACGCCTTGTGCAATCCGTTCAGGTATGGAGTCCCCAACTTTTATATCCTGCTCGTCGATCCAAACCGTGATTCCTTCGCTAAGAAGATCTGTTGCAAGTCGGCGGATAAAAGCTTTGTCTTTTGAACTATGGGATAAGAATACAACTCGCTTCGTAGCATCAACTTGATGGCGAATTTCCTTGGCCTCCTCAGCTTGGATTACCAATTCCTCAGCATCAACATCAGGATTAAGAGCGCCCAAGCTTTGGGCCCAATTTAGCAGTGGTGTAAAAGCTGCAGGATCGTAGCTCGAGATGCGTTGGACTGCTGCAGCTTTCCTAAGTGCGTCACTGATGGAAGCGCCAAGCCGCAAGAACTGCCGCAAGCTTACCAATAAGGGCAGCCGGACAAGACTATCTTGTACCACTGCTCGTTTTTGAGCATCGTTGCCTTTGTGCGGGTATGGGCGGATCAAACGATACTGCTGGGCTGGTAGACACTCAATTAGCCCCACCAGCATTCCATTCTTCAGGAGTTT
>DASVVU010000342.1:0-5140 GCA_036386395.1 Beijerinckiaceae bacterium | reverse complement strand
CATCGCCTCGCCGTTCCGGCGCAGGACCGGGATCTCGCCGGCGATCGCGACGGTGACGGCGCGGGGGTCGGCGGCCCGGGCGGAGGCGCCGTCGCGCTCGGCGCTGTGGCGGTCGAGGGGGTTGCGGACGAAGCCGAGGCGCTCGCGCGGGGTGTCGGGCATGGCGGTCTCGCGTCAGGCCGCGGCGAAGAGCGCGGCGGCGCGCTCGACGAGCGCCGCGGCGGCGTGGTCGGGATAAGGCCGGCGCTCGCCGAAGCCCCACACGGGGCCGGGCCAGGCCGGGTCCGAGCGGAAGCGCCCGACGACGTGGACGTGGAGCTGCGCCACCACGTTGCCGAGCGCCCCGACGTTGACCTTGTCGGGCTTTGCCAAATCCTGCATGACGCGCACCGCGAGGCGGATCTCCCACATCAGCGCTGCGGCATCCTCCTCGGACAGGTCCGTGATCTCGGATATGCCCGCGCGGCGCGGCGCCAGCACGAGCCACGGGAAGCGCGCGTCGTCGAGGAGCAGCACGGACGAGAGCGCCAAGTCGCCGACCGGCCGGGTGTCGGCTTCGAGGCGCGGATCGAGGGAAAATTCGGGATGGGCAGAGGCCGGCCGCATGGCCGAGCTTTAGACGAGTTTTCCAGCCTGCGCTAACTCCTCTCCCGACTTGCGGGGAGGGAGCGTCACACCGCCGGCGCGGGTCCGCCCGTGCCCCACGTCAAAAAGTCGTCCTTCTCGACGAAGTAGACGCCGATCTCGCGGCCGCGGCGCCATTTGGCGACGGCCTGGAAGATCTCGCCGGTGGTGAGGATCAGGAGCTCGAACTCGGCCGGCAGCGTGCGGACGTTCGGAAGGGTCAGGCGGGCGCCGTCCTTCGAGATGTCGCGCACGACGCACTCGCGCAGCTGCGCGCCGCGGTCGTAGGCGATGCGCCCCGGCCACGTCGTGGCCTCCCGGCGCTCTCTGCGCTTGTTCTGCATGGACCCTGCCCCAAACGGAAGCGGCCATCGGACCACGCAAATCTAAACATCGGGTGTGCAAGGTAAGGAGCTGGCGCGGAATGCGGATCGCATTGCGTAAAGACAATGTTCAGGGCTCGGCGCTAATGCTGCCGGGGGTAAGAAGCCAGCGAAGCGGGCCCGGATGGCGGACGAGGTTGCAGAGGCCGCTCCTTCTCAGGTCGAGGCGGACGTCCCGCCGCGGATGCGCGTGCTCGTCGCCGACAGCGCGGAGGGCGACCGCTTTTCCCTCGCGGCCATGCTGCGCCGCATCGCGCCGGGGGTCGAGATCCTGGAGGCGCCGAACGGGGCCGTCGCCGAGCGATTCCTGCGCGAGCGCGACGTCGACATCGGCTTCATCGACCGCCGCCTGCCGGGCTTCGACGGGCGCGAGGTCCAGAACTGGTCCTCGACCTCCGGCCACAAGAGCATGTTCGTGCTCGTCTCCGACCGCCTCGTGGCGAAGTGGTCCGAGATCGCGACGCTGATCAACGCCTACGAGGTGATGCTGAAGCCTTTCAACGAGAGCCACGTCGAGAACCTGATCAAGGTCTACGGCCACCTCAACCGGCGCTCGACCCTGCTCCTCGTCGACCGCTCGCGCACCGGCCGCAGGCTCGTGCGCGAGATGCTGGAGCGGATGCGGTTCAACTTCCTCGTCGACGAGACCGACACCGGGGCGAACGCGCTCCGCGCCGTCGCAGCGACCCCCTTCGACATCGTCCTCGTCGACGCCGGGGTCGACGACGGCATGGGGGCCGAGGCCGCCTGCCGGGTCGCCCGCGACGCGCCCGATTCGAAGGTCGTCCTGATCGTCGGGCCCGACATGAAGACCTCGCGCTCGGCCCTCTCCCGGTTCGACCTCGCGGGCCTTATCCTCAAGCCCTTCGACGGCGCCGGGCTCGAAAGCGCGCTGCACGACGTGCTCAAGCTCTGGCGGCCCTACCGCCTCAACGCGCAGCTCCGCCGCACGCCGCTCGCCGCGACCGTGGCGCAGCCGGCCGCGGTCGCCGCCCAGCCCGCCCGCAGCGCCGCCTAGCTTGCCTTCAACCCCCGATCGGCCCATATAGCGGGCGGGAGGTTGGCGGGGGACGTTTCACTCGCCAACCGGGTCAGGTCCGGAAGGAAGCAGCCCTAACGAGACCGAGCGGGTCTTCGTCCAGCCTCCCACCCGCTCAAGGCGGTCATGCCGCGCCCGAACGGCCCTGAAGGCCCTTTGCCGCGGCCCCATTCTTCTCCATGCTCGCGCCGATGGACGAGACGACCGGCACCCTTTTAGACGAGCCGGCCCTGCCGGGCTTCGCGCCGCCGCCTCCGGCCGCGCCGCCGGCGGCCTCGCCCTACCGCGTGCTTGCGCGAAAATACCGGCCCCGCACCTTCGACGACCTCATCGGCCAGGACGCCATGGTGCGCACGCTCTCGAACGCCTTCGAGACCGGGCGCATCCCGCAGGCCTGGATGCTCACCGGGGTGCGCGGCGTCGGCAAGACCACGACCGCCCGCATCCTGGCCCGCGCCCTCAACTACGAGCTCCCCGACGACAAGGCCGCGGGGCCGACGATCCGCATGCCGCGCCTCGGCGTGCACTGCGAGCCGATCATGGAATCGCGCCACGTCGACGTGCTCGAGATGGACGCCGCCTCCCACACCGGCATCGACGACGTCCGCCAGATCACCGACGGGGTGCGCTACGCGCCGGTCGCCGCGCGCTACAAGGTCTACATCATCGACGAAGTCCACATGCTCTCGGACAAGGCGTTCAACGCCTTCCTGAAGACGCTGGAGGAGCCGCCGCCGCACGCGAAGTTCGTCTTCGCCACGACCGAGATCAGGAAGGTCCCGGTCACGATCCTCTCGCGCTGCCAGCGCTTCGACCTGCGCCGCGTCTCCGCCGAGATGCTCGTCCAGCACCTCGAGCGAATCTGCGCCGCCGAGGGAGTTGCGGCCGAGCCCGAGGCGCTCGCCGCCATCGCCCGCGCGGCCGAGGGCTCGGTGCGCGACTCGCTCTCGCTCCTCGACCAGGCGATCGCCCACGGCGCCGGAACGGTGACGGCCGGGACGGTGCGCGACATGCTCGGGCTCGCCGACCGGGCGCAGGTGATCGATCTCTTCGAGGCGATCATGCGCGGCGACGTGCCGGCCTCGTTCGCGGGGCTCCGCGCCCAGTACGACGCCGGCGCAGACCCGGCCCTGATCCTCTCCGATCTCGCGTCCTTCGCGCACCTCGTGACCCGCCTCAAGCTCGTGCCCGAGGCCGGGCGCGACCCGAGCCTGTCCGAGGCCGAGCGCCTCCGCGGCGCGGAGTTCGCCCAGAAGCTTTCGACCGGCGCGCTCTCCCGGGCCTGGCAGATCCTTCTCAAAAGCATCCCCGAGGTGCAGACGGCGACGCGCCCCGTGGCGGCGGCCGAGATGGCCCTCGTGCGCCTGTGCTACGCCGCCGAGCTGCCGCCGCCGGACGAGGCCCTGCGGCTCCTCAAGGAGGGCGCGCCGGTCGCCGCCGCGGGCGGGGCGGAGCGCGGCATGCCGGCCCGCTCCGCCGCTCCCTCGTCGCAGGGCAACGCGGCGCTCGCCCAGCCCCAAAGCTATCCGCAAGCCGCCCCCGCGCCCCGCCCCGAGCCGGCGGCGGGCCCGCGGCTGCGCCGCTTCGAGGACGTGGTGGCCCTCGCGGGCGAGCGGCGCGAGATCGCCCTCAAGGGCGCGCTCGAGCGCGACGTGCGCCTCGTGCGCTTCGAGGAGGGCCAGATCGAGTTCAGGCCCGCGGACGGCGCGAGCCGCAACCTCGCGAGCGACCTCACGCGCTTCCTCGAGGGAGCGACCGGGCGGCGCTGGATCGTGGCGGTCTCCTCCGAGCCGGGAGCCCCGACCCTCCACGAGCAGCGCCAGGCGCTGGAGCGCGAGCGCAAGAGCGACGCCGCCGGCCACCCTCTCGTCCAGGCGGTGCTTAAAGGCTTCCCGGGCGCCCAGATCGTCGACGTGCGCACCCGCGCAAGCGAGGCGCCGGAGGGGGATGCGGACGCGCCGCCGCCAGAGCCGGAGGCGGACGAGGATTTCTAGACCCGAATGTCATTCCCGACGCGCAGCGGTGCGGAAGGGATCCAGAGCGCCGACACCGAGAGATGGGTCCCCTCCCGACGCGCTACGCGTGTCGCCGGGGACGACAATGGAGAGAACGATGCGCGACCTCATGGGCATCATGAAGCAGGCCCAGGCCATGCAGCAGAAGATGCAGGACGTGCAGGAGGAGCTCGACCGGATCGAGGTCGAGGGCTCGGCCGGCGGCGGCATGGTCAAGGTCGTGACAAGCGCCAAGGGCCAGGCGAAGTCGGTGAAGATCGACCCCTCGCTCCTCAATCCCGACGAGGCCGAGATCGTCGAGGACCTCGTGGTCGCGGCCCTCAACGACGCCCGCCAGAAGGCCGACCGCGCCGCCCAGGAGAAGATGGAGGAGGTCACCAGGGGCCTGCCGCTCCCTCCGGGGCTGAAGCTGTTCTGATGCGGACGAGCGCCGCCGCGCCCCCTCTCCCGCTTGCGAGAGAGGGTCGGGGTGAGGGGGGAGTGCGGCGCTGGCCCTCACCCGGTCGCGCCTTGCGACGCGACTCGACCCTCGGTTCGGAGCCCGAGGGCAGGCTCTCTCCCGTTTCACGGGAGAGGTAAGTGCCCCAGTCCGTCGCCGGCCCCGAGATCGAGCGCCTGATTCAGCTGCTCGCCCGCCTGCCGGGCTTAGGCCCGCGCTCGGCGCGGCGCGCAGCGCTGCACCTCATCAAGAAGCGCGAGCAGCTTCTCGGGCCGCTCTCCGAAGCCCTGAAGGTCGCGAGCGAGCGCATCGTCGTGTGCCGCACCTGCGGCAACGTCGACACCGCCGAGCCCTGCACCGTGTGCCGCGACGGAGGCCGCGACCCGTCGATCATCGTCGTGGTCGAGGACGTGTCGGACCTGTGGGCCCTCGAGCGCGCCGGCGCGATCAGGGCTCGCTACCACGTGCTCGGCGGGGTGCTCTCCCCCCTCGACGGGGTGCGTCCCGAGCACCTCAACCTCGAAGGGCTGCTTGCCCGCGCGGCGGATCCGGCCGTCCAGGAAGTCATCCTCGCCCTCAACGCCACCGTCGACGGCCAGACGACGGCCCATTACGTGACCCAGCTCCTCTCAGGGCTGCC
>DASVVU010000341.1:0-12270 GCA_036386395.1 Beijerinckiaceae bacterium | reverse complement strand
GCCCGGGGCGACCTCCTCGACCTCAAGGAGGAGCTCGGCGACCTCCTGCTCCAGGTCGTGTTCCACGCCCGCATGGCCGAAGAGGCCGGCGCCTTCGATTTCGGCGACGTGGTCGAGGGCATCACGGCAAAGCTTTTGAGGCGCCACCCGCACGTGTTCGGGGACGCCGGGACCCTCTCGACCGAGGCGGTGAACGCGCTCTGGGGCGAGATCAAGCGGGCCGAGAAGGAGGCGCGCCGGCGCGAGCGCGGCCTCGCCGGCGAGCCCGCCGACGGAGCCGCCGACGGCGTGCTGGCGGGGGTGCCGGCAGGCCTGCCGGCCCTCGCCCGGGCCGACAAGCTGACCCGGAAGGCCGCGACCGTCGGCTTCGACTGGCCGAACGCCCGGGAGGTGGTCGCCAAGATCGAGGAAGAGGTCGAGGAGGTGCGCGACGCCCTGGAGACGGGCTCGCCGGCCGAGGTCGAGGCCGAGATCGGCGACCTCCTCTTCGCCGTCGCGAACCTCGCCCGCCACGCCGGCGTCGACCCGGAGACGGCGCTCCGCGCCGCCAACGCCAAGTTCGAGCGCCGCTTCGCCGCGATCGAGCAGGCCCTTGCCGCCGCCGGGAGGCAGCCGGCCGACGCCTCGCTCGCCGAGATGGAGGAGCTTTGGGTCAAGGCGAAGGAGGGCGAGCGGGGCTCCTGAACCCTCCCCTGTCATTCCGGGCTCCTCGCTTCGCAAGGCCCCGGAATGACAGGGGCTACCGCCCCGGCAGCCGGCGCGCCCCCGGAAAACGTTGGAGCAGACGGGGCTCCTTCTCGGGGGCGATGCGCGCCGAGACCAGGATGCGGCTCTCGGCGTCGGCGCGGCGTTCCAGGATCTCGGCCTCCTCGTAGAGCCAGTTGAGGGCGGCGCCGTCGGCGGGGTCGAGGATCACGAGGTAGGACGGGCGGCCGGCCGAAAGATGCTGCTCGATCGCGGCGAGCAGCGTATCGATCCCCTCCCCTGTCAGGGCCGAGACCAGCACGGGGCGGTTGCCGTCGCGGCGCGCCGCGAGGCCGGCGAGCCGCTCGCGCTCCTCGGGCGAGAGGAGGTCGGCCTTGTTCCAGACCTCGATGATGCGGCGCTCCTCCGAAGCCTCGATGCCGATCTCGCGCAGCACCTGGGCGACGTCGGCGGCCTGGGCCTCGGTCTCGCCGTGCGACACATCGCGGACGTGGAGCAGCACGTCGGCCTCGACCACGTCCTCGAGCGTCGCGCGGAAGGCCGCGATGAGGGTCGTCGGCAGGTCCGAGATGAAGCCGACGGTGTCCGAGAGAATCGCGTTCTCGCCGTGCGGCAGCTTCACGGCCCGGGAGGTCGGGTCGAGGGTCGCAAACAAGAGGTTCTCGGCGAAGACGCCGGCTTGCGTCATGCGGTTGAAGAGCGTGGACTTGCCGGCGTTGGTGTAGCCGACGAGGGCGACGACCGGGTACGGCACCCGGGCGCGGCTCTTGCGGTGCAGGCCGCGGGTGCGGGTGACGGTCTCGAGGTCGCGCTCGATGCGGGTCATGCGCTCCTGGATGAGCCGCCGGTCGGCCTCGATCTGGGTCTCGCCCGGGCCGCCCAAAAAGCCGAAGCCGCCGCGCTGGCGCTCCAGATGCGTCCAGGAGCGCACGAGCCGGCTCTTCTGGTAGTCGAGGTGCGCGAGCTCGACCTGGAGCGCCCCTTCGCGGGTACGGGCGCGGCGCCCGAAGATCTCCAGGATCAGCCCGGTGCGGTCGATGACCTTGGCGCCCCACGCCTTCTCCAGGTTGCGCTGCTGGATCGGCGAGAGCGCGCAATCCATCATGACGAGCCCGATCTCGAGCGAGCGCACGATGCCGGCAAGCTCCTCGACCTTGCCCTTGCCGAGGTAGGTCGCGGGCGTCGGCGCGGCGAGGGTGACGACCATCCGCTCGACGACCTGCAGGTCGATGGCGGCGGCGAGCCCGACCGCCTCGTCGAGGCGGGCCTCGAGCGGCCGCGGATTCGGCGCCGGCTCGGCGGCGCCTCCGGCCGCGCCTTTGCCGGCCCGCCGCCGACGCGAGAGGTAGGCGCCGACGACCAGCGTCCGCGTTCCGGCGGCGACGTCCTTCTCGGGCTCGGACGACCGCTGGAGGCGCGCTTCCCCCGGCGTGCGCGGTTCCGTCACGCCTTTTCGGCCGTCTCGTCCGGCTCGAACAGCTGCACGGGATGGCCCGGCATGATGGTCGAAATGGCGTGCTTGTAGACGAGCTGCGAATGCCCGTCCCGGCGCAGGAGGACGCAGAAATTGTCGAACCAGGTCACGACGCCCTGGAGCTTGACCCCGTTCACAAGGAAGATGGTCAGGGGAATCTTGTTCTTGCGGACGTAGTTGAGAAACGTGTCCTGCAGGTTCTGAGCCCGTTCGGCCATAAGTTTGCCTCGTCAGCCCGCCGTCGCCGGTCCGTTGGACGTGCGGGCCGTTGCCCCAAGTATCGTCGCCGCAAGACCCCCGCGGCGCAGAACCAGCCGTGCCATTACACGGCGAAGCCTGACGTTACGCAAGGGTCCTCGTGCCCGAAGCGGCCGGTTTGCTCAAGAAATCGGCAATTTCGGACGTAAATCACGCCCCTATTCCGAGGGATTTGAGCTTCCGGTGCAGGGCCGAGCGCTCCATGCCGATGAACTCCGCCGTGCGCGAGATGTTGCCCGAGAAGCGGGCGATCTGGGCGACGAGGTACTCCCGCTCGAAGATCTCGCGGGCGTCGCGCAGCGCCATCGACATGAGCTTCTCGCCGCCGGCCCCGTTCGGGGTCGTGGGCACGAGCGCCCCGACCTCGGAGGGCAGCATCTCGGCCGTGACCTCGGCGTCCGGGTCGCCGGTGGTCAGGATCATCAGCCGCTCGACGTTGTTGCGGAGCTGGCGCACGTTCCCGGGCCAGTCGTGCGACTGCAGCACCGCCATGGCGTCCTCCGCGATGCGCCGCTTCGGCAGGCCGGTCGAGCCCGAGATCTGGTCCATGAAGAACGTGATCAGCTCCGGCACGTCCTCCCGGCGCTCGGACAGCGCCGGCACCCGGATCGGCACGACGCTCAGGCGATGGAACAGGTCCTCGCGGAAGCGCCCTTCGGCGATCTCGACCCCGAGGTCGCGCGACGACGACGAGATGATGCGCACGTCGACGTGGACGCGGGTCGTGCCGCCGACGCGCTGGAAGTTCTGGTCGACGAGGACCCTTAAGATGCGGTTCTGGGTCTCCCGCGGCATGTCGGCGATCTCGTCGATGTAGAGCGAGCCGCCGTGCGCCTCCTCGAGCGCCCCGACCCGGCGGGCGCTGCCCTCTCCGCCCTCGATGCCGAACAGCTCGGCCTCCATGTTCTCGGGGGTGATCGTCGCGGCGTTGATGACGACGAAGGGGCCGCTTGCCCGCGCGGAGAGCGCGTGGATGGTGCGGGCCGACAGCTCCTTGCCCGAGCCCGGCGCGCCGGTGACGAGGATGCGCGCGTTCGTCGGCGCGACCCGCTCGATCGTGCCGCGGAGCTGGTTCACGGCCGGCGAGTGGCCGACGATCCGGCTCGCCTGGACGGAGCGGGCCTTGAGGTCCTTGACCTCGCGCTTGAGGCGCGAGGCCTCCAAGGCCCGGTCGGCGACGAGCACGAGGCGGTCGGCCTTGAACGGCTTCTCGATGAAGTCGTAAGCGCCGGCCTTGATGGCCGAGACCGCCGTCTCGATGTTACCGTGGCCGGAGATCATCACCACCGGCAGGTCGGGGTGCTGCTGCTTGACGATGTCGAGCACCTGCAGCCCGTCGAGCCGGCTGCCCTGGAGCCAGATGTCGAGGAAGACGAGGTGCGGCCGGCGCGATTCGATCGCGGCGAGCGCCTCGTCGGAGGAGCCCGCCGTGCGGGCGCGGTGACCCTCGTCCTCGAGGATGCCGGAGACGAGCTCGCGGATGTCGGCCTCGTCGTCGACGATGAGAATGTCCGAGCTCATACGCCTGCCCTCCTCCGTTCCGCCGCCCGCTCTTTAGGGGCGGGCGCCTCCTCGCGGGCCTTCGTTGCCTTGAACCACATGCGCACGAGCCCTCCTCGGCCGGCCGGGTTGTCGCGGAGCTCGATGCCTCCGCCGTGCTCTTCGAGAATCTTCGCGACGATCGCGAGGCCGAGGCCGGTGCCTCCCTCCCGCGTCGTCATGTAGGGCTCGAGGAGGCGCTGGCGCCCCTCGGCCGGGAACCCCTTGCCGTTGTCGGCGACCTCGATCGCCACGACGTCGTCGTCCTCGCGGCGCACCGAGACGGCGATCCGGCCCTCCTTCTGACCTTCCGGGCGCTCCTCCTCGGGGATGGCCGCGATGGCCTCGGTCGCGTTCTTCACGATATTCGTGACCGACTGCGACATCAGCCGGCGGTCGAACTCGGCCTCGATCGGCGCCATCGGCAGGGTGTCGGAGAAGGCGATCTCGGGATGCGCGATGCGCATCATCACGAGGGCGTGGCGCACCGTGTCGACGATGTCCTCGCGGCCCATGGTCGGCTTCGGCATGCGGGCGAAGGAGGAGAACTCGTCGACCATGCGCTTGATGTCGTCGACCTGGCGCACGATCGTGCTGGTGCACTGGTCGAACACCTCCCGGTCGGTGGTGATGACCTTGCCGTACTTGCGGCGGATGCGCTCGGCCGAGAGCTGGATCGGGGTCAGCGGGTTCTTGATCTCGTGGGCGATGCGGCGCGCGACGTCGGCCCAGGCCGAGGTGCGCTGGGCGGTGACGAGGTCGGTGATGTCGTCGAGGGTGACGACGAAGCCCTTCTCCTCGCCTTTCGCCTGCTCGCTCGTGACCCGCACGTTGATGGTGCGCTCGCGGTTGTTGCGGACGAGCTGGATCTGCTCCTGCGCGAGCCGCTGGCGCCCGTGCCGCAGCTCCTCGAACAGAGGGGCGATCTCGGGCACGGCCTCGGCGATCGGCGCCCCGACGAGGGCGTCGCGGGAGGCGCCGAGGAGCGCCTCGGCCGAGGGGTTGACGATGGTGACGACGCCTTGCCCGTCGACGCCGATGACGGCCGCGGACACCCCCGACAGCACGGCCTCGGTGAAGCGCCGGCGGCAGTCCATGAGGTCGCTCGCGGCGGTGAGGCCGTCGCGCTGGCGGCGCAGCTCCGAGGTCATCTTGTTGAAGGTCTCGCCGAGGTGGGCGAGGTCGCCCTCGGTCTTCTTCACCGGCACCTGGGCGTAGAAGTTGCCCGAGGCGACCTGGTCGGTCGCGTGGATGAGCCGCCGGATCGGCGCGACGAGGCGGTTCGCGAAATTCAAGCCGAACCAGATCGCCGAGAACAGCACGATCAAGGCGATGAGGACGAACATCGAGGCGAAGGCGATCTGGATACCTTTGCGCTGGTTGTCGATGGCGAGGTACTCGACCGCGGCCGCGCGCGCGATCGTCGGGAACTCGACGGCGAGCGGGTTCACCTCGCGAGCGACGAAGAGATGGGCGTCGTCGCCGTAGGACGGCAGCTTGAGGACCGCGCCGAACACGCGGCCCTCGCGGGGCACGACGCAGATCGGATCGGACGACTTCGCGGCATCGTCGAAGGTCGCCTGCGACAGGGCCGGCGGGTCCTTGAGGACGTCGATGCTCGCCCGCGCCACGATCTCGTTCGGGGGCTTGACGATGCGGGTCACGGGAAGGCCGAGCGAGGTCGCCCGCGAGGTCAGGAAGTTGTCGAACCAGCGCCGGTCGACGTCGAAGAGCGGGCGCGCCCGCACGAGGTCGTCGGCGAGGATCCGGATCTCGCGCCCAAGGCTCTGGCACTGGCCCGTCGCGTAGGCGTCGGCGACCTCGACCGACTTGAAGATCACGTCCCGCATCCGGTCCGAGAACCAGGGCTGGAGGCCGCGCTCGAGGGTCACCGAGGCGACGATGGCGACGAGGATCGCCGGCAGCGTCGCGACAAGGCTGAACAGGCCGACGATGCGCCCGTGCAACCGGGCGCCCGCGGCCCCCGCGAGCCGCGCCCGCACGAGGCTCCGCGTTTCCCAGGCCACCATGGCGACGAGGCACAGGACCAGGATCGCGTTGACGAGGAAGACCGAGAGGACCGCCTCGTATGTCGGCACGACCGGCGTCGCGCCGGCAAGCACCAGGAAGGTCGCGAGCGCGGATCCCAGCGCCGCAATGACGACGAGGGTGCCGGCCCAGCTCGACCGGCGCGCCTTCGCCTCGGCGGCCCGATGCTCGTGCGCCTTGGTATCGTGTGGCTTGGCCTCGCCAGCTTGGTCGTCTCCATCGGGGACGCCGGACGGCTCGCGGCTCAGCTCTTCAGGCTCGCTCAAAGCGAATGGCCCCCACATGGGTCACGGGCCGACAAAGGACCCGGCGAATCTTAAGTGGTTGCAGGACCACAACACTGTGGCCGAAATAATACAAATGCGGCGAAGCTTGGTACTTACCTCTCCCGAGAGGAGAGGTCGAGTCGCGCGGAGCCGCGACCGGGTGAAGGAACGGCAGTAGGGCGGAGCCGGCGCTGATGGCACCACTGCGCCTTCTGTGGATAGGAGCGGTCCCTCACCCCTGCCCCTCTCCCTCTCGGAAGAGGGTTCAGCGCGAGCTGCGGATCACCTGGAGGTCGAGGTCTCTCACCTTCTTGCGCAGGGTGTTGCGGTTGACGCCGAGAAGCTCGGCGGCGCGGATCTGGTTGCCGCGGGTGGCGGCGAGCGCCGCGCCGATGAGGGGACCTTCGATCTCGCGCAGGACGCGGTGGTAGAGGCCGGGCGGGGGAAGGGTGTCGCGGTAGCCCGAGAAGTACTCGGCGAGGTGACGCTCGACGGCGGCCGAGAGGGTGTCGGATTCGTCGTGGGGGGCGGCGCCGCCCTTGCCGGGGGCGGGCGCGGCGCTTTGAGCGATCGGCGGCGTGTCGAGCTCGGCCTCGATGATCGGGCCGGTGATGGTGTCCTGCGGGTAAAGGGCGGCAAGGCGGCGGACCAGGTTCTCGAGCTCGCGCACGTTGCCCGGCCAGCGGTAGCGCTTGAGGCGCTCCATCGCCTCCCCGTCGAGCTGCTTGCGCGCAAGGCCCTCCTTCTCGACGAGGGCGAAGAAGTGGCGGATGAGGTCGGGCACGTCCTCGGTGCGCTCCCGCAAGGGGGGAAGCCGCAAGGGGACGACGTTGAGGCGGAAGAACAGGTCCTCGCGGAACAGGCCCTGCTGGATCGAGATGCGCAGGTCCTTGTTGGTGGCAGCGACGATGCGCACGTTCGTCTTGATCGGCACCCGCCCGCCGACCGTCGTGTACTCGCCCTGCTGCAGGACGCGCAAAAGCCGGGTCTGCGCCTCCATCGGCATGTCGCCGATCTCGTCGAGAAACAGGGTGCCGCCCTCGGCCTGCTCGAACCGGCCGGCGCTGCGGGCGGTGGCGCCCGTGAAGGCGCCCTTCTCGTGGCCGAACAGCTCGGATTCGATGAGCTCGCGCGGGATCGCCGCCATGTTGACGGCGACGAAGGGCCCGGAGCGGCGCCGGCCGTAGTCGTGCAGCGCGCGGGCCACGAGCTCCTTGCCGGTGCCGGACTCGCCCGAGATCATGACGGTGAGGTCCGTCGGCATGAGGCGGGCGAGGGCCCGGTAGATCTCCTGCATGGCGGGCGAGCGCCCGACGAGCGGGATCTCCTCGTTCTCGGCCGCGCCGTTGGCGTGCGTCTGTCCGCGCGGACGGGAGAGCGCGCGGCCGACGATGGCGATCAGCTCCTTGAGATCGAAAGGCTTCGGCAGGTACTCGTAGGCGCCGCGCTCGGAGGCGCGGATCGCGGTCATGAAGGTGTTCTGGGCGCTCATCACGATGATCGGCAGCTCCGGCCGCACGCGCTTCATCCGCGGCAGGAGGTCGAAGGCGTTCTCGTCGGGCATCACCACGTCGGTGATGACGAGGTCGCCCTCCCCCTGCGCGACCCAGCGCCACAGGGTGGCGGCGTTCGAGGTCGAGCGCACCTCGTAACCGGCCCGGGAGAGCGCCTGATTGAGGACGGTGCGGATCGCGGCGTCGTCGTCGGCGACGAGAATATGTCCGTTGGGCATCGATTAAATCTCGGTCTCTATGTCCTGGCCGCGCCCGTCGCGGGCGCTGTACATGGGCAGAAGCACGCGGAACGTGGTCCGGCGCGGGGCGGGGTCGCATTCGACGATCCCGCCGTGGTCGCCGACGATCTTCGCCACCAAGGCAAGTCCGAGGCCACTTCCCTGGGCCTTGGTGGTGATGAAGGGGTCGAAGAGGTCGGGCAGGAGGTCGGCCGGGATGCCCGGGCCGTTGTCGCGCACGATCATCTCGATCGGCAGGCTCACCCGCTCGCGCGAGCCCGGCACCTGGAGGCGGATGCCGGTGCGGAACGCCGTCGCGAGCACGATCTCGCCGCCAGAAGCGTCCTGGCCGATGGCCTCGGCGGCGTTCTTGACGAGGTTGAGGACGACCTGGACGAGCTGGTCGCGGTTGCCCATGACGGGCGGGAGCGAGGGGTCGTAGGTCTCGACGAACTGGATGTGGCGGGCAAAGCCCGATTGCGCCAGGTGCTTCACCTGGTCGAGGACGCCGTGGACGTTGACGGGTCCGCGCTCGACCGGGCGCTCGTCGCCGAACAGCTCGACCCGCTCGACGAGGCGCACGATGCGGTCGGCCTCGTCGCAGATGAGGCGGGTCAGCACCCGGTCGCCCTCGTCCGCCGACTGCTCGAGGAGCTGCGCCGCGCCGCGGATGCCCGATAGCGGGTTCTTGATCTCGTGGGCGAGCATGGAGCCGAGCGCCGTGATCGAGCGGGCGGCGCTGCGGTGGGTGAGCTGGCGGTCCATCTTGTCGGCGATGGTGCGCTCCTGGAGGGTCAGCACCACGGCGTCGCCGTCGTCGCCCAAGGGCGTTCCGAACACGTCGACGATGCGCTCGCCGCCGAGCCGCGGCCCGCCGAGGTCGACCCGGTACTCGGCGACGCTCGCGCCGCGCCGGCGTACCTCCTCGATGAGGCCGAGGATCGGCGAGCCGAAGGGCACGATGTCGGCGAGCTTCTGGCGCTGCATGACCCGGAGCGAGAGGTCCAGAAAGCTCTCGGCCGCCATGTTGGCGTGCAGGATGCCGCCGTCCGCCGCGACGGTGATGACCGGCAGCGGCAGGGCGTTGACGACGAGATCGCCCGACGGCGGCTTCACGGTCATGCGGCGGCCTTGAGGGCCGCGGCGGGCTCGTAGAGCCGGCGCAGGATGGCAACGGCGGCAGCGGGGTCCGTGGTGGTGACGAGGGTCAGCCGATCCGTCTCGCCGACCCCGGCCCCGTCCTCCCGGGCCACGTCGGCATAGGCCGCGAGGTGCTTGCGGGCGTGGCGCAGCCCGGCCTCGCGCCCGAACAGGGAAAGCAGGGTCTCGTAGTGCTCGACCGCGGCCTCGGTCTTCTCGGCGGGCGAGGGCTCCCGGTACGGACGCCCGGCAAGCGCCGCCGCGATCCGCCCGACGAGCCAGGGCCGCCCGACCGCCGCCCGCCCGACCATCACGGCGGCGGCATGAGACGCCTTCAGGCACGCGGCCGCGTCCGCCGCCGAGGCGACGTCGCCGTTGGCGATCACCGGGATCGCGACCGCCTCGGCGACGGCGGCGATGCGGCCCCAATCCGCTCGCCCTTTGTAGAACTGCTGGCGCGTGCGCCCGTGGGCCGTCACGGCCTTGACGCCGAGGGCCTCCGCCCTGTGGGCGAGCTCCGGCGCGTTGAGGCTCGCATCGTCCCAGCCCAGGCGCATCTTCACCGTGACCGGGACGGATACGGCCGAAACCGCGGCCCCGATCAGCCGCTCCGCGAGGTCGAGGTCGCGCATCAGGGCCGAGCCGGCGTAGCCGCCAGTGACGCGCTTGGCCGGGCAGCCCATGTTGATGTCGACGATCGCCGCCCCGCTCGCCTCGGCGAGGCGCGCCGCCTCCCCCATCCAGCGCGGGTCGCAGCCGGCGAGCTGCACGACGTGCGGGAGAACTCCCTCGCCTTCCGCCCTGAGCCGCGCCTCCGCGGCTCCGCGCACGTACTCGTCGGAGGCTACCATCTCCGACACGACGAGCGATGCCCCGAACCGGAGGGCGATGCGCCGGAAAGCGACGTCGGTCACGCCCGAGAGGGGGGCGAGGACGGCCCTTCCAGGCACGGGAACGCCGCCGATGGAAAACGCGCCGCCTAAATTCTGTTCAAAGTGCATCCTGCCTACGGATTAGCCAATTGCGGCCGGGGCAGCAAGCTCGGCGCGTTGCGTTCGCGGCATGCTCCTCGTAACAGTCTTGCGCGAGACGTTTCTCGCGACGGGAGCTTCCATGTCGGTCGCCGCGATCGTTGTCGCCGCCGGTCGCGGAGCGCGGGCTGGCGGCGGAATCCCGAAGCAATATCGTGCCTTGGCGGGAAAACCTGTCATCGTACATGCGCTCCGGATGCTGCTGGCGCATCCCTCCGTCGGGACAGTCCTGCCGGTCGTCCATGCGGACGATCGGCCGCGGTTCGACGACGCGGTCTCGGCCGCGGGCCTGCCGTCGGATAAGCTCCGCGAACCCGTCCTTGGCGGCGCGACACGCCAGGATTCGGTGCGTCGGGGCCTGGAGGCGCTTAACGCTGAGGCGCCCGACCTCGTCCTCGTCCATGACGCGGCCCGCCCGTTCCTCACGCCCGGCCTCGTCGCCCGTGCCGTGGCGGCCGGCCGTGCGCACGGCGCCGCCGTCCCTGGCATCCCCGTGACGGACACGATCAAGGTGGTGGACGAACGCGCGCGGGTGGTCGAGACGCCGGACCGGACGCGCCTTCGCGCCGTCCAGACCCCGCAGGCCTTCGCCTTCCCGGCTCTTCTCGACGCGCACCGGTGGGCCGCGGAGGCGGGCCGCCTCGACTTCCCGGACGACGGCGCGCTCGCCGAATGGGCCGGCCTCTCCGTCACCGTGTTCGACGGCGAGCCTGGGAACGTGAAGCTCACCCATGAGGCGGACTTCGCGGAGGCCGAGCGGCGCCTCGGCCCCGGCCCAGGCGCGGCCCTGCGCGTCGGCACCGGCTTCGACGTCCATGCGCTGACGGCGGGCGACCACGTCTGGCTCGGTGGCGTGCGCATCCCGGCGGAGCGCGGCATCATTGCGCACTCGGACGGCGACGTGGTGCTGCACGCCCTGACCGACGCCGTCCTCGGGGCGCTGGCCGAGGGCGACATCGGCGTGCACTTCCCTCCGAGCGATCCGCAGTGGCGCGGCGCCTCCTCGGACCGCTTTTTGGCCTTCGCGATCGAGCGGGTGCGCCTGCGCGGCGGCACGATCGACAACCTCGACGTGACGGTGCTCTGCGAGGCGCCGCGCATCGGCCCGCACCGCGACCTCATCCGCGAGACCATCGCGGCCATCGCCGGCGTGCCGCTCGGCGCGGTGTCCGTGAAGGCGACGACCACCGAGCGCCTCGGCTTCATCGGCCGCGGCGAGGGCATCGCGGCCCAGGCCGTCGCGGCCGTGCGCCTGCCTCCGGAGCGCGCCTGATGTTCCCCCCTGCCCTCCTCGACCGCGCCGCCGCCCTCCTCGACGCCTATCGGGCGAAGGGCTGGCGGATCGCGACGGCCGAGTCCTGTACGGGCGGGCTCGTGGCCGGGCTGCTCACCGAGATCGCCGGCTCCTCCGACGTGGTCGAGCGCGGCTTCGTGACCTATTCGAACGAGGCGAAGACCGGCCTTCTCGGCGTGCCGGCCGAGCTGATCGCCGGGCACGGCGCCGTGAGCGAGCCCATCGCCCGCGCCATGGCCGAAGGGGCGCTCGCCCGCGCGAACGCCCACGCCGCGGTCTCGATCACCGGCATCGCGGGCCCGGGTGGGGCGACCGCGACGAAGCCCGTGGGCCTCGTCCACTTCGGCCTCGCGACCCAAGGGCAGGCGACCCGCCACTTGGAGCGCCGCTACGGCGACCTCGGCCGCACCCCCATCCGTCTCGCCGCGGTCGAGGATGCCCTCACGCTCTTGGAGGAGACGGTGCGGGGGTGAGAGCTGGTCGATGGTTGCGCTCTCTCCCGGCCCCCTCACCCGCTCGCCTTCGGCGAGTCGGCCTCTCCCCGCAGGCGGGGAGAGGTGGAGGCCCGCGCCCGCCCGTAGATGGCATCGGCCCGTTCTTCAAAGGCTTGCGTGAATTTCCTGAAGGCCTTGTCGAAGACAGTGCCCATGAGGAGGCCGAGGGCGAAGCTCTTGAACTCGTAGGAGATGTAGAACTCGACCGTGCAGCCGGCGGCGTCCGGCCTGCCGGCAACGTCCGGCCTGCCGGCGGCGTCCGGCCTGCCGGCGACGTTGGGCTTGCCG
>DASVVU010000340.1:0-7011 GCA_036386395.1 Beijerinckiaceae bacterium | reverse complement strand
TGGATCGCCGCGACGGCGCGGGTGACCTTGCGGGTCACGAAGGTCTCGCCGCGGATCGGGCTCTCGTGGTTGAACAGGATGCCGTTCGAGGCGTGCATGCCGTAGGCCTCGCGGTAGTTCACCGTGATCCAGTAGCCGTAGATCTTGGCGACCGCGTAGGGGCTGCGCGGATAGAACGGCGTCGTCTCCTTCTGCGGCGTCTCCTGCACCTTTCCGTACAGCTCCGAGGTCGAGGCCTGATAGAAGCGCACCGAGCGCTCGAGGCGAAGGATACGGATGGCTTCCAGGAGACGGAGCGTCCCGACGGCGTCGGCGTTCGCCGTATACTCCGGCGTCTCGAAGCTGACCTGGACGTGGCTCTGGGCCGCGAGGTTGTAGATCTCGCTCGGCTGCACCTCCTGGATCAGGCGGATGAGGTTCGTGGCGTCGGTGAGGTCGCCGTAGTGCAGGAAGAAGCGGGACTTCTCGTCGTGCGGGTCGGTGTAGAGATGGTCGATCCGGCCGGTGTTGAACGAGGACGAGCGGCGCTTCACGCCATGGACGAGATAGCCCTTGTCGAGGAGCAATTCGGCCAAATACGCGCCGTCCTGGCCCGTCACGCCGGTAATCAAGGCTACTTTGCTGGACATCGAGAGAGTTGTTCCTTCCACTGGGGGTCTCTATTGTCCGGGCGGGCCGGCCCGTCAACATGGCTGCCCCCATAGGCAGGGCCGCCGCGCGCTCGTCCGCTACGAATTCGGCTTCTGCAAGGCGAGCTCGACAAGAGCGTGGCCGTAGTCGTTGTTGATCTTGCGTCCTTCCTCGGCGAGGCGGTCGGGGCCGATCCAGCCCGACGCGAAGGCGACTTCCTCGGGTGAGGCGATGAGCTGTCCCTGCCGGGTCTGGAGCACGCGCACGAACTCGGCGGCTTCGAGGAGCGAGCGGTGGGTGCCGGCGTCGAACCAGGCGTAGCCGCGCCCGAACAGCTCGACGTGCAGGCTGCGGTCGTCGAGGTAGAGCCGATTGAGGTCGGTGATCTCGTACTCGTTGCGCGCGGACGGCTTCACGTCCTTGACCCGGTCGACCACGGTTTCGTCGTAGAAGTAGAGGCCGATGACGGCCCAGTGCGAGCGAGGCTGTTTCGGCTTCTCCTCGATCGAGGTCGCGCGGCCCTCCCGGTCGAGGGTCACGACTCCGTACCGCTCGGGATCGTCGACGTGATAGCCGAAGATCGTCGCGCCCTCGCGGCGCGCGTCCGCCCGCCGCAGGACCTCGGGCACGCCATGGCCGTAGAGCAGGTTGTCGCCGAGGACGAGGCAGGACGGGTGGCCGCGCACGAAGTCGGCACCGATCACGAACGCCTGGGCGAGGCCGTTCGGTTCGGGCTGTTCCGCGTACGCGATCTCCATGCCCCACTGCGCGCCGGTGCCGAGGAGGCGCCGGAACGATGGCTGGTCCTGCGGCGTCGTGATGATCAGCACCTCGCGGATGCCGGCGAGCATCAGGGTCGTCAGGGGATAGTAGATCATCGGCTTGTCGAAGACCGGCAGAAGCTGCTTCGACGTGACGAGGGTGAGGGGGTGCAGCCGCGTGCCGGCGCCGCCCGCCAGGATGATGCCCTTGCGGTTCATGCGGCGGCCTCCGCGGGGTTTCGCACGAGCGCGCGCACGGCGCTCTCGACGCGGGCCTGCCAGGGCTGAGCCCGCAGGCCGAAGGCGGCGGCGAAGCGGCTCGAATCGAGCTCGGAGTTCGCCGGGCGCCGGGCCAAAGTCGGGTACTCGGCGGTCGCGATCGGGACCACACGGGGGCGCCGCCCGGTGAGCTCCGCCTGCACCGCGACGGCGTGGCGGACGAAGTCGTGCCAGGTCGTCGCGCCCGTGCCGGCGAAATGGTAGGTGCCGGACACCGGCTCGCCGGCCGCAAGGCGCGGCGCGGCCAAAAGGATCGCCTCGGCAATGTCGGCCGTGGACGTCGGGCAGCCGCGCTGGTCGGCGACGAAGCGCAATTCGTCCTGCTCCTGCGCGAGCCGCAGCACCGTCTTGAGAATGTTGCGGCCGTGGACGCCGTAGATCCAGGAGGTGCGCAGGATGAGATGCCGGGGAAGGCGCGAGCGCACCGCCGCCTCGCCGTCGGCCTTGGTGCGGCCGTAGACGCCGAGCGGCGCGACCGGGTCATCCTCGACGTAAGGCCCGGCCTTCGTGCCGTCGAACACGTAGTCGGTCGAGACGTGCACGAGGGGGAGCCCTGCACGGGCGCAGGCCTCGGAGAGGACCGCCGGGCCGGTCGCGTTCGCCCGCGCGGCCTCGGCCGGCTCGCTCTCGGCCTTGTCGACGGCCGTGTAGGCGGCGGCGTTGACGACAAGGGAGGGCTGTGCCGCCGCGACCGCCTCCGCGACCGTCTGCGGCTCGGCGATGTCGGCCTCGGCGCGGGACAGCGCCCGCAAGGGCATGCCCCGCATCTCGGCGAGGGCCGTCAGCTCCCGGCCGAGCTGGCCGTTGCCGCCGAACAGAAGAATCACGCCACGACTCCGAGCCGCTCGCCGCGGTAGAGGCCGGAGCGGATGCGGGTCCACCAGGCGCGGTTCGCGAGATACCATTCGACCGTCTTGCGCAGGCCGCTCTCGAAGGTTTCTTGAGGCGCCCAGCCGAGCTCGTCCCTCATCTTCGAGGCGTCGATGGCGTAGCGCAGGTCATGCCCGGGGCGGTCCTGGACGAAGGTGATGAGCCCCTCGCGCGGGCCGATCCGCGGGTCGGGGACAAGCTCGTCCATGAGGGCGCAGATCGCGCGCACGACTTCGAGGTTCGTCTTCTCGTTGTTGCCGCCGACGTTGTAGCTCTCCCCGACCCGGCCCTTCTCGGCGATGAGCAGGAGGGCGCGGGCGTGGTCGTCGACGTAGAGCCAGTCGCGCACGTTCTCGCCGCGCCCGTAGACCGGCAGCGGCTTGCCTTCGAGGGCGTTGAGGATGACGAGCGGGATCAGCTTCTCGGGGAAGTGGTAGGGGCCGTAGTTGTTGGAGCAGTTCGAGAGCACCGTCGGCAGGCCGTAGGTGTGGTGCCAGGCCCGCACGAGGTGGTCGGAAGCGGCTTTGGAGGCCGAGTAGGGCGAGTTCGGCTGGTAAGGCGTCGTCTCAGTGAAGAAGCCTTGGGGCCCGAGCGAGCCGAAGACCTCGTCGGTCGAGACGTGATGGAAGCGGAACGCCTCCTTGGCGGCGCCCGAGAGGGTGCGCCAGTGCTCGAGCGCCGCCTGCAGGAGCGCAAAGGTGCCAACCACGTTCGTGCGGATGAACTCCCCCGGCCCGTCGATCGAGCGGTCGACGTGGCTCTCGGCCGCGAGGTGCATGATCACGTCGGGGCGGGTCGCTCGCACGAGGTCGCGCATCTTGGCCTGATCGGCGATGTCGGCTTTGACGAAGCCGAAGCGCGGGTCGTCTGCGACGGTTGCGAGATTGTCGAGGTTGCCGGCATAGGTCAGCTTGTCGACCACCGTCACCCGATGCGGCGTCGCGCAGATGATCTCGCGCACGACGGCTGAGCCGATGAATCCGGCGCCGCCGGTGACGAGGATGCGCTTCGGCATGGACGTCTCACAGCGTGAACGGCGACGCGAAGTCCCTCAGGGGCGGAAGGCCCCGGTCCTTCTGCGACAAGATCGCAGCCGCCGCATCCACCGGCCAGGCGATCCCGATCTCCGGGTCGTTCCAGAGAATCCCGGTGTCGCATTCCGGTGCGTAATAGCCGTCGACCTTGTAGGCGACCTGGGTGTCGGCCTCAAGGGTGCAGAAGCCGTGGGCGAACCCGCGCGGGATGTAGAGCTGCTCCCCTCCAGAGGCGGTCAAGGTGGCACTGCACCATTTCCCGTAGGTCGGCGAGCCCCGCCGGATGTCGACCACCACGTCCATGATCGCACCCTTGAGCACACGGACCAGTTTGGCCTGCGCCATTGGCGGGACCTGGAAATGCAGGCCTCGGACGGTCCCTTTCTGGGCGGAGAGCGACTCGTTATCCTGGACGAAGGTCGCGTCAATCCCAATCGCTACGAAGCTTTTGGCGTTGTAGGTTTCGGCGAACCAGCCGCGCGCGTCCCCGATCCTGCGCGGGACGACCATCACGACATCCGGGATTGCGAGCGGCTCCGCGGTCAGGTTCGGCAAAGACAATCTTGGGCACCTCGGGCGACACGCCGGCCGCCGGCCTGTGCCGGGCTGATAGGAAGGCCGGCGCCGCCCGTCAATGATCGCGTGGGTTTACTCGGGAGGGAGCGATCCCGCCGGGCCGACCGGGCGGACCTCGCCCGGCCCGCGGCTCCTTTCAATCACGCGCCAGCCGCGGCCGGGAGAGCCGAGCCGGTTCATGATGCCGTCCAAGAGACCGAGGCCAATCGCCTTGACGGCGGGCCGCGCGAACCGGTTGCGGACCACGTAGATGAAACATCGCGCGGGCAGAGAGGCAATAAACCTGAGCTTCCAGCCCGCCGGAACGTGCGCTAAGCGCAGCATGGCGACTTGGTTGCGGAAGTAGGTGTAGAGTCGCTCCGGCGGCTGGTCCGTCATTCTGAGGCCGAAGGGCAGGTGGATGACGCCGAGCCCCAGACGGTGGGTCATGGGGATGTCGGTCCCGAGCCACACCGACCAGCCGGCGTTCCAGGCCCGCGCGCACCATTCGATGTCGATCGCGTCGATGAAAAAGTCCTCGTCGAAAGGTCCCACCACCTTTGCGGCGTCGAGCGCGATCAGAGACCCGGACGAGATCGCGAAATCGACGGCTGCGGCCGGCACCTCCTCGGGCCGGGCCCGCCGGCGTGGGATCTTGAACGGCTCGCCGCTTGCCTTCACGGGCCGCGGCCCGACCACGGCCGGCTTCTCGCCCTGTCTCCGAAGCTCGCCGGCAAGGTCCTCGAGCCTCTGAACCATCCCTTCCGAAGGCATACTGTCCTGATCGAACAGGAGGACGAACTCCGCACCGTCCCGCAAGGCAAGCTCGACGATGGCGTTGTAGGCCCGTCCCAGGCCGAGATTCTCGCCCGGGATGACGAACGTGACCGGGGTCTCACGTGCAGACGCCGAAATGCGTTCGCCGATGGTGCCGTCAAGCGGCGAATTCGCGAATACGACAATCCGGCAGACGTCGGGGGCGGCCCGCGCGATCAGCCGGGCGAGGTTGGAGGGATCGGGGTAGAAGGCCACGATCCCGGCCACCGTCCGCTTCGGTCGAACCGGCTGGCTGCCAATGCTCATGCGAACTCGACCGTACGCTAAGAAGCGCGGTAAACCAATCCGAGGACTGGGCTGGTTCCGAAGCGTTTCGCCAGTTAACATGGCGATAGACCGCGGGCACCGGCCAACGATCACGGCCGCGGGGAGTAATCTTCGCGCAGCACCGTCAACTCAGGCGAGTAATAGGGGTCGCGCCGAAGCTGCGGTCCCCAGCGCCGCTTCATGATCTGGATTTCCCGGGCGAACCGTTCCGCTTGCGGTCGTCTGGTCTCGGGGCCCCGGGAGGCGGACTCGTGGTGATAAAGCTCGGCGAAGGGGGTCCAGAGGTTGAGGTAGCCTCGTTCCCGGACCTTCAGGCAGAAGTCCACGTCGTTGAAGGCGACGGCGAGCTCCTCGTTGAGGCCGCCGGCCTCCTCATAGATGGAGCGCCGCACCACGAGGCAGGCGGCGGTCACGGCCGAGACGTTGCAGGCCGCGATTGCCCGTCCGACATAGCCGGGCTCGGTTCCGGGGAGGCCCTTGTGGGCATGTCCGGCAAGACCGCCGAGGCCGAGCACGATGCCGGCGTGCTGCACCGTCCCGTCGGGATAGAGGAGCTTCGCCCCGACGCAGCCGATCTCGGGCCGCATCGCATGGCCCGCCATCTCGTCGAGCCAGTCGGGGGCGATGACCTCGATGTCGTTGTTGACGAGGGCGACCACGGCGCCCCGGGCCTCTCCCACGGCGAAGTTGTTGATGGCCGAGAAGTTGAATGGGCCGGGATAGGACAGGACGCGGACCCGCCGGTCTGCAGCGATCTCCCGAAACCAAGCCAGAGTCTCGGGTTCTTCGGAATTGTTGTCGACGACGATTGTTTCAAAAGCCGGGTAAGCGGTCTTGGCAAGGATCGAAGCCACGCAGCCGCGGAGGAGCGGAAGCCGGTCGCGGGTTGGAATGATGACGGAAACGAGGGGAGGGGGCTCGGGAAGGGCGTAGCGCAGGCGCAGGACCGAGCGCCCGGTCACCGGCTCGACCTGCGCCCGACGGCCGGTGCGGGCGAGATGCTCCGCGACGGCCCGCGCGCTGCCTGCGGCGGCGTCGGACGGCGCGCCGGGATCGGGGGCACCGTCGGCGACGTGGACCAGCACCTTGGGGACGTGCCGGATGCGCTCGCCGGGAAGGCTCTCGGTCGCGCGCAGGGCGAGATCGTGGTCCCGGGTGGCGCCGAAACCCTCGCGCCAGCCGCCGAGGCGGCGCAGGCAGTCCGTCCTGATGGTGGTGAGGCAGCCGAGGTAGTTCCACGAGCGCAGAAGATCGGGCGACCAGTCGGGCTTGAAGTAAGGGTCCTGGCGCTTGCTATTGGGACCGATCCGGTCCTCGTCGCTGTAGAGAATCTCCGGAGCAGGCTCGGCGGCGGCGAGGGCGAGTGCGGCCAGCGCGTGGGGGCGCAGCACGTCGCCTGGGTGCAGGGTCAGGACCCAATCGGCGCCGGTGCGGGCAAGGGCGTCGTTCAGCCCCGTGGTGGGCTCGTCCTCGGGTTGGCCGATTCCGAGCACGATGCGGGGGTCGCGCTCGGGGCCTGCGGCGGTGAGGTCGCCAAGATAAGGCTTCAGCTCCGCTCCGGCGACGATGTGCAGTTCCCAGATGTCGTGGAGCTGTGCATGAAGCGACGCGACGGTGCGGCCGAGCTTTTCGGCATCGAACTCTTCCACCGCGACGAAGACCGCGAAGGACGGCAGCGGGGCCCTCGCCATGCGCTCGCGCCACAGCGGCGCGTCTCGGACGGGATCGTCGTCGAAGGTTTCGAGCCACGCGGCGTAATCTCCCGGCGCCATATCGGC
>DASVVU010000339.1:0-3109 GCA_036386395.1 Beijerinckiaceae bacterium | reverse complement strand
AGCGCCCGGATGGAGCAGGGCCGGGACCTGCCTCTTCCCTCCCCCGTGAAGCGCGGCGAGCACACAGTCCCACTCCCAGCACCGCTCGCCGCTAAGGCCGCAGTGTATCACGCCTGGAAGGAGGCGAAGGTCTCGAAGACGGAACTCGCCCGCCGGCTCGGCCGCAACGAGATCGAGGTGCGGCGCATCCTCAACCCGCGCCACGGCACGAAGCTCGATCAGCTCGAGGAGGCCGCCAAGGCGCTCGGAGGACGTCTCACCGTCGCGTTCGAGCAGGCCTGAGGGCGACCTATCCCTTCAGGATCAGCCGCCCCTGCGTCACCTCGAAGCCGCCAAGGCGCTTGAGGAAGGACATGCCGAGGAGGCTCGTGCCGAGGCGGCCGGGCGGCAGCACGAGGGCGTCGACGCCGCGCACGACGATGTCGCCGATCCTCACCTCCGAAAAGCGCACCGGCGCCGCCGCGACGACGCCGTTCGCGGTCTCGATGCGGCGGGTGTAGCCGCCGGGCGGGACGGCGACGCCCGCGAGCCGCGCGTCCTCGTGCGAGAGGGCGACGAAGGTCGCGCCGGTGTCGACCATCATCCGGATGCGCTTCCCGTCCAGCGTCGGGTGCACGACGAAATGGCCGGCGAGGTCGGCCGAGACCACGATGCGCCCGCCCTCGGACCGCTCGACGGCCGCGCTGCCGCGCCCAATCGAGAGCCCGAAGGCCTTGGTAATGCGGTCGCCCACCGTGGTGGCGGAGAGCGCCGAGGAGGCGAGGATGCCGAGGGCCCAGACGATCGGACGAGGCATGATGCTCTTGACGGGTGCGGAACGATTCGCCCGATCATCGCCCGTCCGCGCCAACGGGTCTTTAAGCCCGCACCCTGCGGGCGCCGGTTTCGGCCCGGCTGGTTTCCGAATTCTTTCCGGCCAAGCTTAAATGCGATGGTGCCGGAGGATGCGGGCGAGGCCCGCGATGAGCGCCTCCTCGGCCGGCACGGAGGCGACCTCGACGCCATGGCGGGCGAGCGCCTTCGAGAACAGCGCGATGCGGCCGGGGTCGCCGATGGCGGTCACGGCGCGGGGCTTCTCGAACAGGGAGAAGGCGCCGGCGATCTCGTCGCCGGTGAGGAGTCCCGAGATGTAGGGGGCGAGTTGCGCCGTCGGCAGCCGACCCGTGACGGCCGCGGCGCGGGCGCCGAAGATGAGGTGCAGGAGCCCGACCCGGCGGCCCTCGGGGCCGTTGCGCTCCGCCGCATCGAGGCCGCGCTCGAAGCCCGCCGGGTCTTCCGGCTCGGTCGCCGGGCGGCCGACCATAGAGTGGTGGCGCAAGAGCCCGTACATCTCGCCGGTGAAGTAGGTGGCGAAGCGCCGGATGCGCCCGCCCTTCATCTCGACCCACTTCGGGTGCGTGCCGGGAAGGCAGATCAGGCCGTCCGTCACGCCCGCGCCGAGGCAGAGCGTCTCCTCGCCGCGCATCACGTCGACGGCGCCGGTGCCGGCCTCGGGCTCGCACTTAAGACCCGGCACGATGTGGCCGCGCCGCGCGCCCTTGATCTCGACCTCGATCATGGCCCGCGCGATTTCTTGGGCCCCCGCGGGGCACTCGGCGTAAGGCGCCATGCGCCAGCCCTCGCGGCTGCCGACCATGCCGACGAGGGCGACCGGCGCCTCCGGCTCGCGGTCGAGCCAGGGGCGGCAGTGCCGCAGGAACACCTCGCGGTGCTGGCCTTCGCGCAAGTTCGAGACGCCCTCGTCGGACGAGACGCGGTCGACGATCGCCTCGCCGTCGACGAGGTAGGCGCGGAAGCGGCTCGTGCCCCAGTCGGCCAGGATGAAGCGCATCTATCTTTGCCCACGCATGATCTTTTCCGAAAACCGGTTTCCACTTTTCGGGATCATGCTTTTAGCGCGTCCCATACATGCGGTCGCCGGCGTCGCCGAGGCCCGGGACGATGTAGCCGTGGTCGTTGAGGCGGTCGTCGACGGCGGCGGTCCAGATCGGCACGTCGGGATGGGCGCCGCGGAATTTTTCGATGCCCTCCGGCGCCGCCAAGAGGCAGACGAAGCGCAGGTCCCTGGCGCCGCGCTCCTTGAGCCGGTCGACGGCGGCGACGGCCGTGTTCGCGGTCGCGAGCATCGGGTCGAGCACCAGCACGGTGCGGTCGGAGAGATCGGAGGGCGCCTTGAAATAGTACTCCACGGCATGCAGCGTCTCGGGGTCGCGGTAGAGGCCGACGTGGGCAACGCGGGCGGACGGCATGAGGTCGAGCATGCCGTCGAGGAAGCCGACGCCGGCCCGCAGGATCGGCGCCAGCACGAGCTTCTTGCCCGAGATCTGCGGCGCCGTCATGGGGGTCAGCGGCGTCTCGATCTCGACCGCCTCCAGCGGCAAGTCGCGGGTGACCTCGTAGGCCAGCAGCATGCCGATCTCGTTGAGGAGCTGCCTGAAGCCCTTCGTCGAGCGCGTCCTGTCCCGCATCAGCGTCAGCTTGTGCTGCACGAGCGGATGGTCGACGACGGTGACGCCCTGCATTGTTCCGGCCCCTGGTGGTGCGCCTAGCGTACGGAGGCGAATGGCGAATGGCGAGTGGCGAGTGGCGAACGGCGGATCAACGCGTGAACTTCGGCGGCCGCTTCTCGCGGAACGCCGCGACGCCCTCGCGGAAGTCATCGCTGCGCAGGCTCTCGCGATAGCGCTGCTGAAGGATCGCCGGATCGGCGCTTCCGCGTGCGATCTCGTTGAGGCTGCGCTTCATGCCTTGCACGGCTGAAGGCGAATGCGCGGCCAAGAGCTCGGCGAGGATGGCGACGCGCTCGTCCAATCGGCCGGCGTCCGCAAGCTCGTCGAGATAGCCGATCGCGAGGAGGTCGGCCCCGGAGAGGGTCCGTGCCGTAAGGAAGAGGCGCTTGGCGGCGCCGAGCCCCAGGCGCGTCACGAAACGGACCATGCCGCTGCGGTAGTAGTGCAGCCCGAGCCGTGCAGCCGGCATGAACATTTCCATGCCCGCGACGCCGATGCGGAAGTCGCAGCAGAGCGCGAGGTCCGTGGCGCCGCCGTAGACACTGCCGTTGAGGCGGCAGATCGTCGGGACGCGAAGGTTCTCCAGCTTGTTCGTCAGG
>DASVVU010000338.1:0-15112 GCA_036386395.1 Beijerinckiaceae bacterium | reverse complement strand
GACGGCGAGTACTGCTTGCCGTCGGCCTCGACCCAGGCGTCGTTGTTGCCGCCCTTGATGATCTTGTAGGGGACGAGGCCCATGTCCTTCTTGGTCATGGGGTCGTCGAAGGTGCGCCCGATGAGGCGCTTGATGGCGAAGAAGGTACGCTCGGGGTTCGTGACCGCCTGGCGCTTGGCCGGCTGGCCGACGAGGCGCTCGCCTTCGTCCGTGAAGGCGACGATGGAGGGCGTGGTGCGGGCCCCTTCCGCGTTCTCGATGACCTTGGGCTGCGCGCCTTCCATGACGGCGACGCAGGAGTTGGTCGTACCGAGGTCGATACCGATGACTTTACCCATGGCGGGATCCCTCACTTTCCAAGCAGACCGCCGGGCCCCGAAGCAGCCCGGCCCATGGCATTGTTGTTGACTGATTGCCGAGGCCTCGTCCGTCTTCTTGAAAACCGAAGCCCGGACGGGGCCTTGGGCCGACGGGGCTGATATAAGAAGGGGGTATTTTGGCCGCAAGGCGAGGCGCGCCGAACTCCCGCCCGATTTCCCCCGCATTGGCGCCCGTGCTACGGGGGCGCGATCCCCGGCACGGTTAACGGCCCGTTAACGCCCGCACGGCCCTACTGTCGAGCTGTCATGACTTCCAGGCGACTCCCGCTCATCGCGGCCGTTAGCGCGGCGTTTCTCGCGGCCCTCGCCGGGGGCGGCACGGACGCTTCCGCGCAAGGCTTCTTCGAGCGCCTGTTCGGGCTGCGCCCGGCGCCGCCGCCCTCCTATCCGCCGCAGCCGGTGCCGCAGCGCGGTCCCTACGGGCCGGCTCCCGGGCCGATACCGGGGCAGGGCGCCTCCATCCCCGGCGTGCCGGGAGCCGAGGGCGAGCCGGGCCTGGGCCCCGTTGCTCCCCCTCCACCCGCGCCGCCGAAGCCGATCGTGCTGAAGGCTCCCACGGAGGACGCCGTCGTCGGGCGCGAGCTCAAGCTCAACGGCGGCGGCGGGAGCCTCAAGATCGAGCGCGCCGGGCGGGACCTCCGGGCCCAGATCACCCTCGCTGGCTCGAAGATCTCGGACCCGACGGAATCCTGCGCGGTCCCGCTCGGCGACGGCCAGCCCGTCGCGCTTGCGTCCCAAGGCCGGGTCGACGGACTGCCGCGCTACGCCGCGCAGGCGCCGGCCTGCCCGATCGTCTTCGACGTCCTCGACGGCGCCGTGATGGTCACGGCGCCCACGCAGGCCTGCACCTTCCAGGAGGCCGACTGCAAGGTGGAGCCCGCCGGCATGTGGGGGCCGGAGCCGAACGGCCTCCTGCCCAAGGCGCGGGAGATCGAGGAGGCCCGCGGCACCGCCGACAAGGCCGTGCGCGAGAACTACAAGGCGCTCGCCCACAAGGTCGGGCCGCAGTCGATGCGCCCCGTCGTCGCCGAGCAGGCGGCGTTCTCGGCCGACCGCGAGACCATGTGCCGGTCCTACCGCCGCGAGGGCGCGCACGGCTTCTGCAACGCCCGCTTCACGGAAGGCCGCGCCGTGGTACTCGCGGCGAAGCTCGGCATCCTGCCGACGACGCCGGAGCCGACGGCGGCCGCGCCGCCACAAGCCCGCCGCCCGCCCCGCCAGGCGGCGCAACCCGCGCCGCCTCAAGAATTCTTCCCGGGCGCGCCGTCCCCGGGCGGGATGCGGTAATCCTCCTCTCCGCTTGCAGGGGAGGTGGACTCAAGCCGCGAGCCGTCCCGCCTCCCAGCCGAGGATCGCCTGCTTGCGAGTGAGGCCCCAATGATATCCGGTGAGCGCGCCCGAGCGGCCGAGCACCCGGTGGCACGGGACGACGAAGGAGATCGGGTTCTTGCCGACCGCGGCGCCGACCGCGCGGGCCGCCGAGGGGCGGCCGATCCGGCGGGCGATGTCGGAGTAGGTCGTGGCCCGCCCGAGAGGAATTTTTAAAAGGGTCTCCCAGACCCGGACCTCGAAGTCGGTCCCGATCAGCACGACCCGCAAGGGCTGCTCCCCGGTCCAGTGTAGCGGATCGAAGATGCGCCGGGCGAGGGGCGCGGTCGCAGCACTGTCTTCGACGTATTCGGCCCTCGGCCAGCGCTTCTTCATGTCGGCGAGCGCAGCCGCCCGGTCGCCGCCGTCGACGAAGCCGAGGCCGGCAAGCCCCCGCTCGGTCGCGACCAGGATCGCCTCCCCGAACGGGGATTGATGGAAGCCGAACTTCAAGGTGAGCCCCGCGCCGCCGCCCTTGTAGTCGCCCGGCGTCATGGCCTCGTGGGTCACGAACAGGTCGTGCAGGCGCCCCGGCCCCGACAGGCCGACCTCGTAGGTCGCGTCGAGGACGCTGGCCGAGGAGGCGAGCAGCGCCTTGGCGTTGTCGAGGGTGATGGCCTGCAGGAAGGCCTTCGGCGAGAGCCCGCACCAGCGCCGGAAGAGGTGATGCACGTGCGTGGTCGAGAGCCCGACGTGCTCGGCCATGGCTTCCAGCGAAGGCTGGTCGCGCCAGCGCTCCGAGATGAAGGCGATGATGGCCCGCACGCGCTCGTAGTCGCCGGCCGGACCGTCCGGCAGGTCGAGGGCGGCGGGTTCGATCGTGATGGCGCGAAGGGTATCGAGCATGGGTCTGTCCTCTTATGAGTGACCTTACTCGGGGCGGCGGGGCGGTGACACCCGATTCCTGCGGAGCAGGGCGTTGACCAGGTGATTTCGATCCTGGCTTGAAGTGCCGAATCTGCGTTATACATTCTGTATAACGCAGCCGCTGGAGCCTGTCATGAAGCTCGAAATCAAGAAGATCGGAAACTCGACCGGCCTCCTCCTGCCGAAAGAACTCCTGGCGCGGCAGAATCTCTCCCAAGGGGACTGGCTCTCGGTGGCTGAGGTCGCCGGCGGCGGCTTCTATCTAACGCCTTACGATCCGACCTTTGAGAAGGGCCTGGAGATCGCCGAGCGTGCGATGAAGACTTATCGCAACGCTCTGGCCGAGCTTGCGAAGTGACGGAGGAGAGCGGGGCGCCGGTCTGGCTCACGCCACAACTCGTCAAGGCGATCCACGCTCGGCAACTGCGCCTGTTCGGAGGACCGCCCGGCATTCGGGACGAGGGCGCCTTGGAGTCGGCCCTCGGCAGGCCGGTCAATCGATGGGCCTACGAGCAGGCCGGCTTGCCGGAGCTTGCGGCGGCGTATGCGTTCGGGATCGCGCGCAATCATCCCTTTGTCGACGGCAACAAGCGCGCGGCGTTGCTGGCGCTGGTGACCTTTCTCGGCCTCAACGGCATCGACTTCGCGGCGGACGAGGCCGAAGCCGTGGTGATAATTCGAGGGCTCGCGGCGGGCGAGGTGGACGAGGCGGGGCTGACCCGGTGGATCAGGGACAACTGGCCGGCGGGCTGACCCGGCGTTCGCCCTGGCTTTGCGGACCGTGAGGCTTATCTAGGGACGGCCCGCCGAGAGACCTGATGCCCCCCACAGACCGCGAAGCCAACCGCTTTTCCGCCCGTGCGGCGCGCTATGCCCGCGTCGGGGCGAACGTCGGCGGCGTCGCGGCGCGGATCGCGGGCTCGCGGCTGTTCGGGCTCGAGGGGCAGGGCGCCTCGAACGCGGCGGCGCTGGCGCAAGCGCTCGGCGGCCTCAAAGGCCCGATCATGAAGGTGGCGCAGCTCCTCGCCACCATCCCGGACGTGATCCCGCCGGAGTATGCGGCGGAACTGCAGAAGCTGCAGTCGGAGGCGCCGCCCATGGGGGCAGCCTTCGTCAAGCGCCGGATGCAGGCGGAGCTCGGGCCGGACTGGCAGCGGAAGTTCGGCTCCTTCGACCTCCATCCCGCGGCCGCCGCGTCGCTGGGCCAGGTCCACCGGGCGACGGCCAAGGACGGCGCTGCGCTCGCCTGCAAGCTCCAGTATCCGGACATGCAGTCGGCCGTCGAGGCGGATCTCCAGCAACTCCAGCTCGTCTTCGCGATCCACCGGCGCATGAACCCGGTCATCGACACCCGCGAGATCGCCGAGGAGATCGGCGAGCGGGTCCGGGAGGAGCTCGACTACGGACGCGAGGGCAAGCACGTCGTCCTCTACGGCAATGTCCTCGCGGACGTGCCTGAGGTGCGGGTGCCGAGTTTATGGCCGGAGCTGTCGACGAAGCGCCTCCTCACCCTTGGCTGGCTCGAGGGCCGCAAGATACTGGAGTTCGTCGAGGCGCCGCAGGAGGTCCGCAACCGCCTCTCGACGGCGATGTTCAAGGCCTGGTGGCACCCGTTCAGCCACGTCGGCGTCATCCACGGCGACCCGCACCTCGGCAATTACACGGTCTTCTCGGAAGACGGGGAGCCGCAGGGCATCAACCTCCTCGACTACGGCTGCATCCGGATTTTCCCCCCAAAGTTCGTCGGCGGGGTGGTTGACCTCTACCGCGGGCTCCTGCACGACGACCGCGACAGGGTCGTCCACGCCTATGAGGTCTGGGGCTTCAAGAACCTCTCGGACGAATTGATCGACATCCTCAACATCTGGGCCCGCTTCATCTACGGGCCGCTCCTGACCGACCGGGTGCGCAGCATCGCCGAGGGCGTGAGCCCGGCCGAGTACGGGCGCAAGCAGGCGTATCAGGTCCACATGGCCCTGCGGGAGAAGGGTCCGGTGACGGTGCCGCGGGAGTTCGTGTTCATGGACCGGGCCGCGATCGGCCTCGGCGGGGTGTTCCTGCACCTCAAGGCGCAGCTCAACTTCCACCGTCTGTTCGAGGCCGAGATCGAGCGCTTCTCCCTCGACGACCTCGGGCAGCGCCAGGCGGCGGCCCTCGCGGCCGCGAGGCTCGAGCCGAATCCGGCCGGATGAATGCGTCAGCCGAGGCCGAGGCGGCGGGCGCGCTCGCCCGGATGGGCGGCGTCGAGCCGCTCGCGGAAGCGCCGGGCCGCGTCCTTGAGGAGCCGCCAGCGCCGCGCGTCGGCCATGGCCGGATCGGGGCCGCCTGCCAGGATAGCGGCCGCCTCGTAGAGATCGTCGGCGGCAAGCTCGAGGCCGGGGTCGCGCTCGACGAGGGTCAGAAGGTCGAGGAGGAAGGTCCCGATCTCCCTGAGCGCGGCGTCGGCGCCGACTCCCTGCGCCATGCGGGCGACGGCGCTCTCCAGGAAGCCGAGCCGCTCCCGCATCGCGACCACGAAAGGATTCGCCCTGGAGAGAGCCGCCGCGAAAGGATCGTCCGGGCCGGCTTCGCCCCGGTCCTCGGGCATGATCGCCCCGGGTTCCATGAGGCAGCCGGCGTTCCCGGGCGCCTCGGCTCTCATTGCCGCAGCCATGTCCTGGCCTTTCTTCGAACCCCCGGACAAGCAAAGCGCGTTATGGTTAACGGAACGTTGACGGGATTCGGGGAAGAGGGATTCGGGATGGCGGTCGATCGGGTCGAAGTCGGGTTCCAGCTGCACACGTACGAGGACGGGCAGCCGTTCATCGCGCTCGCCTTCTCGCGGGACGGCAAGCCCATTCCCAGCGGGGGCAAGCTGTTCACCTTCGACCTCAGCCCCGACACGCCGCGGCTCGAGGCCGAGACGATCGTCCACCTCCTGCGGCGCAAGTTCACGCACCTGACCATGACGACGGCGGAGCCCGAGGAGCCGTCGCCTTGAGAAAACGCCGCCCAGGAACGCGAATGTGATCGTGGCATGCCCATCCGGCGCCTGGGAAAGCTTGGCGCGGACCTTCTCCGGGTGTCTTTGTAAGGTCTCCGACCCTATCTCCGGCACGGCGGCTGAGCACCAGGAGACGGACATGACCAAACCAATCCGCATCGCGCTTCATGCGCTCGCCTTCGGGAGCGCCCTGACGCTCGGCACCGCGGCCTTCGCCGAGTTCGGCGGCGGCGGGGGCGGCGGCTCGGGCAGCAGCGACGGCGACTGGGCGTTGCGCACCGAGCTCCAGAACCCGCGCTTCAACGAGCCCGGCAGCCCCTACGGCTACGACCGCACCTATTCGCGCGGGCCGGTGTGGCAGTACCCGCCGGCCTACCAGGCCGGGCCGCCGCCCGAACGGGTGCGCCGGAACGGGCAGCCTTACCGCTAGGCGATGACGAAAAACGCCGCCGTTCCGCGAAGGGACGGCGGCGCTGAAAGCGGGAGGCCCGGCTTTGCCGGTGCCTCCCCTCCTCCGCCCCCAACCAGTCACGAGAGCGGGCGGAGTCAGAGGGACAACCCGCTCGGGGCGGCGCCGTTTCAGCTTGGCGCGAACAATTATTAAGCCACCCGCTTCCCGCTTCCGGCCTGGATCGCCGCCATTATTTCATCGGGCGCCCCGCGGCGAAACAAAGGGGCCTTCCGGCGAAACCATTTCATGCCATGTGCGCAAACACACGGAAAAGGAGCCCCAATACGGTGACGCTCATCGAAGACGGCCATGGGGATGGCCGCGACAGAGGGCGTCAAACAAAATGATCGCAACCTTCAAGATAATCGGTCTCGCCTCCGCGCTGTCCGCCGGCGTCGTGACCGCCTACGACCTGCCGCGCCAGAGCCCGGAGCCGGCCGGCAAAACTTACTACGACCGCATCCTGCCGTCGGACGAGGTCGAGGTGCCGAAGACCGTCGTCGCGCTCTCCGTCCCGGAGACCACCGGCTCGGTGCAGGCGTCGGCACAGCCCGGCAAAGGCGACCGGCTGGGCGACCAGCCCAAGGTGCAGGACCCGTCCTGCTCCGCCCAGACTTGGCCGAACATCTCCCGCGACTGCCTCGTCGCCGAGAACGGCACGCCGATCCGCAAGCCTGCCCGCACGATCACGATCGAGAAGCGCGAAGGCGCCAACACCTCGGCCCTTGTGCGCGTGCCCGCGACCGGCGTCGCGAGCCGCTAGGCACCTTCAGGCGCCGGCTTTAGGGCACCCTTAAGCCCTCCGGCCTTAAAGACCACCCTCCGCCGCCCTCGCGACGGACCATCAAAAAAACAGACCACCCAACCCAGTAACAGGGGATTACCATGCGCCGTCTCGCTACCGCCGCCTTCATCGCCAGTGCCGCCCTCGCCTCGAGCGCCGGCTCCGCCAACGCCTTCATCCACCTGCTGTTCCAGCCGGAAAACCCGACCCAGGGCCAGCAGTACTATCGCAACGAGCCTAGCGCGAACGTGCAGATCTCGCCGATCCCGCGCGAGGTCGTGGCCTTCTCGGGCTACGCGCCGGGCACCATTGTGGTGAACACCTCCGAGCGCCGCCTCTACTTCGTCCTCGGCAACGGCACGGCGATCCGCTACGGCATCGGCGTCGGCCGCCCGGGCTTCACCTGGGCCGGCACCAAGACCGTCGCCCGCAAGGCCGAGTGGCCGGACTGGACGCCCCCGCCCCAGATGCTGAAGCGCCGTCCCGACCTTCCGCGCCACATGAAGGGCGGGGTCGACAACCCGCTCGGCGCCCGCGCCATGTATCTCGGCGGGAGCCTCTTCCGCATCCACGGCTCGAACGAGCCCGACACCATCGGCCAGGCGGTCTCCTCGGGCTGCATCCGCATGACCAACGCCGACGTGGTCGACCTCTACGAGCGCGTCAGGGTCGGCACCCGGGTGGTCGTCCTGCGCTGATCGCGCTTGAAGGTCCGGGCCGGCGGCTTGAGCCGCCGGCCCGCGGACCCGTGGGACGAAACAGTCCCGCAACACAATACGCAATATTCCGGCAACACGGTCGAACTAAGTTGAACCTCGGCCGTTGTACCAGTGTCCCCCGCCTCACGAGTATCGGGCGCGGTCCTCCCCCATCGGAAGTCCGCCCACATGCCCATCCTGGATGCCAGTTTCCTCGACTCCGACCCGGACGGCGCCGAGCTCCTGCGCGGCGTCATCGACACGGGCCGCCGCGCCCGCCGCCGGACCATCGCCGACCTCCTGAAGGTCCGCGACCTGCGTCCCGCCGAGGCGCCGCGCCCGATCACGATCGAGATCGCGGAAGCCGCCGACGAGCCGGTCCACCCCGGCGTGCTCGCCATCGCCGCGACCTGAGCGGCTTGCCCTAACGAAAGCGCCCGGCGGGCCGATCGCTTGCCTTTCCAATCTTCCTGAAGAAGACCGTTCCGCTCACCACGCCTGCGAGGTGATGATCCCTCGCGTGGTGACCACGACCCAGGCGCGACCCCGCTTCTCGATCGCCTCGATCTTGCCGATGCCGGGGAGCGACTGCCCCGGCCCGATCTCGTAGAGCCGCTTGTTGCGCCCCTCGATCAGCGCGACCCCGTCGTAGACCTCGCGCAGCACCCAGCCCTCGATCGGCATCGGTTTCGCCTCGGTCTTGGCCTGCTCCGAGCGCCCGACCTCCTGCGGCGGCACGGGCTTGACCTCCGGAATGCTGCCGGTGCGCAAGGGCTCCGGAGCCGCCGCGACGGGCACGGGCTTGGCGGCCTGTGCCGCCATCGCCTGCTTCTCGAAGCGGTCGAGCCGCTCGACGACTTGGGCGAGTCTCGGGCCCGGATCGCGCTCCGTGAGGGCCGCAAGTCTCGCGGCCATCTCCTGGTCGGCCTTCTGGGCCCGATCGAGCCGCTCGGATACCTGCGCGAAGCGGCCGGCGCTCTCCTGCCGGGCGCGTTCGACCGCCTCCTTCAGGCCGGCGAGGGTGTTCTTGAGGACCTGGACGTCGGCGCTCGTCCGCAGCGAATCGGCTTGGGCCTTCTGGAGCCCCGAAGCCACGCCTTTCCAATCGACGGAAAGGAGCGCCGCTTGGGCCGTGTCCGGTGCTCGCATCGTCGCCGAGGTCGCGTGGCCGGCGGCCCAGCCGAGGCCCAGCGCGCAGGCGAGCGCCGCGGCAAGGCCTACGTAGGGCGGGAGCGTGCGGCGGCGTGGCGTCGCCGCTGCCGGCTCCGGGATCCGGGGCGCGGGCGCGACCGCGATAGCGGCCGTGTCGGTCTTCGTCTCTTCTTTCGCGACCGCCTCGGTCTTGGCGACGGTCTCGGGCGCCGGCGCGACAGCCTCTTTTTGCGGCTCTCCCGGCAGTTCTTTGTTTAATTCTTGGCTCTCGCTCATGGACTTCAGTCCCCACGGTCGTTTGCCGAAAGGTAACCATGCCGGTTTACGAAAACGTTACCGTGCCGGCGCTCCGCCGGCCTTAAGGTGCCCGCCGCCGGGCGTCCCGGCCGGAGGGCGTAGCCCATGAAGGTGGTCGGCATCTCGGGGAGCCTGCGCAAAGGCTCGTACAACACGGCGGCCCTGCGCGCCGCCCAGGGGCTCGCGCCCGAGGGCATGACCATCGAGGCCGTCGAGATCGGCAATCTGCCCCTCTACAACGACGACGTCCGGGCCGCCGGCTATCCGCCGTCCGCCGAGCGGTTCCGCGCCCAGCTCGCCGCCGCCGACGCGGTCCTGTTCGTGACGCCGGAGTACAACTATTCGGTCTCGGGCGTGCTCAAGAACGCCATCGACTGGGCCTCGCGCCCGCCGAGCCAGCCCTTCGACGGCAAGCCCGTCGCCATCATGGGGGCGAGCGGCGGCCTGTTCGGGACGGCGCGCGCCCAGTACCACCTGCGCCAGATGCTGATTTTCTTGAACGCCTACCCGGTCAACAAGCCCGAGGTGATGATCGGCCAGGCCCAGAACAAGTTCGACGCGGCCGGCAACCTCACCGACGAGCCGACGCGGGAGTTCATCCGCAAGCTCCTCGAATCGCTGCGGGACTGGACGGAGCGGCTGAGGAAGGGGGCGCCTTAAGCCCGGCCCGGCCGACCTATTGCCGCCAGCGGCCGAAAGCCTCGTTCACAAGCTGCTCGCCCGAGACGCCTTTCTCGAAGGAGAGGATCGCGCGCTGGCCGGAGGAGAAGCGGATCGGCAGGTCGATCCAGTTGCGTTTCGTGATCAGCTCGGTGTTGCGCTCGATGTCGGCCGGCAAGTTCGAGAGACCGATCAGGAAGAGGTTTTCCTTCACGGGCACGGGCAGGCCGGCGACTGGGGTGCCGCGCACCGATTCCTCGTTCTTGAACTGGAGGAGGCCGACGTCGCGCACGGCGCGCGCGGGATCGCCCGGCGGTGTCGTGAACGACAGCTCGACGGTGTGCGAGGCCGGCAGGGTCTGGTCGAGATTGCGGCGCAGGACGAGGTTGAGGGACATCTTGGCGTCGGGGATGTCGACGGTCGCCCGCACCACGGTCTCCAGGGGCTGGCCCTGGCCGGCGTTGAGGGTGTCGAGGCGCCAGACCGCCCGGGCCTGGGTCGCCTTCGGGGTCTGGGGATCGGCCTGGTTCTCCTCGTAGAGCATGGCGCGCTGCGCGACTGCGACGTCGCCGCGGGGAGCCGCCCCCGGCGCGCCCTGGGCGGATGCCGCTCCGGACGCGCCGGGCGCGCGCTCGCCGATTTTGCGTTCGCCTTCAGGGGCTTGGGGAGCCTCGGCGACCACCGGCTGGCGCGGCAGGTCGGCGGGCTTGTCGCGCAGCAGCCAGGCCGCGACGGCGATGAGGCCGATCGCGACGGCGAGCACGCCGGCGAGCACCAGGGTGCGGCCGCGCCCGCTGCGCTCGACCCGGGGGGCGACCGTCTCGACCCGCGGGCGCTCCCGCTGTGCAGCCCCGTTGCGGCCGGTATCCTCGGGCCCGGCGCCCTCATCGGCGGCCGCGGGCAGCGGCGCCGATGCCGGCGGCTCCGGCACCGGTCCTGCAACCGGCCCTGCCACCGGCCCCGGCGGCGGAGGTGGAGACGGCGGGGTGGGAGCGGCGGCCTCGCGCCGCCTCTGCTCGCCCTCGACCCGGTTGACCGCGTCCTCGAGGGCGAGGCGCTCGCGGGCGATGTCGGCCTCGGAGATCGGCGGGTCGAGGCCGCGCAGCTGCTCCATGAGCGCCGCCCGGGCGCGGTCGTACACGGTCCGGCGCATCGCGGGGGAGCGGTCGGACAGGGCGTCGAGGGCCCGGGTCAGCAGAGGGTAGTAGTCCGCCATGCCGCTTCGGCATCCCGCGAATGGCTTGCGCCGTCAACCCTGGCTGTCAGCCTTCGAAGGGGTTGTGCATCAGGATCGTGTCGTCGCGCTCGGGCGACGTCGAGAGGAGCGCGACCCGCGCCCCGATCAGCTCCTCGATGCGGAGCACGTACTTGATCGCCTGCGCCGGCAGCTCCGCCCAGGACCGGGCGCCCGCGGTCGAGCCCGGCCAGCCCTCGATCTCCTCGTACACCGGCTCCACCTTCGCCTGCGCGTCCTGCGCGGCCGGGAAGTGGTCCAGGAACTCGCCGTCGAGGCGGTAGCCGGTGCAGACGCGGATCGTCTCGAACCCGTCGAGGATGTCGAGCTTCGTCAGCGCGATGCCGTCGATGCCGCAGGTGCGCACCGCCTGGCGCACGAGCACCGCGTCGAACCAGCCGCAGCGGCGCTTGCGCCCGGTCACGACCCCGAACTCCTTGCCCTGCCGCCCGATCAGCTCGCCGGTCTCGTCGAAGAGCTCCGTCGGGAACGGCCCCTCGCCGACCCGCGTCGTGTAGGCCTTGGCGATCCCGAGCACGTAGCCGATGGCCCTGGGACCTAAGCCCGAGCCGGTCGCGGCCTGGCCCGCGACGGTGTTCGACGAGGTCACGAACGGGTAGGTGCCGTGGTCGACGTCGAGGAGCGCCCCCTGCGCCCCCTCGAACAGGATCCTTTTGCCCGCCCGCCGCTCCTCGTCGAGGAGCCGCCACACCGCGTCCATGTAGGGCAGCACCTGCGGCGCGACCGAGGCGAGCTCGTCGAACACCGCGTCGGCCTCGAACTCGTCGAGGCCGAAGCCGCGGCGGAGCGCGTTGTGGTGGGCAAGCAGCCGCTCGACCTTGCCGTGCAGGGCGTCGAGGTCGGAAAGATCCATGAGCCGGATCGCGCGGCGCCCGACCTTGTCCTCGTAGGCGGGGCCGATGCCGCGCTTCGTCGTGCCGATCTTGGTGCCGGCGCCGCCGCTCTCGCGCAGCGCGTCGAGCTCGCGGTGGATCGACAGGATGAGGGTGGCGTTGTCGGCGATGCGCAGGTTCTCCCGCGAGACCGCGACGCCCTGGCCGCGCAGGCGCTCGATCTCGGCGACGAGGGCGTGCGGGTCGAGCACGACGCCGTTGCCGATGACCGCGAGCTTGCCCGGCCGCACGACGCCCGAGGGCAGGAGCGAGAGCTTGTAGGTCTCGCCGCCGATGACCAGGGTGTGGCCGGCGTTGTGCCCGCCCTGGAAGCGCACCACCACGTCCGCCTCGACCGACAGCCAGTCGACGATCTTCCCCTTGCCCTCGTCGCCCCACTGGGCGCCCACGACCACGACGTTCGCCATGAGTCCTGTCCCGAACCGGTCCCGCCCGCACGCGAAAAGCCCCGGCGCAAGGCCGGGGCGGGAACCTTGCGGGGTTTCTTCGGGCAAGGCGGGGGCGAGGTCAAGGTATCGCCTGGGGCTGCCCCCTCATGGGGGTATCATCTAGGCGGCGGTGATATGCCTCCTGCAAAGGGGAGAGGCCGTTCTCCTATTCCTTCTCGTCTGATGCTTCGCGAATCTTTTTCTCTGTGCGGGAGCCTCGGCCAATAGCTAGTAGGTTTGGAAGATGCTTGTCTTCGATAAACCCTGCTTCCAGGGCGGCTGCCTTATTCAAAATCGCTGTTTGTGCATGCCGCCCCCACGTGCTTCCCCTTTCAGTTTCAGGCATCGCGAAGCGGATCTGGTGCCGGACTGCGCTTGCCGATTTCGCGCCTACGGCTCGTGCGAATGCATCGCAGAATTGCTCGTAAGCATCTTCATGCTCTGGGCCAGGTGAGCTCTTCCTTTTCCAAGTGTCGTAAGGACCAAATCTTTCGACAAGCCTCTTGTAAAGGACGCGTCTAACCTCTCCTGTCCAAATGTCAGGCTCCCAGGCCATGACACGCCTCTCTACGCGGCTGCAGCCGCTGAATCATTTTCCGAGTCACCGTCTGTCCGCCGAAGCTTGAGTGCCTTCCCCATAGCGCGCCGGGCATCTTGTAAACTTTCGAAATGATTATCGGCCGCAAGGCTCAGGCTTTCAGGTTCAAGAGCCTTGGCCATCGCGTCTTCATCCCATTCTTTGTTCAAGCGCTTTGCAAGTGCAAATACGACGGCGAGTCCAACCCGTTGGATCATAGAGTTACGTGCATGCGAGAGAGCAAGGCGCTTCATTATATCGATGTCGGGCGCGTGCGCATACTCACGTTCAAGTTGTTCTCGCATGATATCTAAAGCCGGATATAGCATATTTATGAATAACTCACCCGTCTTAGGATAGTAACGAGCAGCACGACCTTTAATGTTTTTCTCTTCAATCTCTGATTCATCATCTAGCGGAATGAGCTTTGGAGCGCGCTCCAGGTTTTGCGCCATACGTGCCATCTGAGCACCAGACTGTACCACCGTAAGATCAACGTGCTGATGGCGAGGTGCTTGGCCTGTATGATCGCTGCGTGCATGATCCACGCCAACCGCACGCCCTATTCCCGGTGCCACTTGGATATCACCGTCGCTACTGGTCCTCGGTGTAACAGCCTTGACACGAAGCTTGTTTAGTAGCTCCTGAAGGCGGGTGCGAATCTCCTCATTGGAGTCGCCGGTGTTGGGCGCGAGGGAGTGAATAAGATCGATCAGCCACGTAGGCCGATTTTCTAGTACCTGTACAGCAAAATCGCTAGCTTCTACTTGGTTCTGTTCTCCATCTTGTAACGCAAGAATTGACGATATCCTTCAGGCCTAACGCGTGCGTCATTTGGCAGCTCGATGTGCACCGAGATATGCTTCGCACCGAATGGGATTCCAAACGTAGGCGCCTCAATGGTCCAATCGCGCCCTGTCAAAAGGCTGTACATCTCATCTCGAAACACCACTCCAGCGGTGCTCACAGCCGAAGCTATCGCGCCGCTGATCGATTTATTGTGGGCAGTCGCTGCAAACGGCTCGTCATAGAGGTAATGAATGCGCATCCCGTTTGACAGCGAGACTGTCTCGGCACGCGAGAAGGCGCCTTTTGCCTCTCTGTTCGGTATGGTTTCGAACTTGCGCGAACCAGGCCCACGCGCATGGGTACCTTCCTCCAAGCGCACATCGACTCGATCTGGTAATCGATAGAAGCGATGATACAGGTAGTTTGCTAGCCAAAACTTAGGCTGAACCGGATCTCCGTCGTAAGGATCGGCTACTGTATTCTGATCAGGGCGATTCCCTAGCAACACCACCTCAGTCCAATCACGGTCAAGAGGCCTTTCCCGTTCGGCGCGAACTTGCTCTGTCACATCCACTACATCGCCAAGGTCGTCGCCATTTGTATCTCGCCGACGTAGGCGTCCGTACACGCCGTTGCGCTCGCAAAGGATCACTTCGTGAACAAGGCCCTGTTTGCAAGAGCGATATCGGATGCCGTGTCGGTTGGATGGGAGAGAGGCAACCTTCGCACCCATTCCGAAGTTCTTATCAAGGCCTTTCTGCTTTCGAATGGACGCCGCGAGATTGCTCATTCGTGACACTTCTTCATCGTCCATCCCAGGCCCGGTATTCCAGATGGTCAATTTCGGTGTGTCATAAAGATGAGTGACCGCAAACTCGACCTTGCGGTCGCCTTCTGGCGCCTGCTCAGCGGCTTCAAGAGCATTCTTAAACAGCTCTCGAATCATCATCACCTTTGGGCAGCGCTCTATTGTGCTGCTTATTAGAAACTCTTGATCGTCGACTCGCAGGGCCGATACTTCGGTAGAACGTCGCATCGTCCGCCCTCCTCAAAAGCTGAAGCGCTGCCGCTTGCGCGTATTTGGTGCCTCAAAGCGGCTTTCCACCTTTCCGACCTCGTCACGAAGAGCCTTTATGATTTTGCGTACCTCACTTGGTTCCCACTCATACAGCTGACGGTTCGACAAGTTGCCGAGCCGCTCAATAGCTTCCAGAGCACGATCCGTCCTTCGGGCGGCGATCTCCCGAAATTTGGCCCGCTTTTCGTCTGAGGGTTTAGCCATGCTCGGCCCTTTGATAATATCTAGCTCATGGCTCATGCGTAGGCAAGCGCATATTTTTCAGAGTATTTGCCGAATATGCGCGCCTCTTATAGACACAGCAGAACGGCGATGATGCGAGTTGGGGTGACTTTGCAGCCGTGAGCTCTGGAACTCGGTGGAACGCCGGCGTTGAGCTTTGTCGGCCGAACACTCCTCCGTCATGCCCGGGCTTGGCCCGGGCATCCACGACTTCGGCTGGGCCGGGCGAT
>DASVVU010000337.1:0-19524 GCA_036386395.1 Beijerinckiaceae bacterium | reverse complement strand
GGCCGACTCGGGGCGAAGCCCCGAGCGGGGTGGGGGGCACCGGCATGGAACTCTTGCGTCGAAGCAGGCCGCGCCGCGCATCAGCCGCAGGGGCTAGACACAAGCGCTTCGTTCGGTCCTGACCCTGCGGCTGCAATAGATACATCGCTTGTCCAACTCCTGCGCTCGATGCCCGCGCCCCCCACCCCGCTCGGCCTTCGGCCGAGTCGGCCCTCCCCTCCAGGGGGAGGGCCGATCAGGCCGCCTCGTTTCGCAGAGGTCTCCTCCGGGAGAGGCGGGCCCGCGCTCACGGTCATTTGCGGTGACGGCCCGGGCGGAACCGGTCCAAGCTCTCGGGCGCGCCAAAGACCTGCCGCGGCACGGCGGGCGGGCGCGCCAGGGAGGATTGCGATGCCCATCGTCGTTCCGGCCGCCGCGGCGCTCGTGCTTGCGTCGGCGACCTTCGCGGCCGCCCAGCAGCCGGCCCCGGCTCCGGCGGCGCCCGCGGCCGCTCCGGCGGCGCCCGCCCCGCAGCCGCCGTTCGCCACCACCAAGGTGGAGGGGACGGACAACGTCTACATCTTCCGCAACGGCAACCACCAGGCGATGTTCGTGGTGACGCCGGAGGGGGTGATCGCCACGGACCCGGTCGCCTACGGGCGCCCGACGGGCGGGCAGACCTACGTCGACGAGATCAGGAAGGTGACGCAGGCGCCGATCCGGTATCTCATCTACAGCCACCACCACTTCGACCACATCGCCGGCGGCAAGGCGTTCAAGGACGCGGGCGCCGTGGTCGTGGCGCACCGGCGGGCGAAGGAGCGGCTCGCGGCGCTCGCCGACCCGCACACCGTGCTCCCGGACGAGACCGTCGACGACAAGCGCACGATCACGCTCGGCGGCACGACCCTCGAGCTCACCTACCACGGGCCGAACCACTCCGACTCGACCCTCGTCATGCGCCTGCCGAAGGAGAAGATCGTGTTCGTCGTCGACACGATCCCGGTCGGCCAGGTGCCGGGACGGGGCATGATCGACTTCTACCCCGTGGAGAGCGAGGCCTTCGTCAAGGAGGTCCTCGACATGGACTGGGAGCGGCTGATCCCCGGGCACCCGGGCCCCGGCGGCCGCCTCGGCACGAAGCAGGACGCGGCGAACCTCCTGACGCTCCTGCAGGACGCCTCGGCCGAGATGAAGAAGCTCGCCCAGGACGGCAAGTGCTGGGACGCGGCCGAGAAGGAGTTCACCCTGCAGAAGTACGCCGCCTGGCCCGGCTACCAGAGCGGCCTCCCCTTCATCGCCCGCCGCTACTGCGGCTACTGGGGCCGCGGGACCTGATCCGGGCGGGAGCACCGGCGGCGCGCAGATCCTCCCCCGCTTAACGGGGAGGATCACGCATCACGCCGCGTCCGACACCCGGCTGTACGTCAGCTCGTTCCGCGAGAGCGGGATCTCGAGCTCGCACCGCAGGCCTAGAGGGTCGAAGCGGGTGCGGATGCGGCCGGCGAGCTCGCGTTCGGCGGTCGCGGCGATGAGGGCGGTGCCGAAGCCGGGGCGCGGGTCGGGCGGGGCCGGCGGCCCGCCGCTCTCCGTCCAGGCGATGCGCAGGACGTCGCCCTCGACGCTCCAGGCGACCTGCACGCGGCCGTCGGCGGCGGAGAGCGCGCCGTACTTCGCGGCGTTCGTGGCGAGCTCGTGCGCGATGGTGGAGAGCCCGACCACCACCTTCGGCGGGATCGTCAGGTCGTCGCCGACGAGCGACACCCGCCCGCCGTAGACCGCGACCTCGCGCTCGATCACCTCGCGCAAGGACGCGCCGGACCAGTTCGTCGTCGTGAGCAGAGTGTGGGAGCCGGAAAGCGCGATGAGCCGCTGCTCGAAGGTGCGGTAGAGGTCGGGCGCCGCGGTCTTGAAGGTGCGGCGGGCGAGGGCCTGGACCGCCGCGAGCGTGTTCTTCACCCGGTGGTTCAGCTCGTCGACGAGGAGGGCGCGGTGGCGGTCCCGCGCCCGCAGCTCCTCGGCGGTGCGGCGCAGCGCCATGATCACCGCGTTGAACTCGGCAATCGGCGTCACCGGCGGCTCGACGACGTCGCCGCGCAGGAGCGCGTTCGTCTTGAACGAGACAGCGTCAAGCGCGCGCACGATCCGCCGGCCGAGGAGCGCCGCCATCAAGGCCGAGGCCGCCGCGAAGGCGAGGAGGAAGGCGAGCCCCGCCGCCAGCACCCGCCAGACCGGCGCCTCGTAGACCTCGCGCTGCGCCGAGGCGCTGACCAGCCAGCCGTGGGGCATGCGGTAGTAGGCCCCGCGGACGGGGTTGCCCTCCAGCGTGAAGATGTTGGCCCACAGCCCGCCGGCCTTCGGAGGGACGCCTTCGGTGACGCGGCGGCCCGTCTCCGACATCGGCCGGCCGACCCATTTTTCCGGGTCGACGGTGCGGGCTGCGATCCGGTGGGCGCGGTCGTTGACGGTGGCGATCCAGCCGGGGGGCAGGATGACCTCGCGCACCGTGTTCGTGAGGTGCTCGGCCGGGAGCACGAGGGCGAGCCCGAAGAGGATGTTGCCCTCGCCGTCCCGCGCCGGGACGGCGACGGAGAAGACGTGGCGGCCCGCCATCGCCTCGCGGAAGGGATCGGTGACGTGGACCTCGCCGCGCTCGAACACCGCGCGGTCGGTCGCCTCCTCCGAGTGGCGGGAAAGGGGCGTGTCCCATGGGACGAGGGTGTTGACGTGCTGCTGGCCGGTGCGGTCCCAGACCACGACCCAGCCGCCGCCGCGGATCGCGACGGCCTTGGCCCGCTGGTAGAAGCGCTCGAAGTTCTGGTCGCGCACGAGGGCGTTCGCCGTCGCGAGCGTCGTCGCCGTCGCCGTGAGGGCGCCGATCTCGCGCTCGATGTTGCCGGCGATATCGCGCACGAGGCGGTGCGCCTCGTGGTCGATGCGGCCGCGCTCGAAGGAAAGGTAGGTCCAGCCCGCCGCCACCGCCAGCACGATGAGCGGCAGGGCGATGCCCGCGGCGAAGAGCGCGAGATGGGTCGCAAGCCGGCGCGGTCGCGCCATCGCCAATCCTGATTTGGTGCAATCGGGCGCCACGGTTGCCCACTGGCGCGGCCCGCGTCAACCCGGAGGCGCCGGCGGTGCGCGTTGCCCGCGTCGCCCCGAGCCGCTAGACCGGATGCTCCTCTTCGAGCCGAGCACGCCCATGGCCGACATCGTCAACCTGCGCCGGGCCCGCAAGGACAAGGCGCGGGCCGAGAAGGAGGCGAAGGCGGCCGAGAACCGGGTGAGGTTCGGGCGCACGAAGGCGGAGAAACGGCTCGCCGAGGCCGAGAAGCGCTTGGCCGAGCGCCGCATCGCGGCGCACCGCCGTGACGAGCCCGAATGAAGGACGGCATCGTCAAGCGCTCGGTCGCGGTCGCCGGGCACCGCACGAGCGTGTCGCTCGAGGCGCCGTTCTGGGACGAGCTCCAGGCGATCGCGCGCGAGCGCGGCCGCTCGGCGCAGTCGCTCATCGCCGAGATCGACGCCGGGCGGGCGGGGCAGAACCTCTCCTCCGCCATCCGCGTTTTCGTGCTCGCGGTCGTGAAGGCGAGGGGCGGTTAGCCCGGCGGGCGCGCCCCGGGCGGGAGGATCTGAAGCGGCCCGGAGGCGGGCGGGGCGAAGAGGGGAGGGCGCATGGGCGGGGAGCGCACCGGCGTCTCGGTGCCCGGCTCCTCGGCCTGCTGCTGTTGCTGCTCCCGGCGCAGCCGGATCTGGCGTTCCGCCTCCTCCCGCTCGGCGCGCTGGCGCGCCAGGCGCTCGGCCTCCTGCTGCGCCCTTAAGCGGGCCTGGCGCTCGGCCTCCTCGGCGCGAAGGCGCGCCTGGCGCTCGGCTTCCTCGCGCTGGCGGGCGGCGCGCTCCTGGAGCTCGGCCTGGCGGGCGGCTTCCCGGGCGGCCTCCTCGGCGGCGAGGCGGTCGCGCTCGCGGGCCTGGTCGAGGCTGCGGCGGCCGTTGAGGCGGGCGCGCTCGTTCGCCTCCATCTCGAAGGCCTCGATGCGCTCGAGCTCGCGCTGAAGCACGATCGCGGCGAGCCCGTTGGTGAGGGGGCCGACGTCGACCTCGCGCAAGGGGGCGACCATCGGCCCGCGCCAGGCGAGGCCGACGTAGGGCGCGCCGCCGGTCCAGCCCTTCGGGACCGCGCGGGTCGTCAGCGTGCCGCGGGCGTCGAGCCCAAGGGTCTTCACGTCGACCGCGACCGTGCCCTGCCACGTCGCGGCGCCAGCGTCCGCCGTCACAGGGGAAAGGCGCAACACGCCGCCGACCATGGTGGCGGGGGCGGCGACTACAGCGGCTTGGAGCGGCCCCTTGGCGAACTCGCTTGTCATGATTCCTTCGAGTCGCCGAGTGCCGAGCGGGTCGCTCTCGGCGAGCGCCCGCGGCAGCGCCCGGTCGAGGGCGCCGGGGTCGGCGTTCGGGACCTTGAGGTCGGAAATCCGCACGTCGCCCGAGCCGGCGAGGTTCGCGACGATCCCGGCGATGCTCTCCCCCGAGGCGCCGAAGCTGAGCCGCCCGGACAGGCGCCCGGCGAAGGGCGAGGGCCCGAGCACGCCTTCGAGCGAAGAATTCTCGACCGCGCCCTCGCCGACGAAGGCGGCGAGCGAGCCCTGGCGGGTGATCGTGAGCGCGCCGGTGAGGCGTCCGAGGGCGTAATCCGCCGCGAAGTCGCGCACGGCCGCGCCGTCCGGGGTGATCGCAAAGGCGAAGGCGGCGTTCTCGGCCCTGTGGCCGCGCCCGAGCTCGACGCGCTTCGCCTGGAGCGAGACCTGCCCGCCCTGGATCAGACGCGCGCTCTCGCCGAAGCGGGCCGGCGACCACAGGGAGACAGCCCGCGTCTCGTGGGCCGGGTTGAGGGCGAAGGAGGCGGCAAGCCATGGCAGCGACAGGCGGTCGACCGCGATCGTCCCGGTCACGTCGGCGCGGGAGCGCACGGCGAGGCGCGCCTGCACGGCCCCGTCGGCGATCCGGCCCGTCACGTCGAGCTGGGAGGCGTCGCGCTCGCGCCCGAGGCCGACCTTGATCTGCACCGGCACGGGTGGGTCGACGCCGGCCCCGTCGCCGAGGAGCACGAGGAAGGGCGTCACGTCCGGGGTCGCAAGGGTCGCCTCGCCGGAGTCGACCACGTCGTCGCCGGAGCCCAGCGCGAAGGGGCGGGTGGTGTGGACCTTCACCCCGCCGACCTCGCCTTCGACGGTCACGGCGAAGAGCCCCGACGGGACCCGCACCCCCTTCAGCTCGACGTCCGAGCGCCGCCGCAGGGCCGCGACCGCCGGCTTGTCGACCCAGACGCCGGTGTTCTCGGTCGCAAGGCGCACCCTGAGGTTCTCGGTCACCCCCTCGGCCGTGACGGCGTCGGCCTCGAACAGGCCGCCGGCGGCGCGGCCCTTGGCCGTCGTGCGCAGGCGCGGCGCGGCGCGCGGATCGGGGCCGGCGCGCGCGGCCGTGACGTCGAGGTCGAGGTCGCCCTCGCGCAGGAAATAGGGGATGAGCCGGGAGACGCCGCCGACCCACACCCGGCCGAGGAGGTCGACGAGGGGGGCTGCGCGCTTCGCCGTCACCTTTCCGGCGATGCTGCCGGCGCCGTCGGGCTCGATCCGCCCGGCGAGGCGGGCGTTGGCGCCCGCGAGGTCGACCACGTCGAGGGCCTCGACCTCGAGCGCCGGCCCGTCCGAGCGGATGCGGGCCGAGATGCGCCCGATCCCCTCGCGCCCGCCGTGGCGCACACCGCGGGCGTCGACGATGAGGCCGAGGTCGAGGGCGCGGATGCCGGCCAGCACGCTGCCGAGCTCGGGGAAGCGGTCAAGGTCGAGGCCCTGGACGGCGACCTGGGCGTCGAGTTTGCCGCGGGCGTTGCCTTCGGGCGCGGAGTAGCGGGCGCTGCCGGTCAGGGTCGCGTCGCCGACCTTGAGGCGGAGATTCCGGAAGGCCGCGACGGGGGGCGCGAAGCTCACGTCGGCCGACGCCTCCAAGGGCTGGCCCTCGATGGCGTTGGCGAAGGGGAGGGCGATGTCGAGCCGGCCGAGGTAGCGCAGGAGCCGGTCGGTGCCGTCGGATGCGAGCGCGATCCGGCCGCTGCCGCCGCCTTCGATGGTCAGGCCGATCTCGCCCTCGGCCGAGATCTTGGTCTGGCCGGGCGCCGTGAAGGCGAGGCGGCGGATCTCGGCCTTGCCCTTGCGCAGGCCGGCCTGCAGGACGAGGCCGGACAGCTCCTCCTGGGCAAGGCCGATGCTCGAAAGCGTGAGGTCGAGGTCGATCGGCAGGTCGACGGGCGGTGGGCCCCAGCGCGCCATGCGGGCCTTGAACTCCTGCCCGGCGGGCGAGAGCAGGAAGGCGTCGACGTCGAGCCGCCGGCCTTCGAGCTTGAGCGAGAGCGCCGGCTCGGCCAAGCGCATGGTGCCGCCGCCGGCGAGCCGCAAGGTCGAGCCGCCCTCGCCGGCCTCCAGGGACACGTTGTCGAGCTCCAGCGTCCCGGCCGCGGTCTTGAAGCCGGTCTGGATGACAACCGGGATCGGGAGCCCCGCCGCCGCGACCTGGCCCGGAGGGCCGAAGAGGAGCCGCGCCGTGCCGGAGACGCCGGGGGTCGCGCCGTCGCCCCCGAGCGCCACCCTGGCGTCGATCTCGAAGCGGGGATGGACGTCGCCGCCGCCCGAGAGCTTCACCGGCACGGTATTGTCGGGCGCAAGCTCGCCCGTCGCAAGGCGGAACGGCACGCCCGCCGTCAGGCCCTCGACACGCCACGGGCCGGCAAGGGTCTGGCCCGCGACGCGCACCTCCTCGGCGAAGACCTGGTCGGTGCGTCCGGTCGCCGGCGCGACGGTGGTGACGAGGAGCTGGCCGATCCGCAGGTCCTCGAAGGCCCAGTCGCGGCGGAGCGCGTCGGCGGCGAGGTCCGGCGGCAGGCGCCAGGCGCCGTCCGGCGCCGTCGGCACCCGGATCTCGGCCCGTCCGAGGCGGGTGTCGGTGAAGCGCACCTCGCCGCGCAAAAGCGGCGTCAGCGCGACCTCGGCCTTGACGAAGGTGGCGAACAGCGAGGGCGCGTCCGGCCGCCCCGAGCCGAGGCGCAGGCGGTCGACCCGCACCCGCGGCGAGGGCAGGAGCCGCACCTCGATCCGCCCCTCGGTCCGGGCCTCAGTGCCGGCGGCTTCCGAGAGGGCGCGGTCGAGGGCGTCGCGGTGCGCCTCCCACGCGATCAGCGGCGGCACGACGAGCGCCGCCGCGAGCACGAGGATCAGGATGCCGGCAATGACCGTCAGGATGTCGCGCAAAGGGTTTTGCTATCCTCTCGACCCGGCCAGTCTCTACCTTCTCGACTTGGCCAGTCCAATGCGAATCGCCGTTTCGCGTGGCGCGAAAATGGCCAAGGTCTGCTTTGTGCCAGGAGCGGAAGTTCTGGCTGGCGTTGGGGCCCATGAATTCAGGGCGAAGGCTTCTGCGTTCCCGCGCAGCCGCATTCTCCCACAGACCAGCAGCTAACCGGGCCGGCGCCTCTCAGGTTTCGAGGGCCTGACGCAGGCGCGTGAAAAAACCTTCCAGGGCGCTGCCTTGGATCCAGCGCAGCACGACGACCAGGTCGTGCATGGGATCGACCCGGATCACGTTCGATCCGGCCCCAAGGGCATGGAACGCGCCGGAGGAGACATCCGGTTTCGCTTCCGCCGCCTGATCGAGCCACCACAGGAAGCCGTAGTTCGCCAGGGTCGGCGAAGGAGCAAGCATCGCCTCGATCCACGCCTCCGAGAGGATCCGCCGGCCGCCCCAGACGCCCCGCCGGGCCATGAGCAGGCCGAAGCGCGCATGGTCCCGGGCTCCCATGAACAAGCCGCCACCCCAATGAGAGCCGCCGGGCACCGACTGCAGCCGCGCCCCGCCGATCTCGACCCACGAATTCGAGTAGCCGAGCCACTCCCATTCACGGGTGGCGCCGATGGGGTCCATCACCCGCTCGCGCAGTACGTCCGGCAAGGACCGCCCGAACAGGAGCATGAGGCAATACGAGAGCAGGTTCACGCGGACGTCGTTGTATTCATAGAGGCTCCCCGGCGGCTGCAACTCCCGGCGTCGGCCCTTTCGGCTGTTGTCGGCACCCGGGCCGACTTGGCGGAAGTGGTCGACCTGGTCGGACTTTCCGAACAGCTCCCCGCTCCACTCGCTCGATTGATGGAGCAGGTGCCGCCAGGTGATCCGGCCGTTGTGGCGGCCCGCGAAGAACGGGCTGTCGACGGTCACGCGCACCGGCTCGTCCACATCCTTGATCCGCCCGTCGTCGAAAGCGATCCCGGCCAGCACGGCGAGGTAGCTCTTCGCGATGGAGAAGCTCATGTCGGGGCGTGCGGTGTCGCCCCACTCCGCGACGATGCGGCCGTCGCGGAGAACGAGGCCTGCCGGCCCTCCGCGCTCCCGCACGGGGCCGACGACCTCGCTCCACGGTCCGCTCTCGTTCCACTCCTGCAGCGGCGCATATCGTCCGTCCGGAAGATAGAAGCTGCGCGGCCAGACGGTCTCGTGCGCGATCGCGAACGCGATAGCCGTCGCGAGCCGCGAGGGCTCAAGCGCCCCTGCGGCCGGTGCGACACGGGCCCAGTCGGCATCCCGACCGGGCGCGTAGTGTGCGACTGAACGTATCGCCATCGTCGTTCACCGATTAAGTTTCGCGCTATTACGCCCTGTAGTCCGCTTGGGTCAGCAGCGGACGCGCCGTTTATGGTACGCGATCTAAAGCGCGACGATCTTGCCGGGGTTCATGATGTTCTCGGGGTCGATGGCGCGCTTCAAGGTGCGCATGAGGTCGAGGGCGCCGGCGCCGTGCTCGGCCTCGAGGTACTTCATCTTGTTCTGGCCGACCCCGTGCTCGCCGGTGCAGGTGCCTTCCATGGCGAGCGCGCGCTCGACGAGGCGCGAGATGAAGGCTTCGACCCGGGCGATCTCGTCGGGGTCGTCCATGTCGACGAGGGGCGAGACGTGGAAGTTGCCGTCGCCGACGTGGCCGACGATCGGGGCGACGAGGCCGGAGGCTTCGGCGTCGCGCTTCGTTTCCTCGACGCACTCGGCCAAGCGCGAGATCGGCACGCAGACGTCGGTCGCGGTCGCCTTCGAGCCGGGGCGGAGCGTGAAGACCGACCAATAGACGTCGTGCCGGGCCTGCCAGAGGCGGCTGCGGTCCTCCGGCTTCGTCGCCCACTCGAAGGGGCCGCCCTCGAACTCGGCCGCGATCTCGCCGAAGCGCTCGGCCTGCTCCTGGACCCCGGCCTCGGAGCCGTGGAACTCGAGGAAGAGCGTCGGCGACTCCTTGAGCGTGAGCTTGGAGTATTGGTTGCAGGCACGGACCTGAAGCTCGTCGAGGAGCTCGATGCGGGCGACCGGGATGCCGCTCTGGATCGTCGCGATCACGGCCTCGCAGGCGGCCCCGACCGTCGGGAAGGGGCAGACGCCGGCCGAGATCGCCTCGGGGATGCCGTGCAGCTTCAGCGTGATCTCGGTCACGATGCCGAGGGTCCCTTCCGAGCCGACGAAGAGGCGGGTGAGGTCGTAGCCGGCGGAGCTCTTCTTGGCGCGCCGCGCCGTGCGGATCACGTCGCCGCTCGGCAGCACGACGGCGAGCGCCAGCACGTTGTCCTTCATGGTGCCGTAGCGGACGGCGTTCGTGCCCGAAGCCCGGGTCGCCGCCATGCCGCCGATCGAGGCGTCGGCGCCGGGGTCGATGGGGAAGAACAGGCCCTGGTCGCGCAGGTGCTCGTTCAGCTCCTTGCGGGTGACGCCGGGCTCGACGACGCAGTCGAGGTCCTCGGCATGCACCGCGATCACGCGCTTCATCTGGCTCGTGTCGACGCAGACGCCGCCGTAAGGCGCGTTGACGTGGCCCTCGAGCGACGTGCCGGTGCCGAAGGCCACGACCGGCACCCCGTGGCCGGCGCAGAGCCGGACGATGTCCGACACCTCCTCGGTCGACTGCGGATAGACCACGATGTCCGGCGGCTGGTTCGGCACCCAGGTCGTGGTGTGGCCGTGCTGCTCGCGCACGGCGCGGCTCGTCACCGCCCGGTTGCCGAAGCGCTTGTGCAGCTCGGCCGTGACCGCCGCGATCACGGCTTCGTCGGGACGCAGGCGGGGCGGCGGGTGCGGGGCGTTCATGGAGGCGTTTCCGAGGTTCGCCGACCCATAGCAAACCTGCCCGGGGCGCGACACCCGCTTCGAGCCGCCGCATTTCCGACATTTTCAAGGATGCGGCGCTGCAAAAATCATGTTAGAGCGACCCCAAGGGGCAGAAGACGTGTGGGTTGGACTCGACGAACGGGGTTTCGCCGATGGCCGATGAGCGCACCGCGCCGATCTTCTTCTTTGCGCCCTTCGTCTCCTCGACGATGCAGGTCGAGCCGTCCTGGATCGACTACAACGGCCACATGAACATGGCCTACTACCACGTGCTCTTCGACCGGGCCGTGGACGAGGCCTTCGAGGTCGTGGGGCTCGGGCCCGACTACGTCGCCGAGCGCCGCTGCTCCTACTTCACGGCCGAGGTCCACACCCTCTACAAGCGCGAGCTGAAGGTGCGCGACCCGGTCCGGGTGACGCTCCAGCTCATCGGCTTCGACGAGAAGCGCCTGCACTTCTACGAGGAGATCCGCCACGCCGCCGAGGGCTGGGTCGCGGCGACCTGCGAGGTCCTGTCGCTCCACGTCGACATGGAGACGAAGAAGGTCGCGCCGTTCCCGCCCGACATCCAGGCGAACCTCGCCGTCATGAAGGCCGCCCACACCCGCCTCCCTCCGCCGAAGGACATCGGCCGCGTTATCGGCCTGCCGCGCCGGCAGGAGGTCGGGGAGCCGATGCTCGCGACGGGAACGCGGCACTGAAGGTCAGGGCCGCCCCGCTTCACAATACCCGACGTCTACCCCGAGCACCCGAGATCCCGCTCCATTGCCCTGATGGAATTGACCCGCTGGCGCTGGCGCGGCGACAGCGGCACGTCGTACTCGCTGTCGTAGCTGCAGCCCGCGTTGCCGAAGGCCCGGATGGCGCGCGGCGTCCGGAAGCAGTAGCCGGCCTCTTTGTAGATGCTGTTGCGCTGGTACCAAAGCTGGCCGCAGCTCTGCGCCTGCGCCCCGGAACCGGCGATCAGCGGCAAGGCCGAGACCGCGAACGAAAGGACGGCGGCACGGGTCTTGGACATCGGGCACTCTCCTCCGGCTTGAGCCGCCAGTCTAATGAACCACGTCCAGGAACGGCCCGTCCGGATCGCTCACGTAGAAGATCACGATCTTCACCGGCTCGGCGGCGCGGTTGTAGCCCGTCATCTTCACGTTCGGCGGCTCGACGATGGATTGGCCGGCCTTCACCGTGACCGGCGGCCGCCCGTCCATCTCGAGGGTGAACGCGCCTTCGAGGATGTAGGCGGTGACCGGGAAGCGATGGGTGTGGAACGGCGTCTTGTCGCCGGGCCTGAGGGTCGCGGTCAGGACCTTGATCTCCTGCCGGTCGCCCTTCGGCATGCCGGCGACGACCTCCTTGAGGAGGAGGTCCGGCCGCGCGGTTCCATGATCTTGCGCCAAGGCAGGCACGGCCAGGAGCGGCGCAAGCGCGGCGAGCGGGACGAACCTTCGCATCGGCGATCCTCCTTAGAGGATGCAGGATGCACCGGCGCTTCTCGCCTGTGAAGAAGGCCCGGCCTGTGGCTCGCCGCTAGTTCGTGCGACCCGGCAACTTATGAGGCCTTCGGCAGCACCACGATCTCGCCGCGCATGGAGGGCTGGTGGGTGGCGCAGACCACCGGGTAGACGCCGGCGCGCTCGGCCTTGAACTCCACCCGCACGACCTGCCCGCGGCTCAAGGCGAAGGCCTTGCCCAAGCCCTTGATCTCGGTCGGGTGGGAGGCGCCGTTGAGGCCGACGAAGTCGATCACGACGTCGTCGCCTTCGCGCACGACGATCTGACCCGGCGACCAGAGGTAGGCCGAAACCTCCCAGCGGCCGCTCGGGTCGGGCGGACGGATCACGTAGCCGCCGCCGGCCGGCAGCGGCTCCGCCGGGAACGGCTCCTGGCTCACGTTCACGCCGCCGCGCGGCTCGACCGCCGCGACGGTGAAGAAGCGCTTCTCCCCCATCTGGGCCCGCGAGGCCCCGAGATAGCCCGCCTGCCCGCCGATCACGGCGGCGGCGAGCATGGCGAACGCCACTCGTGCGGTCACTCGCGTCATGGCGCGCCTCCGACAGGATTGCGGTCCTCAGCTCCCGGAGATGAAATCCGCGATCACCTTCAGGTTCAGGGCGATGATGATGACGGCGATGGCGCCGGCGAGCGCGGTGAGCCAGCGCGGGGCGACGAGGGCGCCCATCTTAGGCTTCGACGAGGTGATCATGATCAGCGGCACGATGGCAAAGGGGAGCTGGAGGCTCAGGATCACCTGGCTCAGGATCAGCAGCTTCGCGGTGCCGCTCTCGCCGTAGGCGATGGTGACGGCGGCGGCCGGCACGATCGCGACGAGCCGCGTCACGAGGCGGCGCAGCCACGGCGGCAGGCGGATGTCGAGGAAGCCTTCCATGACGATCTGGCCCGCCATGGTGGCCGTCACCGTGGAGTTGAGGCCGCAGCACAGGAGCGCGATCGCGAAGAGGGTCGGAGCCATCGCCGAGCCGAGGAGCGGCGAGAGAAGCGTGTGCGCCTTCTCGAGCTCCTCGATGCCGGTGTGGCCGGCCTTGTGGAAGGCCGCCGCCGCGAGGATCAGGATCGAGGCGTTGATGGTGAGCGCGAACATCAGCGCGACGGTCGAGTCGAAGGTCGCGTAGCGCATCGCCTCGCGCTTCTCAGGGATGGTCTCGCCGTAGGCGCGGGTCTGGACGATCCCCGAGTGGAGGTAGAGGTTGTGCGGCATCACCGTCGCCCCGATGATGCCGAGCGCGAGGTAGAGCATGTCGGGGTTGGTCACGATCTGCGTCGTCGGGGCGAAGCCGCGGATGACCGCGCCCCAGTCCGGGTCCGCCATGGCGATCTGCGCCAGGAAGCAGACCGCGATCACCCCGAGGAGCGTGATGATGAAGGCCTCGATCCAGCGGAAGCCCTTGTTCTGCAGCCACAGGATCAGGAACACGTCGAGGGCCGTGATGATGACGCCGATCTCGAGGGGGATGCCGAACAGGAGGTTGAGGCCGATCGCGGTGCCGATCACCTCGGCCAAGTCGGTCGCGCAGATCGCGACCTCGGCGAGGAGCCAGAGCGGGTACGACACGGCGCGGGGATAGGCGTCGCGGCACCCCTGGGCGAGGTCGCGCCCCGTCGCGACCGCCATGCGGGCGCACAGGTGCTGCAGCACGATCGCCATGATGTTCGACAGGAGCGCGATGAAGAGGAGCGCGTAGCCGAACTTCGAGCCGCCGGCGAGCGCCGTCGCCCAGTTGCCCGGGTCCATGTAGCCGACGGCGACGAGGTAGCCGGGCCCGAGGAAGGCGGCGACCTTGCGCCACGCCGGGCCGCTCGCCGCGACCGCGATCGAGCGATGGACGTCGGAGAGCGACGGGTCGCCGCGCTCCCGCCGCCAGTTCGTCAGGGTCGCGGCGGCCGGCGTTTCGGGGATCGGGATTCCGGCGGCGCGGGCGTCCATGGAGCGTCCTGCAATTGCGACTGATTTGCAATACGTAGCCGGCCACGCGGCTCTTAGCAAGGGCGCGCCGTCCTTTTCAAGGAGCGACGATGATGCAGATCATGATGCCGGTGACGGTAATCATGATCAGCAGGCCACCGCCCCCGTGGGGCAGCCCCGTCCCGGCGGCGGGAACATCTGCTGCTGCTGGAGCTGGTTGCGCAGCGCGTTGACCTCGAATTGGTTCTGCTGGCTGTAGCTGCGCTGCTGCTGCTGGAGGTCGAGGGCGCGGTTGTTCTCGATGATCTGGCGCTCGGCGCGGCTCATGGACGGCAGGCGCTCGACCTGGGCAAGGGCGAGGCTTGGGGCGAGCGCGGCGGCCACGCCTGCCGCAATGAATAAGGCGCGCATCGGCGTCTCCTGAAATCGGCATCGGTCAATCCCATATGTGGGGAACCGACGCCGCCCTAGCGAGCTCTGCGGCGCGGCGGCTGTGCATGCGGACGTCCCGGCCCTCGACGCCGTTCGCCTTTTGGTCCAGAGCTTTGATCCGCGATGACTCGACCCGACCCGATCGGCGCGCCTTTCGACGACGCCCGCCCCGAGCCTAAGCCCGGGTCGCTGTCGGCGCGCGCCCGCGCCGCCGTCGGCCCGCAAGCCGCCGCCTACCTCGCCGGCCTCAACCCCGAGCAGCGCGAGGCCGTCGAGGCGACGGAAGGGCCGGTGCTGGTGCTCGCCGGCGCCGGCACCGGCAAGACCCGGGTGCTGACGACGCGCATCGCCCACCTCATTGCTACGGGGAAGGCGCGCCCCTTCGACATCCTGGCCGTCACCTTCACCAACAAGGCGGCGCGGGAGATGAAGGAGCGCATCGGCGCGCTCGTCGGCTCGGTCGCCGAGGGCATGCCCTGGCTCGGCACCTTCCACTCGATCGGCACCAAGGTGCTGCGCCGCCACGCCGAGCTCGTAGGGCTCAAGTCCGACTTCACCATCCTCGGCGTCGACGACCAGCTCCGCCTCATGAAGCAGGTCATCGAGGCCGAGAACATCGACGAGAAGCGCTGGCCGGCGCGCCAGCTCGCCTCATACATCGACGGCTGGAAGAACCGCGGCCTCGACTGCGAGCACGTGCCGCCCGGCGAGGCCGCGGCTTTCGCTTTCGGCCGGGGCGGCGACCTCTACCGGGCCTACCAGGCGCGCCTCAAGACGCTGAACGCCGTCGACTTCGGCGACCTTCTCCTCGAATGCCTCAGGCTCTGGCGCGACAACCCGGACATCCTCGGCATCTACCAGAACCGCTTCCGCTACATGCTGGTCGACGAGTACCAGGACACCAACGTCGCCCAGTACCTGTGGCTGCGCCTCCTCGCGCAGACCCGCAAGAACCTGTGCTGCGTCGGCGACGACGACCAGTCGATCTACGGCTGGCGCGGCGCCGAGGTCGACAACATCCTGCGCTTCGAGCACGATTTCCCCGGGGCGCAGGTGATCCGCCTCGAGCGCAACTACCGCTCGACCGGCCACATCCTCGACGCCGCCTCGACCCTCATCGCCAAGAACGAGGGACGGCTGGGCAAGACGCTTCGGACCGAGGACGTCCCCGGCGAGAAGGTGACGGTGACGGGGGCGTGGGATTCGGAGGAGGAGGCGCGCCTCGTCTGCGAGGAGATCGAGGCGCTGCACGCCAAGAAGCACGACCTCTCCGAGATCGCGATCCTGGTGCGCATCTCGGCCCAGATGCGCGAGATCGAGGACCGGCTCGTGCAGACCGGCACGCCCTACCGGGTGATCGGCGGCCCGCGCTTCTACGAGCGCGCCGAGATCCGCGACGCGCTGGCGTATCTCCGCGCGACCGCCAACCCCGCCGACGACCTCGCCTTCGAGCGCATCGTCAACGTGCCGAAGCGCGGCCTCGCGGACGCGACCCTCAACCTCCTGCACGGCCACGCGCGCCGGGCCGGCATCCCGCTCATGGCGGCGGCGCGCTTCGTGGTCGAGACCGAGGAGCTGAAGCCGAAGCCGCGCTCGTCGTTGCGCGATCTCTTGGCCGCCTTCGACCGCTGGGGGAAGCTCGTCGAGACCCTGCCGCACCAGGAGGTCGCGCAGACGATCCTGGAGGAGTCCGGCTACACCGACATGTGGCAGCGCGACCGCTCCGCCGACGCCGCCGGGCGGCTGGAGAACCTGAAAGAGCTCGTGCGGTCGATGGAAGAATTCCCCGACATGGCGAGCTTCCTGGAGCACGTCTCCCTCGTCATGGAGGCGAACGACGGCGACACCTCCGAGCGCGTCAGCCTCATGACGCTGCACGCGGCGAAGGGCCTCGAGTTCGACACCGTGTTCCTGCCGGGCTGGGAGGAGGGCCTTTTCCCGAACCCCCGCGCCCTCGACGAGAGCGGGAAGGCCGGCCTCGAGGAGGAGCGCCGCCTCGCCCACGTCGGCCTGACGCGGGCGCGGCGCCGCGCCAAGATCTACTTCGCCTCGAACCGGCGCCTCCACGGGATGTGGAACTCGACCGTGCCGAGTAGATTCATCGACGACCTGCCCGAGGACGCCGTCGAGGTCACGGAAGCCCCCGCCAACTTCTCCTACGGCCCCTCCCGCTTCGACCGCATGCAGCAGCCCTTCGCGGGGTCGAGCTACGCGACGCCCGGCTGGCAGCGCGCACAGGCCAACCGCGCCGCGATGGGCGGCGGCGGGAGCCGCGACATGGGGTATGGCGGGAGTGGCGGCTACGATAATGGCCGCGGCAGCGGCGACCGCGGCGGCTTCGGCGATGGAGGCAGCCGCGGCGGCTTCGAGGACGCCGGCACCCCCTTCCCGGGCGTCCGCCGCGGCTGGGGCTCAGGGAGCCCGGGCGCCGGCCCCGGCTTCGGCCGCAACCGCGAAGGCAAGCCCCCCCGCGGCCCGGTCCTCATCGAAGGCGAGCTCGTCGCCAAATCCACCGGCGCTCCCTCCGCCTACGCGGCAGGCACCCGAGTCTTCCACCAGAAGTTCGGCCCCGGCACCGTCGCCCTCGTCGACGGCAACAAGCTCACCGTCGACTTCGACAAGGCGGGACGGAAGATGGTGCTGGATAGTTTCGTGCAGGGGGCGGGATGAAACTGTCTGTGGACATCTTTTCGAACGAACTTCGAACGGGGTACAGCTAATTCAATAGCTTAGCCGTGATCGCCGCTGATAATCCGTCAGCGGGTCCAAATTCCTGCTGATTGCAATAAGAATCCAAGCCAGATCAATAAGTGATGCCCTGAATTCGATTTGCAGGAGCATCCAGTGCTCACTAACAGCCGCGACATCATCCGCCGTCTCGAACGTGAGGGTTGGAGGCTGATCCGCATCAGCGGCTCCCATCATGTCTTCAAAAATCCAAAGGACGGTGCCACAACAGTCGTGCCGCATCCGAGGAAGGACCTTGGTCCGGGTCTTGTTCGCAAGATCTATCGCGACGCGGGCTGGCCGAAGGACTGAGGCGTGACCCACTACGTCGCGATCGTCGAGGACGAAGAGGGCAAGGCGGTGGGCGTCTGGTTCCCGGACCTGCCCGGCTGCTTCTCGGCCGGCGATACGCTCGATGAGGCGATGCTGAACGCCCGCGAGGCCGTCGCGCTTTACGCCGAGGCCTTGCGCGAGGACGGCCGGGCCATGCCGCGGGCGCGAACGCTCACCGAGCTCAAGGCCGACCCGGAAGCGGCAGACGATCTCGAAACCTACATGGTGGCGCTGATCCCATTCGAAGCCGGCACGCTCCGCCCCGCCGCGGAATAGGCCCAACGCGTCATGGCCGGCTTGGCCCGGGCCATCCACGACTTGTGCCGCTACGCAGCCGCCGTCGCCAAAGCCACCGGCACCCCCTCGTCTTATGCGGCGGGCTCCCGCGTCTTCCACCAGAAGTTCGGCCCCGGTACCGTCGCCCTCGTCGACGGCAACAAGCCCATCGGCACCGTCAAAAGCATATGCACCGTCAAAAGCATATATAGACAGGCCGGATGGTCGAACGACTGAGCGTTCATGACCCACTACATCGCCCTCATCCACAAGGACCCAGCCTCCTACTACGGCGTATCGTTTCCCGACGTGCCGGGCGTCATCACGGCCGGAGACACGCTCGACGAGGCAATCGCGCAGGCGGCCGAGGTGCTGGCCTTCGCGGCGGAGGATTGGGAGGAGCTCACCGGCGCGCCGTTCCCCGCCCCGCGCTCCCTCGACGCGTTGCGGGAAGACCCGGCTTTCCGCGCCGATGCGGCCGAGGCGGTGGTGGCGGCGATCCCATTTGCCGCGGGGACCCTGCGTCCGGCTGCGGAGTAAGATGGCCGAGGATTGAGCCGTCGCGTGACCCATGACGTCGCGATCGTCGAGGAGGAAGGAAGCAAGGCGGTGGGCGTCTGGTTCCCGGACCTGCCCGGCTGCTTCTCGGCTGGCGACACTCTCGACGAGGTCCGGTCAAGAGACCCGGACGCAAACAAGCGCGGAAGGCTCCAGACCTTAAAGACGCCGACGGGGCGCCGGGGGAACCCGGCAATTATGTATGCCGGGCCCTGGCGCCCCGCTCCCCGGCTCGCGAAGCGAGCCTGCTCTTTGACATCGCCGGACGACCCGCCCTGGGAGCCCCGGGGGGATTTGGCGTGCCTGCGTCTTGCGGCCCGCGGCGGCCGGCTCTAAGCCGCGGGCGGCTTTCACGAGGACATGCGATGGCTCGCTTCGAGGACGCGATCAGGGAGGTTCTGCCGGACGACGGCGCGGCGGGGGGGCTCGTTGGCCGCGTGTGGCGGCCGGAGGTTGGCGGCCCCTCGGTCGTGGCGGTCCGGGAGGACGGCGTGTTCGACGTCTCCCGCGCCTTCCCGACCGTGCGGGACCTCTGCGAGGCGGACGACCCCGCGGCGGCGCTGCGGGCCGCGCCGGGCGAGCGCGTCGGCGCGCTCGAAGACATCCTCGCCAACACGCCGCCGGACGGGCGCGATCCGAAGAAGCCGTGGCTCCTCGCCCCCCTCGACCTCCAGGCCATCAAGGCGGCGGGCGTCACCTTCGTGATCTCGATGCTGGAGCGGGTCATCGAGGAGCGGGCGCGGGGCAACCCCGATGCCGCAACCGCGATCCGCCAGGAGGTCAACCGCCTCGTCGGCGACGACCTTGCGAAGCTGAGGCCCGGGTCGTCCGAGGCGGCGCGCCTCAAGGAGGTGATGATCGAGCAGGGGGTGTGGAGCCAGTACCTCGAGGTCGGCATCGGCCCCGACGCCGAGATCTTCTCGAAGGCGCCGCCCATGGCGGCGGTCGGCACCGGCATGGACGCGGGGCTGCATCCGAAGTCGAGCTGGAACAACCCGGAGCCCGAGGTGGTGCTGGCGGTCTCGTCGAAGGGCAGGATCCTCGGCGCGGCGCTTGGCAACGACGTGAACCTGCGCGACTTCGAGGGCCGCTCGGCGCTCCTCCTCTCGAAGGCGAAGGACAACAACGCCTCCTGCGCCATCGGCCCCTTCATCCGCCTCTTCGACGACACCTTCTCCCTCGACGACGTGCGCGCCACGACCGTGACCCTCGTGGTCGAGGGGCCGGACGGCTTCCGCCTCGAGGGCTCGTCCTCGATCGCGAAGATCAGCCGCGACCCGGAGGATCTCGTCCGGCAGATGATCGGGCCGGAGCATCAGTACCCGGACGGCGCCGTGCTGTTCCTTGGCACCATGTTCGCGCCGATCGAGGACCGTGACGCCCCCGGCCAGGGCTTCACCCACAAGATCGCCGACATCGTCACCGTCGCGGCGCCGAAGCTCGGGCGCCTCGTCAACCGCATGCGCCACGCGGGCGACTGCGAGAGCTGGACCTTCGGGGCGGGCGCGCTCATGCGCAACCTCGCGCGGCGGGATCTCATTTGACGAGGAGCGATTCGGTGCGGCGCGTCCGGTCCATTCGGCATGGGGTGATCGCGGCGGGGATGCTCGTCGCCG
>DASVVU010000336.1:0-5073 GCA_036386395.1 Beijerinckiaceae bacterium | reverse complement strand
GCATGGTGTCACTCCTCCTGGTTCGTTTCCAGCCTCCTCGCGCCGCCGGAGTGGCGCGGGAGGTCTTCCCCTGAGGAAAAGGTCGCATTTGCCGAGCTTGGCGGCAAGCGGCACCAGAGGAGGAACGGCTCAGAAATCGGTCGCGAGCCCCTTCACCTCCCAGTCGTCGTAGCGGGTCGGCTCGAGGCCGCCGCGGCCCTGGCGCTCCTTCGTCTTCGCGAGCCCGGCCGCGCGGGCGTCGGCGGCGCGGCGGCGTTCGGCCGCTTCTTCCAAGGCGCGCCGGGCTTCCGGCGAAAGCGCCTTGCCGGGGGCCGCGCCTTCGACGGCCGGCTGCGGGGATTCGGGCTCGTCCTGCATCTCGCTCGTCCGGGACTGTCGGGCGTTCCCGGCGCTTCCCACATGAGTCTCGCAGTTGGAGAAGGACATGGAACCGGTCAAGGGGATTGCGTGAGCGCGGAGCCAGGGACGAAACCGTCGCGGAGCCCGCCTCGCGTCGGCGCCCGCCCCGCCGCGGAGCCGGCCGGCCTGCCGGCCCGGCAGCTCGCCTGGGGCGTCGTCGACGAGGTGCTGCGCGGCGGGCGGGCGCTTGACGAGACGTTCGAGCGCGAGGCCCGCAAGGCCGGCCTCGAAGCGCGGGACGAGGCCCTCGCGCGGGCGATCGCGGTCGTGACCTTCCGCCGCCTCGGCACGATCCGGCAGGCCCTTTTGGACCGTCTGCCCAAGGGGCCGCCCAAGGACGAGCGCGCGCTTGCGCTGCTCGCGACCGCGGCCGCGCAGATTATCTTTCTCGACGTGCCCGACCACGCCGCCGTCGACGTGACCGTGCGCCTCGCGCGGGGTGGGCGGCTGCACTACCTCGCCGGCCTCGCCAACGCCGTGCTCCGGCGCCTCGCCCGCGAGCGCGACACGATCCTGGCCGCCGCCGATGCCCTCGATACCGACACGCCGGACTGGCTCTCGGCCCGCTGGCGCGCGGCTTACGGCGAGGAAGCCCGCGCCATCGCCGAAGCGCACCGGCAGGGCGCCGCCGTCGACCTCTCGGTGCGCCAGGACCCCGCCGGATGGGCCGGACGCCTCAACGCGACGCTCCTTTCGACCGGCGCCGTGCGGCTCACCGAGCGCGGCCCGATCCGCGAGCTTCCCGGCTACGCCGAGGGCGCCTGGTGGGTGCAGGACGCGGCGGCGGCGCTGCCCGCGCGCCTCCTCGCCGTACATCCTGGCGAGCGGGTCGCGGACCTCTGCGCCGCCCCAGGCGGCAAGACCGCGCAGCTCGCGGCCGCCGGCGCGCAGGTCCTCGCCGTCGACCGCTCGGCGCCGCGCCTCAAGCGCTTGTCCGAGAACATGGCGCGCCTCGATCTCGCGGTCGAGACCAGGGCCGCCGACGCGCTGACGCTCGAGGCCGAGCCCTTCGACGCCGTCCTCCTCGACGCCCCCTGCTCGGCGACCGGCACCATCCGCCGCCACCCGGACGTGCTCTGGGTCAAGAGCGAGGAGGATATCGCCAAGCTCGCCGCCCTTCAGGCCCGCCTCCTCGACAAGGCCGCGGACCTGACGAAGCCCGGCGGCCGCCTCGTCTACTGCACCTGCTCCCTGGAGCCAGAGGAGGGAGAGCACCAGGCCGCGGCGTTCCTCGCCCGCCACTCTGCCTTCCGCCGCGACCCGGCGCGTCCCGAGGAGCTTCCGGGCTTGTCTCAGGCGATCGGGCCCGAGGGTGACGTGCGCACGCTGCCGCACCACGGCGGCCCGGATCTCGGCGCCGTGGGGCTCGACGGCTTCTTCATCGCCCGGTTCCGGCGGGATAATTCCTGATCCGTCTGCATCGGGTTAACGTCCCGTTAACCGCCGGGGCCGAATCGAAGACGGGAAGGCGGCCAACGGAAACGGCGACGAAGGAGCACGCGTGAAGTGGGGGCCTGACCGGTGGCGCCTCTACGCCCTCGCCCTGCGCGAGGCCGGACGCGCGCTCCGGGGCGCCGTCGCGCCGCGCCCGCGCTCGGGCTCGATCCGCCGCGTCCTGATCGCCCCTCAGGATCTGCGTACGGCCGACGCGACGGCCGCGGGCGACATCTACGCCGGCTATTTCGCCTTCGCGGGCCGCTCGGTCGCGACCGGGGGGCGCTCCCCCTTCGCGGTCGAGCCGCCGACGAGGGCCTGGGGCGAGGCGCTCTACGGCTTCGGCTGGCTGCGGCACTTGCGCGCCGCCGAGACGGCGCTTGCCCGGGCGAACGCCCGCGCCCTCGTCGCCGAGTTCATCGGAAAGCGCCCGCCGAGGCTCGCTCGCGCGACGCCGGTGCTCGCCCGCCGCACCCTGTCGTTCCTGTCCCAGTCGCCGCTGCTGCTGGAAGGCGCCGACCACGTCTTCTACCAGCGCTTCCTGCGCGCGATCGAGCGTGGCGCCCGGGAGCTTGCCCGGGACATGGCCTTCGCGCCCCGGCCCATCGACCGGCTCGTCGCCGCGGTGGCGCTCTCATCCCTCGGCCTGTGCTGCGAAGGGATGGAGCGGGTGCTCCGGCGCGCGACCCGGGTGCTCGCGCGCGAGCTCGACCGGCAGATCCTCCCCGACGGCGGCCACCGCAGCCGCAACCCGCAGGCCGCCGTCGACCTCCTCCTCGACCTCCTGCCGCTCCGCCAGACCTTCGCGGCCCGCGGCCTCGAGCCGCCGCCCGCTCTCGTCGGCGCCATCGACCGCATGCTGCCGCTCCTGCGGCTGCTCCGTCACGGCGACGGCGCGCTCGCCCGCTTCAACGGCATGAGCCTGACCGCCGCGGGCGAGCTTGCGACGCTACTCATGTACGAGGGCGCCCGCGGGCGGGCGATGCGGCGCGCGCCCCATTCCGGCTATGAGCGCCTGGAGGCCGGCGAGACCGTCGTCATCGTCGAGGCGGGCCCGGCGCCGGCGCCCGAGGACGCCGCCGAGGCCCACGCGGGCTGTCTCTCCTTCGAGCTGTCGAGCGGCGCGCACGCCCTCGTCGTGAACTGCGGCGCGGCCCGGGGCGGCGCCGACGGGATGCGCCTCGCCGCCCGCTCGACCGCGGCCCATTCGACCGCGGTCCTCGACGAGACGTCCTCGGGCCGCTTCCTCGTCCCCCACGGCTTCATCCTCGACCGCTGGATCGCCGCCTGGCTCACCCGCCGCCTCGGCCCCGCCCTCATCCGCGGCCCCCGCGCCGTCCCGGCCGAGCGTGCCGAGGAGGACGGCGCGCAGCGCCTCTCGGCGAGCCACGACGGCTACCGCCTTTTGGGCCTCGCCCACGCCCGACGCTTGAGCCTCTCGGGATCCGGCGGCCGCCTCGACGGGGAGGATGCGTTCACCCCCCTCGGAAAAGGCCGCGCCGCGGAACCGGCCGCGATCCGCTTCCACATCGCCCCGGGGGTGCGGGCAAGCCGGGCCGAGGGCGGCGCGATCCTTTTACTCTTGCCGAACCGGGAGGCTTGGCACTTCACCGCCGAAGGCGCCGAGGCCGCCCTCGAGGAGAGCCTCTTCCTTGCCGCAAGCGAAGGCACGCGCCGCACCGAGCAGATCGTGCTCGCCTTCACCGCCGCGACGCCGCAGGTGCGCTGGCGCTTTGAGCACCTGCCCCGCCCATCTGAGCGAGCGCCCCCCGCCGAGGCGCCGAGGCCGATGCTGTAGGGCGCGCCACCTCTCCCTCCGGGAGAGGTGGGCGCGCGCCTTGACCCCCCTCCCCGAAAATGGTCGAAAGCGCCCCGCACGAAAGGGGACAGGATGAGCGCGGACGACCGGCTGCAGGCCTTCAAGAGACTTCTGGGCGACGCCCGCGAGCGGCTCGGGCTCGACGTCGGCTTCGTGCTCTGGGACGGCTCGACGGTGCCGGCGGACCTCGCCCCGGACGCGCTCGCGGTCATCTTCGCCGACGAGGGCGCGATCGCCGGGCTCGTGCGCCGGCCGCGCCTCGACACGCTCTCGAACCTGTGGGTCTCGAAGCGCATCGACATCCGCAACGGCACCCTCTTCGACCTCGCGAACGTGCGCGCCGCGAAGAAGGTCCGCACTAAGGATTTCTTGAAGACCCTCGACAAGATGGCGCTCGCCAAGCTGATCTGGACCTTCTGGCGCGTCGACCGCGGCGGCCCGTGGCCGCTCGAAGAGATTCCCTCGGAGAAGCCGTCGAGCGGCGACCCGAGGGAGAACAAGAAGAACATCGCCTACCACTACGACGTCTCGAACGCCTTCTACGCGCTGTGGCTCGACCGCGAGATGGTCTACACCTGCGCCTACTGCACCGACTGGGACAACGACATCGACCGGATGCAGCAGGACAAGCTCGAGATCATCTGCCGCAAGCTCCGCCTCAAGCCCGGCGAGAAGCTCCTCGACATCGGCTGCGGCTGGGGCGCGCTGTCGTGCTACGCGGCGCAGCACTACGGCGTCACCGCCTACGGCGTGACGCTGTCCGAGCAGCAGGTCGCCTACGCGCAGGAGAAGATCAAGCGGCTCGGCCTCGAAGGGAAGGTCAAGATCGAGCTCAAGGATTATTCCACCGTCGAAGGCGAGGGCGTCTACGACAAGGTCGCGGCGATCGGCATCCAGGAGCACATCGGCTGGGACAACTACCCGCGCTACTACGAGACCGTGAAGCGGCTGATGAAGCGCGACGGCTTCTTCCTCCACCACGCCATCACGCGGCCGGCGAAGCGCACCGACAAGGTGTTCCGCAGGAAGCGCCCCGAGTTCGCGATCCTGACCCGCTACATCTTCCCGGGCGGCGAGCTCGACCACATCGGCAACACCGTCCAGAGCCTCGAGCGCCACGGCTTCGAGGTCCATGACGTCGAGGGCTGGCGCGAGCACTACCAGCGCACCTGCCGGCACTGGCACGACCGGCTGCTCGCGAACTACGACGCCGCGGTCGCCGAGGTCGGCGAGGTCAAGACCCGGATGTGGCTCGTCTACCTCGCGGCCTGCTCGATCGCCTTCGAGCGCAACGGCGTCTGCCTCTACCAGACCCTCTCGACCCGCCGGAAGCGCGGCCCCTCGGGCCTGCCGCCGACGCGGGCGGACCTGTACCGGTAGGCGTTTTCAGCGCGTCACCACCACGGGCGTGCCGACGCTCA
>DASVVU010000335.1:0-16703 GCA_036386395.1 Beijerinckiaceae bacterium | reverse complement strand
CGGGGCCGCGGGCGGAGGAGCCGGTAACAGGTCCGCGGGACGGGCCGGCGGCAGCGGCACGGCGGCGCTCGGCGGCTTCTTTCCGCGTTCGATCGCCCCCGCCGAGCCGGAAGCCCCCGCCGGCGTCCCCGTTGGCGGTGCGGCCGAGGCCTCCGTCGGCGCCGTCGGCATGTCCGCCGTCATCCCCCTGCCGCCGGTCCGCCCGGCCTCCCTGACGGCGGCCCCGACGGCGGTGCGCCCCGCCCACGGGCGCATCGGCAGGCCCCTCGACCTCCTCGCCTTCATGCGCTGGCGCCGGGCATGATCGTCCGCCAGTTCCTCCTCTGGGCCCAGACCGCGCCCGCGGGCCAGCGCGCCGAGGCGGCGGGGGCGCTCGCCCGCGCCTACCTCTACTCCGACCTCTCCCCCGAGGACCGCTGGGAGGCCGAGACCGCCATGACGGCGCTCCTCGACGACCCCTCGCCCCTCGTGCGCCGGGCGCTCGCCGAGGCCTTCGCCAACGCCAAGGACGCGCCGCGCCACCTCGTCGTGGCGCTCGCCAACGACCAGGACGACGTCGCGGCCCTCGTCCTCTCCCGCTCGCCGGTCCTCTCCGACGCCGACCTCGTCGACTGCGCGGCCCTCGGCGGCGAGATCGCCCGGACCGCCATTGCGCTCCGCCCGCGGGTGTCCGTCGCGGTCGCCGCGGCGCTGGCCGAGATCGCCGGCGCGGCGTCGCTTGCCGCGCTCGCCGGCAACAAGGGCGCCGAGATCCCGGACTCCGCCTTCGCCCGCATGGTCGAGCGCCACGGCGGCGAGGCGGCCTTACGCGAGGCGCTGCTCGCCCGCCCGGACCTGCCGCTCGCGATCCGCCAGTCCATCGCCGTTGCGGTCTCGGAAAGCCTCGCGGGCTTCGTCCTCGGCTGCGGCTGGCTTTCGCCCGAGCGCACCGAGAGAATCGTCCGCGAGGCGCGGGAGAAGACGACGCTGGCCCTCTCTTCGGCGGCTGAGCGCGAGGACGTCTCCCGCCTCGTTGCGCACCTGCGCCGCACGGGCCAGCTCACCCCGGCCCTGATCCTGCGCGCGCTCCTCTCTCGCAATCTCGCCTTCGCCGAGGCCGCCTTCGCGGACCTGTCGGGGCTTGCCCCGGCGCGGGTCGCCAGCCTCCTGCGCGACCGCCGCGGCTCCGGGTTTGCCGCGCTCTACCGCAAGGCTGTCCTGCCGGCGAGCCTTCAGGGCGCCTTTGCGGCCGCGCTCGCGGCGCTTCGCGAGCATGGTGGAGGCGAGACGCCGGCCGACGGCGCGCAGCTCTCGCGCCTCACCGTCGAGCGCGTGCTCACCGCCTGCCGTGACCTGCCGCCCGAGGAGGCCGGCAAGCTCATGGCGCTCTTGCGCCGCTTCGAGGCTGAGGCTGCCCGCGACGAGGCCCGCGCCATTGCCGGCGCGCTCGCCGACGAGGCGGCGCTTGCCGTCGTGATGCGCCACGCCCCCCACGCCCTTATCGGCTTCGACGAAGGCCGCGAGGCGGCCTGAGGCGCCGGCCTTAAGCCGCCCAGCGCATTTCCGCCACAAAACTCTTGAGAGTCCCGCCCCAACGAAGGCTCCCCGCATGGCCGAGGGAGCCCGCCCCGGGGGCTTGTCGCGTCACCGCGCTCGCGTGGGGGAGTATAAGCGTATGCCTCTGAGCCGCTGCAACGTCCTGATCGTCGAGGATCAGGCGATCATCGCCCTGGACCTCCAAGCCGCCGTCGAGGAAGCCAACGCCCAGGTGATCGGCCCCGCGCCGACGGTCAGGGAGGCGCTCGACCTCCTCGACACCGACGAGATCCACGCCGCGATCCTCGACGCCAACCTGCCGGATGGCGACATCACGCCGGTGGCCGAGGAGCTGATCGACCGCGGCGTCCCCTTCGTCATCAACACCGGCGTCGCCGTCCCGCTGAACCTGCGGCGCTTCCCGGACCTGCCGGTGTTCCGCAAGCCGACCCCCGCCTCGCGCCTCATCCGCGAGCTCGCCGGGCGGCTGCCGGTGTGCCTGGCACCGCGCACCGCGCGGGCCGGCGCCGTCCTCGGCTGACGCTTCGCTTCTGATCAATCCCGGTCGGGGGCGCCGAGCGGGAAGAGCGGCCGGTAGGGCCGCGCCTCGTCCACGGCGCGGGCGAAGGAGGGGCGGCCGAGGAGCCGTTGCCGGTAGCCGCGGACGCGGGCGAATTCGCCGGCGAGAGGGTGAACCCAATCGGCGTAGAACAGCGCCGGCGCCGCGGCGCAGTCGGCAAGGCTGAAGGCCTCGCCCGCCGCCCATTCCCGTCCGTCCAAGGCCCGGTCGAGCCAGCGGTAGGACGTAGCGAGCAGGGCCCGCGCATCCGACACGCCGGCCGCGTCGCGGCTCCCTTCCGGACGGATGGCATCGAGCACGATCTTCTGCACCGGCGTCATGACGTAGTTGTCGAAGAAACGGTCCATCATGCGCACGTCGAGGGCGGCGCGCGGGTCCTCGGGGAGAAAGCGCACCGGCCCGGGATGGTGCAGGCCGAGATGCTCGACGATGATGCTCGCCTCGACGACGGTGCGCTCCCCGTCGACGAGCACCGGCATGCGCTTCAGGGGCCAGAGCCGCTCGAATTCGGCCGCCGCCTCGGCCTCGCCGGGCGCGAGCATGCGGAACGAGAAAGGCGTATCGTTCTCGTAGAGGGCGGTCAGCACCTTCTGGCAATAAGAGGAGAACGGATGCCCGTAGAGCGTCAGGGTCATGGTCGGTCCCGGGGTTGCGCCGCGCCCTCCTTGCCGAGTCATGCCTCGGGCCGGCGAAGCGCCTGATTGGATGGACCCGATGGATACAGGTCCGATCGTCTGGACCCAAGACGCCGTCGCCGAGGTGCCCCTCCGGCGGTTCACGGGCCGCGTCGGGGCGGTCGAGGCCGGGTTCGTCGAGTACGACGGCGGGAACCGGATGTGGGTGTGGTCGAGCCCGCTCGCCGAGGACGCCTGGGGGTGGAGCCCCACGGAGAGCGGCGCGAAGCTCGCTCTGGAGGAGTGGCTGCGCCGCTGGCTCGAGAACTTCCGGCCCCTCTTCGAATCGGGCAGGACTCCGCCATGACGATCCCCGCTATCCCCGCGAAGCCGTTCGTTGCCGGCTGAAGCGCCATCAGCCGGCAGCGGACGGCGCACGGCGGTCCTGCTCGTGCTCAACGGGCTCGTGCTCGCCTGCCACACCATGCTGGCGCGGCGGGCCGGGCAGGGCGGCGCGCCACCGGTCCTCTACGCGCTCGCGAGCGCCGCGGGCGCGGCGGCGTTCCTCGCCGCCTTCCGCGCCTTGCGGCAGCCTGGCCCGCTCGGCGCGGCGGTGTGGCGGTTCGGGGTAATCGCCGGGCTCGTCTCCATTGCGGTCCCGCAGGTGCTGATCTACGCCGCCTCGGCCTACGTCAGCGCCGGGGTGGCGTCGCTCGCTTACGCGTTCCCGACCCCGCTCACCTACGTCCTCGCCTGCCTCTTCGGCCTCGAGCGCGCCTCGGCCGGGCGCACCGCCGGCATCGCGGTCGCCTTCGCCGGGGCCTTGATGCTCGCCTTCAGCCGCTCGCCCGTCTCCGGCGAGGGCGTCTGGATCGTCTTGGCGATGCTCGCCCCGATCGCCATCGCCGGCGGGAACATCTACCGGGCGACGTTCTGGCCCGCCGGCAGCACGCCCCTCGACCTCGCGCTCGTCATGTCGGCGGGCGCGGCGGCGTGGCTCGGCCTCGGATGGCTCGCCGGCGGCGGCCCGTCGCAGCTTGCGGCGGTCACGCCCTCGGGCTGGCTCGTCCTCGCCGCGGCGCCGGCCCTCGCGGCCTTCGGGAACCTCATCTACTTCGAGCTCCAGAAGACCGGCGGGATCGTCTCGTTCAGCCAGATCGGCTACGCCGGAGCCGTGCTCGGCCTGTTCGGCGGCACCGTCGTTCTCGGCGAAAGCTATCCGCCGTGGGTCTGGGCCGCGGCCGCGGTCATCGCCTTAGGGATCGCGATCTCGGAGGCCTTCCGGGCGCGATGAACGAGGGGAGCGGGCAGATGATCCGGAGCGGAGATGGGACCGGCGTCTCGGCGCGGCGGCTCGTGCTCCTCGTCTGCGTCGCGCAGGTGCTGGTGCAGATCGGCGCCTTCGTCTGGCCGGCGCTGCTGCCTCAGATGGTGGCGCTCTGGGGCCTCACCTACGGCGAAGCCGGCTGGATCACGGCGGCGTTCCACGGGGCCTACATCGTCGCCGTCCCGGTGCTCGTGACCCTGACCGACCGCTTCGATCCGAGGCTCGTCTACCTCTCGGGCGTCGCGCTCACGGTCCTCGGGCACCTCCTCTTCGGGCTTCTGGCCGAGGGCTTCTGGTCGGCGGCGGCGGCGCGGGCGCTCACCGGCATTGGCTGGGCCGGCACCTACATGACCGGCCTCAAGCTCCTCGCCGACAGCGTCGACGCGAAGCTCATGTCGCGCGCGACGGCTGGGCACGCCGCGGGCATCGGCATCGCCGGGGCGCTCTCCTTCGCCTATGCGGATTTCGTCGCGCGCCTCGCGGGCTGGAACGCCGCCTTCTTCGCCGCTTCCGCGAGCGCCGCGCTCGCCTGGGCGATCGTCGCCGTCGCGGTGCCGCGGCGGGCCGGGGGCGGCGCGAAGGCGGGCGGGCCGGCGCTGTTCGATTTCCGGCCCGTGTTCCGCAACCGCTCGGCCATGGCCTACGCCATCGTCTACGGCATCCACACCCTCGAGATGGCGGCGCTGCGCGGCTGGGGCGTGGCCTATCTCGCCTTCGTGGCGGCGGCGACCGGCGCCTCGGCGGCGGTCCTGTCGCCGGCCGCCGTGCTGACCATTCTCGGCCTTGCCGGAACGCTGGCCAGCATCCTCGGCAACGAGGCCGCCATCCGCCTCGGCCGGCGCCGCCTGATTGTTCTGGCCCTCATCGCTTCGGCGCTGTGCGCGAGCTTGCTCGGCCTGATCGGCTCCGCCTCCTACGCCCTCGCGGCCGCGCTGCTCCTCGTCTATGGGCCCATCGTCTGGCTCGATTCCGCCTCCCTGACCGCCGGCACGGCGGGCAACGCCGAGCCCTCGCGGCGCGGCGCGACCCTCGCGGTCCATTCCATGCTCGGCTACATCGGCGGCTTCGTCGGGCCGCTCGCGGTCGGATGGATGCTCGACGCGGGCGGCATGGGGCACGGCTCCTGGGCGGCGGCGTTCCTCGCCATCGCCCTCCTGTCGGTGATCGCGCTCGTCCTGTTCGCGGCGATGCGCCCGCGCGGGCTCGCCGGCGACCGGGGATCGGATTAGCCCGGGCCGCAGCCGCAGCCCTTAGCGGTCGCCCGCTTCGCCTCGGCATCGGCGAGGCAGCAGGCGTCGGTTTCGGCGGGCGCGAGCCCGCCGCAGCAGCCGGACGAGGTCTCGGCCGCCGTCGTCCGCTCGGTCGAGCACACCCCGGTCTCCGGCAGGACGAGCTGCACCGCGTCGGCGGCGCGCCGGTCTCCCGCGATCGCTGCCGCGACCGAGCGGACCTGCTCGTAGCCGGTCATCATCAGGAAGGTCGGCGCCCGCCCGTAGCTCTTGATGCCGACCGTATAGAAGAGCGGCTCCGGGTGCGACAGCTCGCGGTGGCCGTGCGGCGGGACGGAGCCGCAGCTATGCAGGTTCGGGTCGATCATCGGCCCGAGCGCCCGTGCCGATTCGAGCCATGGATCGAGGTCGAGCCGCAGCTCCCGCGTCAGCGCGAGGTCCGGCCGCTGCCCCGTCGCGGCGACGACGCGGTCGAGGGGCCCGACCGTGCGGAGGCCCTCCGCCGTCTCGCCGTCGAGCACGACGCGGTCGCCGTCCCGGCGCACGGCCGTGACCGCGAAGCCGGAGACGAGCGTCACCCGGCCGCTCGCGACGAGCTCGCGCAGATGCGTTCCGAGCTCGCCGCGGGCCGGCAGGGCGTCGGCCGCGCCGCCGCCGTAGACGCGGACGGGATCCATGCCGCGCACGACCCACAGGGCGCCGGTGCGCGGATCGCGCTCGGCGAGCCGCGCGAGGTCGATGAGGGTGTTCGCGGCCGAATGGCCCGCCCCCACCACGGCCGTGACCCGGCCCTCGAAGCGGTCGCGGTCGCGGCCGAGCACGTCGGGGAGGCCGTAGGCGATGCGGTCCGGAAAGCCGTGCTCGCCTTCGGCCGGCACGCCGGCCGCGCCGAGCGGGTTCGGGCTCGTCCAGGTGCCCGAGGCGTCGATCACCGCCCGCGCGAGGTGCGTCCGGATCCGGCCGTCGCCGTTCGCGACGGAGAGCGCGAAGGGCTTCGTTTCGCGATCCCGGCTTGAGACCTTGTCGACGCCCCGGCGGGTGATCGCGCGGACGGTGCTCTTCGTCGCGATCACGGAGGCGAGCTCGGGCGTCCCGGCGAGCGGCTCGAGATAGGCTTCATAGAGGTCCGAGCCGGTCGGAAAAACGTCGCCCGGGGGCTCCTGCCAGCCGTGGCGCTTGAGGAGCGCGACCGCCGCCGCGTCGGTGTTGTACTTCCACGGCGAGAACAGGCGGACGTGGCCCCAGTCGCGCACATTCGCGGCGACGGTCGCGCCGGCCTCGAAGACGCGCACGGGCACGCCGCGTTCGATGAGGTGGGCTGCGGCCGCGAGGCCGACCGGACCTCCTCCGATGACCGCCACCGGCAGGGTATCGAGATCAGGCATCGTCGGCTCCTCCTTCGCTCGTTCCGGAACCATTGAAATTCAAGGCAAATCGAATCAGGCCGCGGCCTCCGTCGGCGTCGCGGCGCAGGGGGCATCGGCGCAGCACTCGTCGGACAGGAATCCGATCAGGGCGCGCATCGCCGGATAGTCGGCGCGGCAGATCAGCGTCGTGCCCTGACGCTCCTGCGTGACGAGCCCGGTCAGGATGAGCCGGTGCAGGTGATGCGAGAGGGTCGAGGGCGCGATCTTCAGCTTCTCCTGCAGCCGCCCGACGGCAAGCCCGGCGACGCCCGCCCGGACGAGGGCGCGGTAGAGCTTGAGCCGGGTCGGGTTGCCGAGGGCTTCGAGCTGCCGGGCGGATTTTTCGACTTTCATGGAAATAATATCGCGCCGGACAGGGCGGGCGTCAAGTACTAATTCGAATTTTGTCGAAGTTTATTTAATCCGGCGATGCGGGAGCCGCGTCGCCGAACGCGGACCTGTCGAAGCTCCGGCAGCTCTCGGGGAAGCGGACCCACGCGTGCTGCTCCGCGGTCCAGGCGACGAGGGTCGGCGGCGGGAACGCCGGATCGGCGAAGCAGCCCACGGCGATCGCGAGGTGATCCGGAAGGGCGCTCGAGCGCCACAGCACCGACGTGCCGCAGGACGGGCAGAAACGCGTGTCGAACCGGAGCACGCCGCTCGCGCGCGTAAACGTCTTGGCTTCCCCCTCGACCGCGACGACCTGCGCCTCGCGGAAGTAGGCCGACACCCCGAACACGCTGCCCGTCCGCCGCTGGCACTCCCGGCAATTGCACGCGAGGATTTGGGCCGGACCGCCTTCGACCGTGACCCGGAGCTGCCCGCAGGCGCACGTCGCCATCCTCGTCATAGTCGGCCCTAATACCCGAACTGCTCGCGCAGGATGCGTTCGTCGAGGCTGTGGCCGGGGTCGTGGAGCATGACGAGGTCGACGTCGCGGTCCATGGATACGTCGACGTGGCACACGGTGCGGAACTCGGTGTGGTCCGCGACGGCGCTGACGGGCCGGTGCTCCGGCTCGATCACGTCGATGCGGATCTGGGCCCGGTCGGGCAGGAGCGCGCCGCGCCAGCGGCGCGGGCGGAAGGCCGAGATTGGCGTCAGCGCGAGGAGCGGCGCGTTCAAGGGCAGGATCGGGCCGTTGACCGAGAGGTTGTAGGCGGTCGAGCCGGCCGGCGTCGCGATGAGGAGGCCATCGGCGATGAGCTCGGAGAGGCGCACTTGGCCGTCGACCGTGACGCGCAGCTTCGCGGCCTGGTGGGTCTGGCGCAGCATCGAGACCTCGTTGATGGCCCGCGCCGTGTGGGCGACGCCGTGCACGTCACGCGCGACCATGAGGAGCGGATGGACGACGCTCTTGTGCGCGGCCTCGAGCCGCTCCGGGAGGTCGTCGTCCCTGAAGTCGTTCATCAGGAAGCCGACCGAGCCCTTGTTCATGCCGTAGATCGGCTTGCCCGTGCCCATGAAGCGGTGGAGGGACTGCAGCATGAGCCCGTCGCCGCCGAGCGCCACCACAACGTCGGCGTCCTCGGGGGGCACGTTGTCGTAGCGCGCGGCGAGCGCGGCGGCGGCGTCCTTCGCCTCCGGCGTCGGGCTCGCCACGAAGGCGACCGTTTCGAACTGCCTTGCCATCGCGACCCGCTTGCCTTCACCCCGGGCGCCGGCCACTTGAGAGGGCGGTTGCCGGCAAGCGAGGCATAGCATGGACGAGGCCCTGATCGTCTACACGACGTTCCCGGACGAGGAGACGGGGCTCGCCATCGGCGAGGCGCTCGTGCGGGAGAAGCTCGCGGCCTGCGTCAACCTCATCCCGGGCATGCGCTCGGTGTACGCCTGGAAGGGCGAGGTCGAGCGCGGCGCCGAGGTCGTCGGCATCGTCAAGACGCGGGCCGGGCTCAAAGAGGCGGTGCGCGCGGCGCTGAAAGCACGCCACCCCTACGAGACGCCGATCGTGCTGTTCATTCCGGTCAGCGGGGGCGACGCCGGCACGCTCGAATGGCTCATGGAGGAGACAAGAAACCCCTCTCCCGAGAGGGAGAGGGGCAGGGGACCGCTTTCTCCATAGAAGGCACAGTAGCGCTGCTCCGCCCCCGCAGCCGCCCCCCTCACCGGGAGACCTCCGCGAACGGCTCTCCATTATGATGACGGCGCGATCATCATGAGCGAGGGGCTCTGGGATTGCACCAGAATCCGATCACGTCATGATGGAGATGCGCTTTCGCAGAAGTCTCCCCTGGAGAGGCTAGATCGACGGGCTCCACTGCACCGGCACGAACTCGTAGGCGGCGCCGCCAGTGCCGCTCTTGGCGATGTAGCCGGTCGCCGGGAAGGGGGCGTGGTAGAAGGCGACGCGGCTGCGCTCGGCCGCCGCCATGTCGAGGAGCTTCTTGCGGGTGTCGGCCGCCTGGTTGCCGTCCATGTCGAAGATCGCCTGCCAGTCCGGATGGCGGACGAACAGGGCCGGATGGTTCGTGGTGTCCGACATCAGGATCAGCTTGGCGTTGCCGGACGACACGACGTAGGCGGTGTGCCCGGGGGTGTGCCCCGGCGCCGCGACGGCGGTGACGCCCGGCGCGATCTCCTTGCCGGCCTCGTACTGCTTCACGTCCTTGGCGATCGGCCCGAAGACCCGGCGGACGTTGTTGAAGTTGCCCTTCAGCCCTTCCGGGGCGGAGGCCATCTTGGCGTCGTCCATCCAGAAGCCCCATTCCGGCGCCGAGACCAGGATCTCGGCGTTCGGGAACACGGCGGTGCCGTTCTTGAGGCGCAGGCCGTTGATGTGGTCGCCGTGGAAGTGGCTGATGATGATCGTATTCACCTGCGCCGGGTCGAAGCCCGCCGCCTTGAAGTTCGCCATCCAGGTGCCGGAGGTGGGTGCGCCGGAGTCGCCGTTGCCGGTGTCGATGAGGACGAGCTTGCCGCCGGTCTTGAGCACCGTGGTGGTGAAGGGGATCGGCAGGGTGTTCGGCGGCAGGAACGCCTCTTCCATGGCCTTCTGCACGGCCCCGGCGTCGGCGTTCTTCACGAAGCCCTCGGTCGAGCGGTTCCAGACGCCGTCGTTGACGGCGGTCGCCTCGATGTCCCCGACCTTGTAGCGGTAGAAGCCGGGCGCCTGCTGGGCGCCGCCGGCCGGCGCCGGGGCGGGGGTGCCCTGGGCGAGGGCGGGGCCGAAGGCGGAGACTGCGGCGGCGGCGGGAGCCGCGGCGAGGATGCTGCGTCGGGTCAAATGCATGGGAAACGGCCTCCCTATGGTCCGATGATGATGCGACGATGTTGCGCCGAACGAGCGACGATGTTGCGGATGATGTTGCGCGACGTTCGACGATGTTGCCGGCCGGCCGCGGGGGCGCGGCGCGTGCCGGTATTCTGCATACCTGAATCCTTCGTGCGCCTCACATTGCAGTGAGCGGACGCGGCTCGGCGATCGTCGGCCAGGGCCGCACCGCCTCGAAGGCGCGCGCCGCTTTGAGCACGAGGTCGTCCCGGCGCATCGGGCCGACGATCTGGAGGCCGACCGGCAGGCCGGCGCTGGTCAGCCCCGCCGGCACGGTCGCGGCCGGCTGGAGGGTGAGGTTGAAGGGGTAGCTGTAGGGCGTCCAGCCGACCCAGTCGTCGCCGAACGCCCCGTCCGGCGGCACGTCGTGGCCGACCGCGAAGGCCGGGGTCGCGAGCGTCGGGGTGAGCAGCAGGTCGTAGCGCTCGTGGAAGCGCGCCATGGCGGTGAAGAGGGCGAAACGGGCGTTCGCGGCCGCCGCGAAGTCGCCGGCCAAGAGCCCCCAGCCGCGCTCGGCGTGCTTCAGGAGGCCCGGATCGACCTCGCCCCGCCGCTCCTCCGGGATCGCCCGCACGAGGGCCGCGGCGCCGCCGTGCCAAAGCGCGTTCAGGATCTCGACCGGGTTCGCAAAGCCCGGGTCCGCCTCCTCGACGGTCGCGCCGAGCTCCTCGAAGGCGCGGGCGGCCTTGGCGGTCAGCGCCTCGACCTCGGGATGGAGCGCCTTCACGTAGCCGAGCCGGGGCGACCAGGCGATGCGCAGGCCGCGGACCCCGTCATCGAGGCCGATGCGGTAATCGGGCGCTGGCGTGTTCATGGCCGTCATGTCGCGCATGTCGGGGGCCGCGCAGACGGTGAGGAGGAGGGCGGCGTCGCGCACGGTGCGGGAGAGCGGTCCGACGTGCGAGACGATCGCGAAAGGGGAGGGGGGAAAGGCCGGCACGCGCCCGAAGCTCGGCTTGATGCCGAAGAGGCCGCAGAACCCGGCCGGGATGCGGATCGAGCCCGCCCCGTCGGTGCCGAGGTGGAGGACGCCGAGGTTGAGGACGGCGGCGGCCGCCGCGCCAGCCGACGAGCCGCCGGTGGTGACGCCGGTGTCCCACGGGTTGCGGGTGACGCCGGTGAGCGGGCTGTCGCCGATGCCCTTCCAGCCGAACTCCGGCAGCGTCGTCTTGCCGACCGGCACGGCGCCGGATTCGAGGAGGCGGTCGACCGCGGGCGCGTTCTCGGCGGCGGGCTCGGGGGAGCTCGTCCGCGAGCCGCGCCGGATCGGGTGGCCGGCCCACAGGATGTTGTCCTTGATCGTGAACGGCAGGCCGTCCGCGGGGCCGAGCGGCGCGCCCTTCGCCCACCGCGCCTCGGACGCCCGCGCCGCCGCCCGCGCGCCCTCGGCGTCGACGACGTTGAAGGCGTTCACGACGGGGTTGTGGCGCTCGATGCCGGAGAGCACCGCCTCCACCGCCTCCACGGGCGAAAGGCTGCGGCTGCGGAAGGCGGCCAAGAGACTCGCGCCGTCGAGGGCGAGGATGTCGTTCATGTCGGGTCCTGGGGCGGATTGTGGCGGGGCGGGATGTTAGAGCGCGATCCGCCCGGATTGCCAAGCCGGCGCGACGCCCAGCGGCAGGCGCGCCCCCCTCGTCCTCTCGTCATGCCCGGCCTTGGGCCGGGCATCCACGCCTTTGCCTGGGCGGGCCAGGCGCCGTCGCGTATGCCTCGGATGCATGGGCTTTAAACTCGCGCAGCGCGCCTTGTGGCGTGGAAGTCGTGGATGGCCGGGCCAAGCCCGGCCATGACGGCCGAAAGGGACGCTCGGCCCGGTGCTGTCCTACGCGCGTCAGGCGTTCACTAAGTCGGCTCAGTACGCGGGCTTTGTCGACGGGACGACAGGGCGCTTTATCAAGCCGGGGAACACGGCGGACGGCCCCGCCCGAGAGGAGGAGGTCAAGCCCGAGCGCGAGCCCGAGAAGGAAAAGCGCACGGGAGGCGGGAATGGCGGCGGCGGTCTGGATGACCTGCATCCGTTTATCGTGGACCTCTTGCGCACGATCCCGCCCGCGCACATTGGGGCAAGCATCTTCGGGCTGATCTATGAGGGCTCCCGATGGCCGCGTTAAAATCGAGCACGATGGCGCCGCCTTAGGATAGTGACGAGGCCGCCCACTGAGGCGGCGTCCTCTGTCGGCCGGCGCGCATCCGCTCCCGGGCTGCACCCTACCTGAACCCCGCGGCGAGCGAGACGAGGCGGCCGTCGATCCCGGCGAAGCCGTGATGGCCCTCCGCCTGGCACGGGTCCCCCGCTTCGCGTCCGCCATCGACCCAGGCGACGCGCGCTCTTCCGCCGGCCCAGCGGACGAAAGGGTCGACGCCCGCCGGTTGGGTGAACCGGCAACCGTCGCGGCGATGGTGGATGACGAGCGTACGCGGCAGCGCCGCGGACGAGCCCAGAATATTCGCGACATTTTCCGATGAGCCGGACGCATCGGTGAGGAACCCGGAGGCCAGCACCAGCGCATCCGGCTGCGCGCCGCCCGCGATGCCGCGCGCCGCCCGCAACGTTCCACGGCTCGACGCAATCACGACGACCGGCCGCTTGATCTTGGCCATGTATTCGACCGCGCTCGCCAGATTGACCCCCCCGTCGACCACCAGGACGGCAAGGCCGCGCGCCCGAAACGACGCCCGGTTGCGCACGAGCGAGTTGCCTTGCAGCCGCGTGATCTGGCCATCGGCCGCGGCGCCGATCGAGCCATGAGAGCCGGGCATCAGGATCACGCTGCCGCGCGGCGAAGCCGGACGCAGCAGCACGGCGCTCGAACCGCCGATGCTCACGGTCTCGTCCGCGCGCACCGGGCTTATGGAAAAACCGGTACCGACGAGCGCGCCGGCAATCAGCAACGTCGCGCCGCCGCCGCGTATCCAAGACATCTGCATCGGCCCCTCCCCCTCGAAGGTCGGCTTAGCGTAAACTTCGGGGGGAAGATCGCAACGAGCGCCCGTGCGAGCTTTCCAATTCGGCTTCGTCATTCTGATCGAGGCCGATCTAGACGGCCTGCCGGAGCCCCATTCCCGGCAAATTAGGACACGCACCCCGGCGGATCAGGACACCGGCGGGCCTGAATAGGACGGCACTCACGGCCGGGAGCCTTGCCAATCCCCCGAAGCGCCGCCACAAGGGCGCTTCACCTCGCGGACCTCCATGGACATCGAAGGCCTCAAGACGACCGTCATCGAGTTCGTGCGCCTGCACCAGGCGTGGGCGCCGTTCATCGTCGCGGCGCTGGCGTTCTGCGAGTCGCTCGCGGTGGTCTCGCTGTTCGTGCCCGCGACCGTGATGCTCCTCGCCATCGGCGGCATGATCGGGGGAATGGGCCTGGGCTTCTGGCCGATCTGGGCCGGCGCGGCGCTCGGCGCGGCGCTCGGCGACTGGCTGTCCTACGAGGTCGGGCGCTACCTCGAGGACAAGACGCACCACGTCTGGCCGCTCAACCGCTATCCGCAGATGATCGCGAAGGGCGAGGCGTTCACCAGGAAATACGGCGTCTGGGCGATCTTCCTGGGACGCTTCTTCGGGCCGGCGCGGGCCTTCGTGCCCCTCGTCGCCGGCATCTTCGAGATGCCGCGCGTCCCGTTTCAGATCGCCAACTTCACGTCGGCGCTCCTGTGGGCCTTCCTGATGCTGGCGCCGGGGACCGGGCTCACCCGGTGGATTCTTTAGGGCGTTATCCGCTCAGCGTGGATCGGCAAGGACTCCCAAATCGCTGGCGCGCCATTCCCCTCCCCCTTGTGGGGAGGGGCAGGGGTGGGGGGCGACGGGTCAGGCTCAATCGTCAAGTGAGAGCACAAGCGGGTTGTACAGCTCTCTTCTTCAGCCACCGCGCTCTACGCCTGCGCCCCCCACCCCGCTCGGCCTTCCGGCCGAGTCGGCCCTCCCCACAAGGGGGAGGGAAGCGCGCCCGCGCCCTACTGCTCCGACAGCTTCATGTCCGGGCTGTAGGTCCCCTCGACCTCCTTGACGATCGCCTGGCCGCAGACGACGCGCTTCGTCTCGGGGTCGTAGGTCAGGGCCGGGTCGCCGTGAAGCTCCCAGCCCTGGCTCAGGGCCTCGGTGACGCGGTGGCAGAAGCGCGCGTCGTCCGGGCCCGTGAGGATGCGGTAGACCTTCACGCCGGCTCTTAAGCGGACGCGCGCTTGACGAAGCGGTCGTCGAAGGTCTTGGACACGTCGACGGTGGCGTTCTGGAGCTCGGGGTCGAGGGTCTTGAGCATGTCGAGGATGCTCGCCATCCCCTGCGGGCTCACCACTCCGGTCTTCGAGTAGCTCTCCTTCGAGTTCGCCACCGCCTTCAGGTAGAGCGGCTTGTCGTTGAGGTGGTACTCGGGCGGCACGCTGTCTGCGACCTGCTCCGGCGTCGCCGTCTCGATCCACTTCAGGGCCTTCATGAAGGCGTTGACGAGGCGCTGCGTCGTGTTCGGGTTCTTCTCGATGAACTCCTGCTTGGTGTAGAGCACCGCCGCCGGGTTCGAGCCCCCGAAGAGGGCGCGGGTGCCGGCCTCGGTGCGGGTGTCGATGAGGACCTGCACGTCGCCGTCGGCCTCGAGCTTGGCGATCACCGGGTCGAGGTGGGAGATCGCGTCGATCTCGCCCTTCTTCATGGCCGCGACCGCGCCGGCGCCGCCGCCGACGCCGATGATCGCGGCGTCCGTCGGCTTCAGTCCCGCCTTGACCATGGCGTATTGCGCCAGGATCGCGGTCGAGGAGCCGGGCGCCGTGACGCCGATCTTCGCGCCCTTGAGGTCCGCCGCCGACTTGATCTGCCCGGCCTTGTCCTTGCGCACCGCGACCACGATCGCCGGGAAGCGCCCGAGCTCGATCACGGCGCGGATGTCCTGGCCCTTGGCCTGCATGCGGATGGTGTGCTCGTAGGCCCCCGTCACCACGTCGACGGAGCCGCCGACGAGGGACTGCAGCGAGCGCGCGCCGCCGGCGAGGTCGGCGATCTCGACCTCGAGCCCCTCCTCCTTGAAGAAGCCGCGCCGCTCGGCGATGGTCAGGGGCAGGTAGTAGAGGAGCGGCTTGCCGCCGACCCCGAGTTGCACCTTCGCCTTCTCGGGCGCCCCGGTCCCTTGCGCGCGGACCTGCGGCGCGACGCCCGCGGCGAGCGCCGCCGCGGCGGCCCCGGTCAGGAATGTGCGGCGTTCCATGGGCTTCCTCCGTGTTCTTGGATCGCGGCTTGATGCGGGGCCGGAGGGCGTGCGTCAAGCGGGAGCGCATGTAGGCGTTCGGGTTGTGCAACTCGATGGGCGTGGGGAGACAATTGAGGAAGACCGCTCAGTCGCTCCAAATTAGATTATGCGTTCCGAACTGAATCGGCGACAGCGCGCTTCCCTCCCCCTTGCGGGGAGGGCCGACTCGGGCGGAGCCCGAGCGGGGTGGGGGTCGCGGGCGTAGAGCCCGGTCGTGAAAGTGGAGCTCTGTACGGGGAGCGAGGGTTTAAACGGCGCGACTACGCCTGACCCCGCGACCCCCACCCCTACCCCTCCCCGCAAGGGGGAGGGGAGCGCGCGTTCGGCGATTGGGAGGCCCTTGCCGATCTTTTAGAGCGGGCACCGCTCTAATGCGGTGAGGCTCGCACGCGGGCCGGACGGCGCGTAATCAGCTCTGCGCCCCCGTCGCCGGTCCCGGGCGCCAGACGAGGAGGCGGTTCTCGATGAGCGTCACGAGGGCGTCGATCAGGATCACGAAGATCATCAGGATCAGCATGCCGGCGAAGACGCCGGTGACGTCGAAGACGCTCTCGGCCTGCTGGATGCGGTAGCCGAGCCCCGCGGACGAGCCGAGGTACTCGCCGACGACGGCACCGACGAGGGCGAAGCCGACGGAGGTGTGGAGCGAGGAGAACACCCAGGTCAGCGCCGCCGGCCAGTAGACGTGGCGCAGGAGCTGCTGCCCGTTCATGCCAAGCATGCGGGCGTTCGCGAGCACCACCTGCGGCACCTCGCGCACCCCCTGGTAGACGTTGAAGAACACGATGAAGAACACGAGGGTGAAGCCGAGCGCCACCTTCGACCAGATGCCGAGCCCGAACCACAGGGCGAAGATCGGCGCGAGCACCACGCGAGGGAGCGCGTTCGCGGCCTTGATGTAGGGATCGAACACCGCGGCGATCCCCTCGCTCCTGGCGAAGACGAAGCCGAACAGGATGCCGCCGAGGGCCCCGGCCGCGAAGGCGAGCACGGTCTCGATCGAGGTGATCATGAGGTCGTAGAGGATGCCGCACGGGTCCTTCCCCAGGAACGGCACCGTCCAGGTGACGCTCTTCAGGCAGCCGAGGGGCTGGATCCCGGCGAACTCCTTGACGACCCGCTTGAGCACGTCGGCCGGCGTCGAGAAGAAGAACTGGACGTCCTTCGTCTTGCCGAGGATCGGATACACGGTCAGCACGTGCCACAGGACAAGCGTGGCGAGGCCGACGCCGGCCTGCAGGGCGAGGAGCTTCGGGCGGTTCATGGCACCTTCCCTCCCCCCGGAGGGGAGGGCCGACTCGGGCGAAGCCCGAGCGGGGTGGGGGGCGCGGGCATCGAGCGCGAATATTGACGAGAGCGCGGGCCGGAGCAGCCGCAGGGGCCAAAGCCGGACGGATCACTTCGCCTTGGCCCCTGCGGCTGATACGCGGCGGGCCGGCGTCGGCCGGGAGCTTCATGCCGGCGCCCCCCACCCCGCGCGGGGCGTCGCCCCGAGTCGGGCCACCCCCCAAGGGGGCG
>DASVVU010000334.1:0-15222 GCA_036386395.1 Beijerinckiaceae bacterium | reverse complement strand
GAAGGACGCCGCCGGCGGGCTTCTGGCGGCCGGCGGCCTCGGCGCCATCCTGTCGCCGCCGGTGCTCGGCGCCGCCGCATTCCTGATCGCCGAGTTCCTCAAGATCTCGTACCTCGACGTGATCTGGATGGCGACGATCCCGACCTGCCTCTACTACTTCGCGCTGCTCATCATGGTCGAGCTCGACGCCAAGCGCTTCGGCGCCCGCGAGGTCGAGGTCCACCAGGACCTGACGCTCTGGCAGATGACGAAGCGCTACGGCTTCCACTTCGTCTCGCTCCTCGCCGTCGTGGTCTTCATGGTGATCGGCTACTCGCCGTCGCTCTCGGTGTTCTACGCGACCGTCGCGACCTTCGTGCTGAGCTTCATCCGGCGCGACACGGCGCTGGTCCGCTTCGACCTCGGCCGCGCCCGCGCCGCCGTGGGGCGGGCGTGGTCGGCGGTCGACCCCTCGCCCCTCGTGCGGGCCATGGCCGATGGCTCGATCGGCGCCATCAACGCCGCGACGACCTGCGCCTCGGCCGGCATCGTGGTCGGCGTCGTAACGCTCACCGGCCTCGGCCTCAAGTTCTCCTCGATCGTCATCGCCTACGCGGGTGGGAGCCTGCTGCTGACCGCGATCTACACCGCCCTCATCGTGTGGATCATCGGCCTCGCCGTGCCGGTGACGGCGTCCTACATCATCTGCGCCGTGATCGCGGCGCCGGCGCTGACGAAGCTCGGCGTGCCGGACTTCGCCGCCCACATGTTCATCTTCTACTACGCGGTGCTCTCCGAGGTGTCGCCCCCGACGGCGCTCTCTCCCTTCGCGGCGGCGGCGATCACCGGCGGCGACCCGTACAAGACCACGCTGCAGTCGTGGAAGTACACGCTGCCGGCCTTCCTGGTGCCGTTCGTGTTCGTGCTCGATCCGCTGGGCGTCGGGCTCCTGCTCAAGGTCCCGCCGGGCGGCTCCTGGATGGACGTGATCTGGATCTCCTTGCGCGCTGCGCTCGGCCTCGCGGCCCTGTCCGCCGCCGCCCAGCAATGGGGCCTGCGCCGCAACACGCCGGCCGAGAGCGTCCTTTATGGCTTTGCCGGCCTGCTCCTGATCTTCCCGACCCTGATCGAGGCCGGGGCCGAGGCGATCCTGAACCGCGACATCGAGTACACCGGCACGCTCGGTCTGGTGATCCTCTTGGGCCTCGTGGTATGGCAGCGGATGAAGCCGGGCGTCTCAGCCCCGGCCGCAACAGCTTGAAACGGGAGAGAACACGATGCTCAAAGGCATCCCGATGCTGCAAGGCATCCTCAAGGGCGCGATGATCGCGGCCGCGGCCGTCCTCATCGGCGGCGCGGCGCAGGCGCAGCAGAAGACGATCTCGATCGGCACCGGCGGCACCGGCGGGGTGTACTATCCCCTCGGCGGCGCCATGGCGAACGTGCTCTCGAAGTACCTGCCGGGCGTGCAGGCGACGGCGGAGGTCACCGGCGGCTCGGTCGACAACCTCAAGCTCATCGGCTCGGGCCAGAGCGAGATCGGCTTCACCATGGCCGACGCCGCCCTCGACGCGCTCAAGGGCCAGGACAAGTTCAAGAGCGCCAAGGTGCCGCTGCAGTCGCTCCTCGTGCTCTATCCCAACCGCATGCACGTCGTGACCGTCGAGGGCACCGGCATCGACAAGGTGTCGGACCTGAAAGGCAAGCGCGTCTCGACGGGCTCGCCCGGCAGCGCCACCGAGGTCATGGCGTTCAGGGTCATCGAGGCCGCGGGTCTCGACAAGGACAAGGACATGAAGCGCGAGCGCCTCTCGGTCGCCGAATCGGTCAACGCCCTCAAGGACCGCAAGATCGACGCCTTCTTCTGGGTCGGCGGCATCCCGACGGCGGCCGTGACCGACCTCGCGGCGACGCCCGGCGTGACCATGAAGCTCATCGACCACGGCGACCTCGCCGACAAGATGAACGCCAAGTACGGCAAGCTCTACAGCGCCGGCGCCATCAAGGCCGGGGCCTACCCGGGGCAGCAGAAGGACAACCAGATCGTCGACGTCTGGAACATCCTCGTCACCGGCGACCGCATGTCCGACGACGTCGCCTACAACATCGTCAAGACGTTGATCGAGAAGAAGGCCGAGCTCGTCGCCGTGCACAAGGAGGCCGAGGCCTTCTCCCTCGAGAACCAGGTCCAGGAGCGCTCCCCGATCCCCTTCCACCCGGGCGCGCTCAGGTATTTCCAGGAGAAAGGCGTGAAGGGGTAGCCTCCTTTCCCGGAGGAGACCTCTGCGAGGGAAAAAGATTCTAACTGTTCGCAGAAGGGAATCCATGCCCTACGCGCTTGGGTTCCCTTCCCGAGCTGCTGCGTAGCGCGCCTGGGGGACGACAGCGCGAGCTTGGAAGACCTGATCCGGTCAGACCTCCGCCTCGTCCTTGACCTCGGTCGCGTCGTCGTTCGCCGAGAGGATGTCGTCGAGGGTGTCGGCCATGAGCTCGAGCTGCTCGAAGGTGGCGTCGAACTCGACCGTCGAGCCGTCCTCGGCCTCAAGGGTGATCGTCGCGCCCTCGTCGGTCTGCTTGGCGGTGAACTGCGATAGCGTCTTCGGGGCAGCCATGGTCCATCTCCTCCGGCTTGGGCAATCAGAGTTGGACAACGCGCGAGGCGGGGAATGGATGCACCCGGTCAGGCCCGGTACGGCTTCGCGGGCGCCATGACGTAGACCGCCGTCGCGGCGAGGAGCATGAGGCCGAAGGCGAGGTGCAAATGCCCGAAGGCCTGCGCCGGCGGGACGCCGCCCTCGGCCGCGGCCCTCATGGCGAGGCCGGAGACGGCTTGGACGATGCCGGCGCCGGCGATGAAGACGAAGTTCATGAAGGTGATGCCGCGCCCGAGAAGATGCTCGGGGAAGAAGGCGCGGGCGTGGGTCATCAGGATACCGTAGGTCATCCCGAAGGCGCCGACGAGGGACAGGAGCGCGACCGTCGAGGCGGTGGAGAGGCCCGGGATCGCGCCCAGCGCCATGAAGGCCGGGGCGGTCACGAGGCTGCCGATGAGCACCGTGCGCTTCGGGCTGCGCAGCAGCCGCTCGGCCGGGCCGTAGGCGAGGGCGCCGACCGACATCGCGACCGACATGAGGAAGATGGCGTTGCCGCGCGCGATCGGGTCGAGCCGGTGCACCTCGAAGAAGTAGGGGCCGATCCACAGGCTGCGCTCGGCCGCGACGACCGCGTAGGCCGTGAAGGTCAGGGGCATGAGCCACCACAGCGCCTTGAGCCGCACGATCGAGACGAGGTCGCGCCAAGCCGAGACCTCCTGGTGCGCGGCGCGCCTCGCGAGCGGAGGGTCGCGCACGAGGAGGAACACGGCAACGGTCGTCGCGGCGGTGAGCGCCCCGATCGCCGCCATGCTGAGGCGCCAGCCGAAGGCTTCGACCGCGTAGGCGAGGGGTGTCGCGGCGGCCAGCACGCCCAGCGCCCCGATGCCGAGGATCAGCGAGGACAGGATCGCGAAGCGCTCGGGCGGGTAGCCGCGGCCGAAGACGAACATCGAGCCCATGAGCACCGGCCCGCAGCCGACGCCGATGAGGGCCATCGCGACCATCATGACCGCGAAGCCATTCGCCGCCGCGAACAGGAAGGCGCCGGCGACCGCGCAGAGCATCGCCCCCGCGATGGTGCGCCGCGCCCCGAAGGTGTCGAGGGCCCAGCCGATCGGGAACTGGGCGATCGCGAAGGCGCCGAACCAGATGCCCGACAGCGCCCCGAGCTCCGCCGGCCCGAGCCCAAGCTCTCGGGTGAGGTCCGCCGCCACGATCGCCAGGAACGAGCGGTAGAACTGGCTCAGAACGTAGGCGGCGCAGAGGGTGACGAGGGTGATCATGGGAATTCGTGGGCCGGAAGGCCCCGCCGCAATAGGGCTTCGGGCGGCTTTGGGCCAGCCGTGCCCGCACGACACCGTGAAGGTGGATCACCGCCTGGTAGCGAGGCCGTGAGTTGAGGCGGACGCGCCCTCGGCGCACACTCCGGTGCGGCGCGAGAAGCTCCGGACCGCCGGAGCCCGTCGCCCAAGGGAGAGGACCCATGACGAGGACGATGATCGCGGCGGCGCTTGCCGCAGGCGGAGCCGTGCTGCTCTTCGGGGAGGTCCGGGCCGGCGGCGACAAGGTCGCCTTCCCGGCGGATTTCGAGAAGGGCGTGCTCTACACGACCGTCGACCGGGCCGACAACAAGCAGTACCGCGAGCTTTTCGTCTCGCCGGCCGCCGCCGTCGAGGCGGCGAAGAAGGGCGAGCCCCTGCCGCACGGCACCGTCCTGACCCTCGTGCAGTACCGCGCCGTGCTCGGCCCGGACGGCAACCCGACGAAGAACGCCGAGGGGCGGTTCTCGAAGGGCGAGATCGTCGGCTACACCGTGATGGAGAAGCGCGCCGGCTGGGGCGCCGAGTATCCGCCCGAGATCCGCAACGGCGAGTGGGAGTACCAGGCCTTCACGCCCGCCCGTGCCGTCAACGACAAGGCGAACCTCACGGCCTGCTTCCAGTGCCACAAGCCCCTCGACAAGCAGGACTTCGCCTTCTCCTACGACAAGCTCAAGGGCCACAAGGGGATGTGAGGGCGTGAGCCCGCGCACTTGCGGCGCCGGCGGGGCGGCGTAAAGGCGGGGCGTCCGCCCTTCGAGCTTCCGCCATGCGCTTGTCCCTCGCCGCCGTCCTCGCCCTCGCCGCGGCGCCCGCCTTCGGGCAGGCGCCGGAGTCGCGCTACACCGAGCTCGTCGGCGGGCGCTGCAGGTTCGTCTCCGTCGACAAGGAGACGGGTGAGGACGCGGTGAAGCGCTGCCCCGGCCACGGCGGCGCCGAGGTCGAGACCTTCGCCAGCCACACGCGGCTCTCGATCGGCTTCCGCTTCTCGCGCAGTCAGCGGGCCGAGGACGTGGTCTCGGCCTGGAGCGCCGGCAAGACCGTCGAGTGGCGCGGCCTCAAGGGCAACAAGGGCTTCGAGCCCTATGCCGCGATCGTGCGCCTCCTCATGAAGGACCACGAGAACGGCAAGCCCGGCCCGGTCGCCGACGCTCAGGTGCTCGCCGTCGTGCGGGTCGATCCGCGCGAGGCCGAGGCCTGCGTCATCGCCATTATCGACGCGCAGGCGAACAAGGACCCGAACGGGCTCGCCCGCACCACCGCCGACCGCCTCGGCCCGGCCTTCGACTGCGAGTCCGACAAGCCCGCCGTCGTCGGCACAAAGACCCGCTGGACCGGCGAGCTGATCGGTGTCGGCAAGCCCTAACCGGCGGCGCCGGAGCCGGGGATGGCGGCCGAGCGGCCGCGGAGCGGCGCCTCAAGCGACAGCTCGAAACCTTCCGGCGGGAAGCGGGTTTCGACCTGCGCTTCGAGCTGCGCCGTCAGCACGCGCTTCAGGAGCCGCGACCCGAACCCGAGCTTCTTCGGCTCGGACACCGCCGGCCCGCCCCGCTCGACCCAGGAGAGGCTCAAGGTGGGCCGCCCGCCCGGATCATCCGGCGGATCGAGGGCCCAGGTTACCGAGACCTGCCCGCCGGAGCGGGAGAGCGCGCCGTACTTCGCGGCGTTGGTGGTGAGCTCGTGGATCGCCATGCCGAGCGGCACTGCCTCCTCCGTGGCAAGCTCTACCGGCGGCCCCTCGAGGATGACGCGCGGGCGCCCGTGGTCCTCGTACGGGTGCAGCTCGCGATGGAGCATCTCGCGCAAGCTTGCGGTCTGCCACGCGCCCTCGGTGAGGAGGTCGTGGGTCTTGGCCAAGGAGATCACGCGGCCCGTGAAGGCGGCGGCGAAGTGCTCCGGCGAGGGTGCAGAGCGGGCGGTCGCGCCGACGATCGCCTGCACGGTCGCGAGGGTGTTCTTGACCCGGTGGTGCAGCTCGCGGATCAGGAGCTCCTGTTGCTCCTCGGCGCGCTTGCGCTCGGTCACGTCGAGCACGACGCCGGTGATGCCGGCAAGCGCGCCGTCCGGCCGCGAGGTCGCGTGCCCCATGGTCAGGAGCCAGCGCACCACGCCGTCGTACGGCCGGGTGTAGCGGTACTCGGCCCGATAGCGGGTGCGGCGGTGGGCGGCCTCGTCGATCGTCGTCTCGGCCTTGGCGAGGTCGCCGGCGTCGACGAAGCCGCGCAGCCGCGTGCGCGTCACCGCCTCGTCGGGGCGGAAGCCGAAGATCTCGAGCGCCCGCTCGGAGAAGCGCATGAGGTCGGTCGCAGCATCCCAGCTCCAGTCGCCCATGTTGGCGGCGGCGAGCGCGAGGCGGTGGCGCTCGATGGCTTCGGAGAGCTCGGTCACGTCGTCGAAGCTCGCGACGGCGGCGAGGATGCGGCCGGTCTCGTCCCGCACCGGGCGCGCGCTCACGGAAAAGTGGGCGATCCCGTCGCCGCGCCGGTAGAGCATCGCCTCGCGGTCGACCTCCTCGCCGGCGGTCAGCGCCCGCACGATCGGATATTCCTGCGGCGCGTAAGCGCTGCCGTCCGGGTGCACGGCCGAGAAGCCGCCGTAACCGGCGAGGTTCTCGATCGGCTCGACCGGATGGCCGAGAAGCTCGGCCGCGGCCTCGTTGTGGAGGAGGACCCGGCCGCCCGGCGCCTCGGCGACGAGGACGCCGACCGGGAGCTGGCGGACGACGGCGTCGAGAAGCGCGTGCTCGTACTCGAGCCGGCCGAGAAGCGTCTCGCGCTCCGCCTCGGCGCGCTTGCGCTCGGAGATGTCGCGGAAGAACACGGCGATGCCGTCGTCGATCGGGTAGGCGCTGGCCTCGAACCAAGCCTTGAGCGGGCGGAAGTAAACCTCGCAGGAGGCCGGCCGGCCCTCGTCCATGGCGGCGTGGTAGGTCGCCCAGAAGGCGGTCTCGCGAGCCTCCGGGAAGGCGTCCCAGATCACCGCGCCGAGGATGTCGCGCCCGCCGCCGATGCGGGCCTTGGCGCGGCCGTTGAGGTAGGCGAAGCGCCAGTCCCGGTCGAGGACGAAGACGCTGTCGGTGGTGCTCTCGAGCACGGTCTCGAGGGAGAGACCGCGCGGCGGCGATCCGCTTTGCATCGTCAAGACCGCCGGCCCGGCGCACGCTGCCACATCGGGCGAGGGATAGACCGGGAGCTTCGGGGAGGGAAGAGGTCGCCCCGGTCAGGCCGCCGAGCGGATCGCGGCGCGGGTGAGGCGGTCCGGCCCGATGTCCTCGACCCCGTCGAGGCCGAGAAGCTGCGCGAGCCGCACCCGGGCGCGGTTGACCCGGCTCTTCACCGTGCCGACGGCACAGTCCATGATCTTGGCGACGTCCTCGTAAGGCAGGCCCGCGGCGCCGACGAGGAGGAGCGCCTCGCGCTGGTCCGGCGGCAGCTTCGTCAACGCCGTGCGGAGATCCGCGAGGTCGAGCTTCGCGCCCTGCTCGGGAGCGCTCACGAGATGGGCCGCATAGGAGCCGTCCGGATCCTCGACCTCGCGGCGCCGCTTGCGGTACTCGGAATGGAACAGGTTGCGCAGGATGGTGAAGAGCCAAGCGTTGAGGTTCGTGCCGCGCTCGAAGCGGTCGATGTGGGCGATGGCGCGCAGAAGCGTGTCCTGGACGAGGTCGTCGGCCCGGTCGACGTTGTTGGTGAGCGAGATCGCGAAGGCGCGCAGATTCGGGACTGCGGCGAGGAGCGCGTCCCGCATGGCGGGCTCGACGGTGGCGGAATGGGCGGGCGCGGTCATCTGCGCTCCTTCGGCGCATCGGCGTTGGCGCTCTCCGCCGGGCCGAGCCGGCGCAGCAGCGCGGCGAAACGCTCCGGGACGGGCTCGCCGGCAAGCGCCGTGTACATCGCCCGCAGCTCTTGCCCGATGCGGTCGCGGACATCCGGCCCGAGGCCGGGTCGCGGGTCGGCGGGACGGGCCGGACGCAGATCCACCGGGCCGGCCCCGAAGAAATCGGGAATGGGCGCGCGGCCGAAGCCGGTGGTCCTGCTGGTTCGCGTCGCCATCCGCCCCCCTGCCCTGGCGAGGCAGACGGCCGGCATCGGCGCGGCCCGCTTCAAGCCAACCTGGACAACGGAAGCGCGACCGTGCGGTTCCGGTCCCTAAAAATTTATCTCATGTTACGGTGCAAACGGACGATGCCCACTCTTGCAAGGCGAAGCTGAAGCCAGGCCGGCCCGCGGCGCGTTGAGCCCGGCCCTGCGCCGACCGGGCGGCGTCCGCGGCGACCCGAAGGAGGCGTGCCATGACACAGGCCCTGTTCTACGCCGCATACGGCCTCACGCTCGTCGGCGCCGCCGTCCTGACCTGGTGGTCCTTCGCCGGATGAGCGCGCCCGGAGCGCCGGTTGCCCCCCTCACCCCCGTCGTGTAAGGGGTGCGGCTCCATCAGGGTTATCCATGAGCGGACAGCGACCGGGGGCAGGGCCTGAAGAGCCCGGCGGCGTCGCGCCGCCATTGCACGAAGAACGTCGGGAGCGCGGCGAGAATGTCGTCCACCTTCGAGACCGTCGCCAACATCATCTCCGAGACGGCGGACATCCCGCGCGAGCAGATCACGCCCGACAGCCACGCCATCGACGACCTCGGCATCGACTCGCTCGCCTTCCTCGACATCGCCTTCGCGATCGACAAGGCGTTCGGGATCAAGCTGCCGCTGGAGCAGTGGACCCAGGAGGTCAACGAGGGCAAGGTCCCGGCCGAGGAGTACTTCGTCCTGAAGAACCTCGTGGCGCGGATCGACGCCCTCGTGGCCGCGAAGAACACGTGAACCGCCTCGGGCGGTCCGCCGGAGCGGCCGCCTCACCGACCCCGCTGGGGTGACAATCTCCCCGTAAAGCCCCATGCGTCTCGAATACTTCGACATGATCGACCGCGTGGTGGCCTTCGACCGCGAGGGGAAGCGCATCGAGGCGCGCTCGACGGTGCCGCACGAGAGCCCGGTGTTCGAGGGCCACTTCCCGGGCCATCCGCTCATGCCCGGCGTGCTTCTCACCGAGACCATGGCGCAGGCCTCGGGCTACCTCGTGCTCGGCCTCATGGACTTCACCCACATGCCGTTCCTGATGGCCGTCGACAAGGCGCGCTTCAGGACCTTCGTCGGCCCGGGCGCCGAACTCGCCATCACGGCCGAGCTCGAGCACGAGGGCTCGGGCTACGCCGTCACCAAGGCCCGCATCGCCGTCGAGGGCAAGCCGATCTGCGACGCGTCGCTCCGCTTCCGGACGATGCCCTTCCCGGAAGGCCTCGACGCCCCCATGCGGGAGCGGGCGCGCGGCATCGGCCTCGTCGTCGGGGCGGCGCCGGCGGAGGCCGGGTAGATGCGCGAGGTCGTGGTCACCGGGCTCGGCATCGTGTCGAGCGCCGGCGAAGGGATTGAAGCGCATCTTGCGGCCCTGACGAGCGGCGCCGCGCCGCGCATCGATGCGACGACCTTCGCCCCCTACCAGGTGCACCCGGTCGTTCCCCTCGAATGGGACCGGCAGATCCCGAAGAAATCCGACCAGCGCCAGATGGAGCCGTGGCAGCGGCTCGGCGTCTACGCCGCCGGCCTCGCCCTCGATTCCGCCGGCGCCAAGGACGACTCGGGCCTCAAGGGCCGTATGCACCTCATCGTCGCGGCGGGCGGCGGCGAGCGCGACTATGCCGTCGACGGGCAGATCCTGACCGGCATCCGCAAAGCCGAAAACCCGGGCGTCTACCTCAACGAGCGCCTGATGGGGGACCTGAGGCCGACCCTGTTCCTGGCCCAGCTCTCGAATCTCCTGGCCGGCAACATCTCCATCGTCCACGGGGTCACGGGCGCGTCGCGCACCTTCATGGGCGAGGAGAGCTCGGGCGTCGACGCGATCCGCATCGCCGCGGCCCGCATCGCCTCCGGCCAGACCGACATTTTCCTGGTCGGCGGCTCCTACAACGCCGAGCGGCCCGACGTGCTCCTCGTGTTCGAGCTCGGCGGCTTCCTGTGGAAGAAGCCTTTTCGCAGCGTGTGGGAGCGCCCTCCCGAGGGCAGCGGCCTCATCCCGGGCTCCGCAGGCGCGTTCCTGGTCCTCGAGGCGCGCGAGCATGCCGAGAAACGCGGCGCGAAGGCCCTCGCGAAAGTCGCGGGCGTGGTCTCCGAGCGCACCCGGCGCACGCCCGGGGCCGTGAAGTCCGCGGTCGAGCGGCACTGGCAGGCCCTCGGCGCCGCGCCTGAGGCCGTCGTCCTGTCGGGTGCGACGGGAGTGGCCGGCGTCACGGAAGAGGAGCAGGAGGCGCTGCGCTCGCTGGGTGCGGCAACGGTCCACTCCACCGGCGACCTCTTCGGGCATACGGTGGAGGCACAGGCGCCCGCGGGCGCGGTCCTCGGGGCGGCGCTCGTTCAGGCCGGCGCCCCCGAGGCGGTCGTGACCTCGGTCGGGCACTGGCGCGGCGACGGCCTGATCCGCCTGACCCGGGCCGAGTGAGGAACAAGCGATGGCGGAACGGGACAAGCAGGGACGCCCCCTCGTCGCGGTGACGGGCATAGGCGTCGTCACGTCGTTGGGGCAGGGACGCGAGGACAACTGGGCGGCGCTGACCGCCGGCCGGTCGGGCATCCACGCCATCGGGCGGTTCCCGACGGAGGGCCTGCGCACGAAGATCGCCGGCACGGTCGACTTCGTTGAGGCCGAGCCCTTCTGCGCTCCGACGCTGTCCGAGCGCCTCGCCATGCTCGCCGCCGAGGAGGCGGTGGCGCAGTCCGGCGCCGGCCGGGCGGGCGACTTCCCGGGCGCGCTGTTCATCGCCGTGCCGCCGGTCGAGATGGAGTGGCCGCAGCGCGAGGCCTTGGCCGAGGCCTCCGGCGAGAGCGACGGCGTCACCTATCCGGGCCTCCTCAAGGCGGCTGCAACGGGCCAATTCAAGCCCTGGCACGACCTCTTCCTGTTCGGCACCGTGGCGGACCGGGTCGCGGATCGCTTCGGCACCAAGGGCTCGCCGATCTCGCTCTCGACCGCCTGCTCGTCCGGCGCGACCGCGATCCAGCTCGGCGTCGAGGCGATCCGCCGCGGCGAGACCGACGCGGCGCTGTGCATCGGCACCGACGGCTCGGTGAACCCCGAATCCCTTATCCGCTTCTCGCTCCTCTCGGCCCTCTCGACTCAGAACGAGCCGCCGGAGGGGGCCGCCAAGCCCTTTTCCAAGAACCGCGACGGCTTCGTCATGGGCGAGGGCGCGGCCGCCCTCGTGCTGGAGAGCGCGGAAGCCGCACGGGCGCGGGGCGCCACCATCCTCGGCTACGTGCTGGGCTGCGGCGAGCGCGGCGACGGCTTCCATCGCACCCGCTCGAGCCCCGACGGCGCGCCCATCGTCGCGGCGATCCGCGAGGCGATCGAGGACGCGGGGCTCACCCCCGACGATATCGACTACGTCAACGCCCACGGCACCGGCACGCCCGAAAACGACAAGATGGAGTCGATGGGCTGCATGGCCGTCATCGGCGAGCGCATGAAGAGCGTGCCGATCTCCTCGAACAAGTCGATGATCGGCCACACGCTCACCGCCGCCGGCGCCGTCGAGGCCGTGATGTCGCTGATGACGATCCGCGAGGGGCGCATCCCGCCGACGATCAATTACCGGACGCCGGACCCGGCGATCCCCCTCGACGTGGTGCCGAACGAGGCCCGCGACGCAAGCGTCGGGGTGGTGCTGTCGAACTCCTTCGGCTTCGGCGGCCAGAACACCTGCCTCGTGCTCGGGGCCGAGCCGAAGGGATGAGGCGCGTCCTCGTCACCGGCGGCGGCAAGGGGCTCGGCGCCGCGATCGTGCGCGCCCTCGTCGCGGCCGACTTCGACGTAGACTTCACCTTTAGGGCCTCGGGCGAGGCGGCGGCGGCGCTCGTGGACGAGCTCAAGGCGGCGCATCCGGCCCGCGCCGTGACGGCGCACTCGGTGGATTTGTCCGAAAAGGGCTCCCTCGACATCTTCTGCGAGGCGATCGAGAAGGAGAGCTTCTTCGGCTTCGTCCACAACGCCGGCCAGAGCTACGACGCGCTCGCCGCCATGATGGCGCAGGACAAGGCGGAAGCCGCCATGCAGGTGAACTTCTGGTCGCTCACCCGGCTCGCCAAGACCGTGCTGCGCGGCATGATCCGGGCGCGGGCCGGCCGCATCGTGGCGATCGGCTCGGTCGCGGCGCTGCAGGGCAACCCCGGCAACGCCGCCTACGCGGCCTCGAAGGGCGCGCTCCTGTCCTACTGCCGCACGCTCGCCATCGAGACCGCGAAGCGCGGCATCACGGTCAACACCGTCGCGCCGGGGTTCATCGACACCGACATGATGGCGGCCTACGCGGATTACCGCGCCGGCATGGAGAAGCAGATCCCGGCCGGCCGCTTCGCGAAACCGGAGGAGGTCGCCGGCCTCGTCGCCTTCCTGATGAGCCCACCGGCCGCCTACATCACCGGCGCGGTGCTGCCCGTGGACGGAGGGCTCACCGCGATGATCGGGGTGCATCGGTAGAAGAATCGGGGCGCTTCGCTTAAATGTGAAGCACTCTGGAGAGACCCAATGGCCGATCCCGTGACCCTTCACATCGAGCCGTCGACGATCGGTGCGATCGATGAGCTTGCCAGGAAAGCCAACCAGCCGCGAGACGCGCTCGTGGAGGAGGCGCTCCGGAATTTCGTCAAGCTCCGCGAATGGCAGCTCGCCAAGATCGAGGAAGGGATCGCAGCGGCAGATCGCGGCGAGTTCGTGAGCGACGAGGAGATGGACCGGATCTTCTCCAAGTACGACCGGGCATGAGGATCGTCTGGACCGAGCCTGCCTCTCGCGACCTCGAAGAAATCGGCGACTACATAGCCAAGGACAATCCGGCGGCGGCGCGCCGCGTGGTTCGGGCCGTCGAGGCCGCGGTGCGGCGGCTTGCCCGCTTCCCGCATAGCGGCCGCCCAGGGCATCGGGCGGGCACTCGGGAACTCGTGGTTCCGAGGACTCCATACATCGTGCCGTATCGCGTCCATTCCAGACAAGTCGAAATCCTGGCCGTCTTCCACGGCGCGCGGGATTGGACCAACACCTTCGAGACGGATTCCTGAATGCGCGCCCTCCAGCTCTTCGGCGACCGCGACCTTCGCCTGACCGACATCGACGAGCCAGCCCCGCCCGGGGAAGGCGAGGTGCAGGTGCGGGTGCGGGCGATCGGGTTGAACTATCTCGACCTGTGGGGCTTCCGCGGCATGGCCTTCGCCAAGCGCAAGATGCCCCAGGTCGTCGGCGTCGAGGCCGCGGGCGAGGTCGCGGCCGTCGGGCCTGGCGTGACGCGCTTCCGCGCCGGCGACCCGGTCGTGATGTACGGGGCCGAGACCTGCGGCCATTGCCGGGCCTGCCGGGAGGGGCGCGACAATCTCTGCGAGAACGTCGCCGGCATCCTCGGCTTCCACGTCGACGGCTTCGCCCGCGCGCTCATCAACCGCCCCGAGCGCCTCGTCGTCCCGGTGCCGGCGGGCGTCTCCTTCGAGGACGCCGCCTGCGCGCCGATCGGCTTCGGCACCGTGCAGCACATGCTGTTCGACAACGCGAAGCTGGAGCCCGGAGAATCGATCCTCGTCCACGCCGGCGGCTCAGGGATCGGCACGGCGGCGATCAAGATGGCGAAGGCCATCGGATGCACCGTGTTCACCACCGTCGGCGACGACGACAAGGGCGAGAAGGCGCGGCTGCTTGGCGCCGACCACGTCATCAACTACCGCACCGAGCGGTTCGAGGGCGAGGTGCGGCGGCTGACCAAGCGCAAGGGCGTCGACGTGGTGTTCGAGCACGTCGGCGCCGACACCTGGAACGGCTCGCTGCTGTGCCTCAAGCGCGGCGGCCGTCTCGTCACCTGCGGCTCGACCTCGGGCGTGTCCGCCACCATGAACCTGATGCAGCTGTTCCAGCAGCAGTACCGCATCTTCGGCTCGTTCGGCTGCTCGATGCGGAACATCGCCGACTCGCTTGCCAAGATGGCGGGTGGCATGACCCCGGTGATCGATTCGGTCTTTCCCCTCGACGATTTCGCCAGGGGGCTCGAGAAGCTCGAGGGCCGCAAGGCCTTCGGCAAGGTGATCGTGACGTTCTGAGAACGCGCGGCCCTCAGGCCGCCTTGATCGCGTCCTGCACGACCTTCGCGATCTCGCCGGCGCGCACGTCCCAGGAGTGCTCGGCCGCGACGACGCGGGCGCCCTTCTCCCCGAGCTCCCTGGCGCGGCTGGGGTCGGCCGCGAGCGCCGCCACGGCCCGGGCCAGGGCCTCCGCATCGCCGACCGGGACCACGAGTCCGCAGGACGTGTCGCGCACGAACTCCGCCTGCCCCCGCAGATCGCTGACGATCACCGGAGTCCCGCAGGCGAGCGCCTCGAACATCTTGAGCGGCATCACGCCCCGGGACGAGCGCCCTTCCGGGTCCGAGATCGGGACGAGGGCCGCGACCGCGCCGCGGATCAACTCCGGCAGCTCCCGCTGGCGCCGGCCGCCGAGCCACACGACGTTGCCGGGCGGGCGCTCGAACTGCGGTCGCAGGCTTTCGTCCACGATCGGCCCGGCGATGACGAGGTCGACGCCCCCGGGCCACGCCGGCGAGCGGGCCGCGTCGAGCATCACGTCGACCCCGTGCCAGCGCACGAGGCCGCCGAAGAACAGCACGTAAGGCCGCTTGTGCCCGATCTGCGGCCCGTCCGGGCGGAACAGGGCGGTGTTCGCAGCATTGCTGACGAGGCTCACCCGGGGGTGCCCGGCCTCCGCGCGGCCCCAGGAGACGAGGTCCGGGGTGACGGCGACGAGCGCGCTCGCCCAGCGGTACTGGGCCCGCTGCGCCCAGGCGAGCATCGTCCGCAGCATCCGGAAGCGGGGATGGGTCACGAAGGCATCGTCGTAGGCGCCGTTGATCTCATGGATGACGGGGCGCCGCATGAGGCGGGCGAGGAGCGCCACCGGCAGCCCCGCGAAATGCGAGCGGAAGAACACCGCCTTGGTGCGCGGCAGCGCCGCCATGCTGCGCCCGACCACCCGGAAATAGCGCAGGACTTGGTCGCTGCGCCGCCGGGCCCCGCCTTCCGCGACGAGGTCGACCAGGATGCCCCGCCGTGCGAGGCCGTCGCAGATCTCATGCACGTGCGTCGCAGCGGCGCTGCCCGGCACCATGCGCTCGAAGCAGACGTACAGAAGCCGCAGGGCCTCAAAGGCTGACGCCGAATCGCTCACCCCAGATCCCGATGTTGACGATGCGCCAGAGCGTGAAGTCGACAGGTCGTTGCCCCTCAAGCGTCTCGCCGGCCAGCGCCCGTGT
>DASVVU010000333.1:0-26790 GCA_036386395.1 Beijerinckiaceae bacterium | reverse complement strand
CTCAATCGCGAACACCGCTCTCCTCCTCGTCGACCTGCAGAACGACTTCCTGCATCCCGACGGCGCCTACGGCCGCGCCGGCCAGACCGCGCCGGAGATCGCGGAGCTGCCCGCGCGGCTGAAACCCCTCGCCGATCGCATGCGGGCGCGCGGCGGGTGGATCGTCGCGACGCTGTTCACCCTGGTGCCGGCGCGGGGGGAGCCGCTGATCTCGCCGCACCTGAAGGAGCTGCGGCCGTTCCTCAAGAGGGGCGACTTCGAGCCCGGCGCCTGGGGGCAACGGCTCGTCGATGCGCTCCAGCCGGCGGACGTCTTAATCGAGAAGATCGCCTACTCGGCCTTCTACATGACGCGCCTCGAATGGGTGCTGCGCCGCTGCGAGGTCCGCCGCCTCCTCGTCGCCGGCATCGTGACGAACGGCGGCGTCGCCTCGACGGCGCGCGACGCGCATGTGCGCGACTTCGACGTGACGGTGCTCTCGGACGGCTGCGCCGCCTTCTCGCCGGACATGCACGAGACCGCGATCGCGGCGCTGCGCCCGGTCGCCCGCATCGCCACCGTCGTCGAGGCGATGGCCGAGATCGCGCCGGCATGAGCGTGCGCCCGGCCGCCGGCGTGGCCTTCGCGGCCGAGGCGCCGCTCGTGATCGTCGGGGCGGGAGCGGCCGGGCTCGTGGCGGCGCTCTCAGGCTTGGCGGCCGGCGCGGAGGCGCTCGTCGTCGAGCGCGACCCCGTCCCGCGCGGCTCGACCGCGCTCTCGGCCGGGCTGATCCCGGCGGCGGGGACGCGCTGGCAGCGCGCCGCAGGGGTCGATGACAGCCCGGAGCGTTTCGCGGCCGACATCGTCGCCAAGGCGAAGGGCGCGCCGGATCCCGCCCTGGTCGAGGCGGTCACGCAGGCCGCAGGCCCCGCGCTCGAATGGCTCGCCGACGGCTACGGCCTGCCGTTCTCCCTCGTCGACGACTTCCGCTATCCCGGCCACGCGGCGTTGCGCATGCACGGGCTCCCAAGCCGCTCCGGGGCGGAGCTGACGGACCGCCTGCGCGAGGCCGCGGCCGCGGCGGGCGCCACGCTCCTCTGCAACGCCCGCGCGACCGCGCTCTTCGCCGATCCGGACGGGCGCATCGCCGGCCTCGCCCTTTCGCGGCCGGACGGCGCCGAGGAGCGCATCGCCTGCCGCGCCCTCGTCCTCGCCTGCAACGGCTTCGGCGGCAACCGGACGCTCGTGCGCCGCCACATCCCCGCGATGGCGGAGGCGCTCTACTTCGGGCATCCGGGCAATGAGGGCGACGCCCTCGCCTGGGGCGAGGCGCTCGGGGCCGCGACCCGCCACCTCTCGGGCTACCAGGGCCACGGCTCCGTCGCTCACCCGCACGGCATCCTGATCACCTGGGCGACGATCACGGAGGGCGGCGTCCAGGTGAACGCGGAAGGGCGGCGCTTCTGCGACGAGACGCAAGGATACTCCGAGCAGGCCGCGCAAGTGCTCGCCCAGCCCGGCGGCGTCGCCTGGACCGTGTTCGACGGGCGCATCGCCGGCATCGCGCGACAGTTCGAGGATTTCCGCGCCGCAGAGGCAGCAGGCGCGATCCTGACGGCGCGGAGCTGGGACGGGCTCGCGGCGGCGATGTCCTGGCCGTCGCCGGACGCGGCCGCGGCCTTCGTCGCCACCATGGCGGAGGTCGAGGGCCTGAAGGCGGCCGGCCGCGCCGACGCTTTCGGGCGGTCCTTCGCCGGCGCGCCGGCGCTCGAGCCGCCGTTCCACGCCGTCCGGGTCACGGGGGCGCTGTTCCACACGCAGGGCGGGCTCGCGGTCGACGGGGAGGGGCGCGTTCTGCGCCGCGACGGGCGCCCGCTGCCGAACCTCTTCGCGGCGGGCGGCGCGGCCTGCGGCGTCTCGGGGCCGACGGCGGCGGGCTACCTATCGGGCAACGGCCTCCTCACCGCCGTGACCCTCGGGCGCCTCGCCGGGGAAGCGGCCGCACGGTGCGCTACTCACATCTCGGCGTAGCGCTTCTCGAACGCCCACACGTCCGGGAAGCCGACGAGGTCGTGCAACTCGGCCATGGTGTAAGCTGGCACCGGTGAGCCGTCCGTCGAGCCGTGCTCCTTGAGGTGGCGATAGTTCGCCTCGAAGGCCGCGCAGGCGACCGCCATGCCGGCCGCCGGGTAGATCGCGATGTCGAAGCCGAAGCGCTTCAACGTCTCGGCCGGGACCACCGGCGATTTCCCCGTCGGGACCATGTTGGCGAGGAGAAAGGCGTCGATCGCCTCACCGACGCGCTCGAACTCGTCCTCGCTCTCCGGCGCCTCGACGAAGACGACGTCGGCGCCGACTCGGGCGAACTCTTTTCCCCGCGCGATCGCCTCGTCGAGGCCGAGCCCGGTGCGGGCGTCGGTGCGGGCGACGATGAGCGTGTCGGGGCGCGTGCGCGCGTCGAGGGCGACCTCGATCTTGCGGCACATGTCCCGCGTGGGGATCACCCGCCGGTTCGGCGTGTGGCCGCACTTCTTCGGCATCTCCTGGTCCTCGATCTGGATGGCCTGCACGCCGGCGGCCTCGTAGCCGCGCACGGTCTCGCGCACGTTGAGGAGCCCGCCGAAGCCGGTGTCGGCGTCGGCGATGAGCGGCACCTCGACGGCGCCCGCGATGGTGCGCGCCCGCTCGACCATGTCGCGGTAGGTGACGAGCCCGGCGTCGGCGACGCCGAGGTGCGAGCCCGAGACGCCGTAGCCGGTCATGTACAGCGCCTTGAAGCCGATCCGGTCGGCGACCTTGGCCGAGAACATCTCGAACACGCCCGGCGCCAGGACGAACTCGCCGGCATCCAGGAGCGATTTCAATCGGGTGGTTGCGGTCATGGGCAGAGAAATCCTCAGGAAGGAAGCGCGCGCCGGTGCAGCTTGCGGTCGAGGGCGAGGAGGACGGCGGAGGCGGCGGTCGCGAGGGTGATGAGGAGGAGCGCGAGCGCCATCACGGTCAAGACGTCGTTCGTCTCCATGGCCTTGACCAGCATGTAGCCGATGCCGCGCTGGGAGGCGAACATCTCGCCGATGAGCGTGCCGAGAAGGGTGAGCGCGAAGCTGAGCCTGAAGCCCGAGACGATCTCCGGCACGGCCGCGGGCAGGACGATGCTCCAGGCCGTCTGCAGCGGCGAAAGGCGCATGGCACGCGCCGCGCGGAAGTACACGCCGCGGATGTTGCGCACAGCGTTCATGGTGAAGATCGCGACCGGGATGATGCCGTGGATCACCCCGAAGGCGATCTTGGCCGAGATGCCGAGCCCGAAGAGCAGGAGGATCACGGGGTAGAGCGTGATCTTCGGGATCGAGTAGAGCGCGACGAGGATCGGCTCCGCGACCTCGCCCGAGAGCCGGTGCGCGCCGAGCGCGAGGCCGATCGCGAGCCCGCCGAGGAGGGCGATGACGAGCGCGGCGCCGAAGGCGCGGCCGGTCTCCCAGGCGTGCCGGGAGAAGTCGTCGTCGGCCATGATGGCAAAGAGCCTCTGCGCCGTCGCGACCGGCGCCGGCAGCACCTCGCGGCCGACGGTCCAGCTCGCGAGCTGCCACAGGACGACGGCGCCGAGGACGACGAGCCCCGTGTCGGCGAGGGTCGTCGATCGCGGCCCCCGCGGCGCCTCGGCCGTGACGGCCGGCTCAACGTCCGCCGCGCCGTGCATAGAGCCTGCGCTCCCAGGACCAGAGCGTCATGTTGAGGGTGCCGACGATGCCGAACAGGACGATCATCAGCCCGTACATCGTGAGCGAGTCGAAGGAGTTGTAGGCGAAGGCGATGGCAAAGCCGATGCCGGCGCCGGCCTGCACGAACTCGCCCGCGATCACGCCGATGAAGGAATAGGCGACCGCGAACTTCGCCCCGGTGAAGAGCCAGGGGGCGGCGGCGGGAAGAATCACGCGGACGAGCGTCTGCGCAGGCGAGAGTCGCATCACCTGCGCCGTGCGCAGGAAGGCGCGCGGCACCCGCGCGAGGCCGTCGAGGGTGTTGATCGCGACCGCCACAACGGCGAAGACGAAGCCGATCGCCACGAGCGGCCAGCGGTTGAGGCCGAACAGGACGATGAAGACCGGGTAGAACACGAAGGTCGGCACCGCGTAGTAGCTCGCGAGGAAGGGATCGAGCGCGCGCCGCAGCCGCGGCAGCCGGTGCAGCGCCACGCCGATCGCGAAGCCGACCGCGACGGCGAGCACGAAGGACTGCGCCACCGTCATCAGCGTGAGCGCGAGATCGCCGCGAACGTCCGCCTGCCCGAGCGCCCGCCAGGCGCCGCGCACCATCTCGGTCGGCGCGATGACCGCGTGGTGATTGATCCATCCGAGCCGGCAGGCGATTTCGAGGAGCCCGACCGCGCCGGCGAGCACCGCAAGACGAATGGCGCCGGCACGGCTCAGTGCGCAGTCTCCACGCCCAGCACTCCCGACCGGAACGGGACCATCGTGGTAAGCGAAGAGGCGGATAGCAACATCGAGGGCAGGCCAAGGTTCAATGTCGAACCCCAGCCTGTCAAGTTCGGAGGCTCGCAAGCGGCGGCCGCGGGCGCGCCTCGGCGACAGCACCGAGCGGCCTGTGTGAAGATCGGGGCCAGCAACTCATGCCGATGTTGTCGGCCATCGACCTGGCACTGGCGCAGCCCATCAGTGTAGGCAGTGCTAGCGATCGTCGAAGACTGCCGGGACGTGATTGGGTGAACCCTGAGTACTATCGTATCGTGCAATGGCCGAAACCGCCCGGCATCACTGCGCTGGTCTTCTGCATGGCGCTGCTTGCACTCGCGGAAGATTTATCGGCCCGTGCGATCTCTGCCTCCACGAACTGCTTGAAGGACTCCATCTGGTCGAGCGGGATCAGGACAACCTGATCCTTAAAGCGGTCCACAACTGGGCCCGCGAGGCGATCCTGGATCAGAGCTTCGATCACCTTGAACAGACGCTCAACACGAACTTCAACCATTGGATTGTTGGGTTTATCGCCTTCAGTGCTCATCGTCCTGTCCTTCTCGTCCTGAGTTGCTCTCGTATCTTCATGGTTCCTGGGCCTCACTCGGGCAACAGCACCCTTGCATCCCGTCCGACCAGGATCTTCGTCTCCATGTACTCCTTTTCCGCTGCCAGGGTGAGGTCCACGATGGCACTCTGCTTTACCAGATCCCTCACGGACGCGGGTTTCGCAATGGGAACACCAGCGGCGGCGAGGCGTTGCTCCGCGACCGTCCGCGTGCGCTTCTCGGATTCGAGTGGCAGCTTCAGCACCATGCGGAGCGTGTGCACGTCTTCGCGAGTGTTGGCCGTGGCGAAGGTAGCCTTCGATAGGCGCCAGGCTCGCTCGCCGTGGTCCACGCCCGTCCAACCCAAGGAACCGCCACCCGTGAACGTCGTCGTGAATTTCATGCTCTCGGAGATCGTCGGCAGCCGAGAGACCTCGGCAGGAGCATTCGGGAGCCCGATGAGGTTGCCGGATTGGTTGAGGTTCAAGAACGCGCCGACAAGCTCATGCAAACCCAGAGATCCCGTCACCGGATAAACGATGTTCGCGGTCCGGCGGTGGAGAGGCTCTGTTCCGTTCTCGCTGCCGGGCCCACAGTAATCCTCGTTGAACAACGTAACAAGATCCTCGAAATTGTCGGCGATGCCGAAATTCCGAATGTTGTTCCGGTCGAGGGTGCTGCTGCCAGCCAATCCGGCCGTCAGCTTCCCGCGCGTGAACGTCCGGAGGAGGTCGAACCCTGCTGCATGCTTGTTGTTCTCAGTGATGTTGAAAAGGAACTCGTAAGCAATCGTTCCGCCATTATAAATTTCGAATACACCCATCGTATTTGGATCAACGCGGAAAAACTTTAAGTGATCCCTTAAATGCCGCCAGTCGCGAGCGCCGATTTGGAGCTCTTCCGCCAGTACAGCGTACTGCGGAAATACTTCGAGGCGCCTCGGATCCCTGAGCGAGCCGATAATGAAAGCCCGAAGGGCGTCGCGCACCTCGCAACGGACTTTCGCGACAATCTGCACTGTATTGAAGCCTGTCGTATCCTCTGGGCGCGGATGCACCGAACAGCCTGCGAACCCCAGAACTGCCGCGAGAACAAATATCCACCGAAACATCACGATCCCCCTGTCGCCACACGATGGTGGCATGATCGGCGTTTTGTAGCTTGGAACGATGGGACATCAGATCAGCTTTGAGGTCCGACCCCTATTACCGTTGTGTGGAAGCCGCTCTTCTGAAGAGCAACCCGTTAATATTGAATAGTCAAGGGATGTAGTCGGCTGAATTGCTCATAGTCACTCTAAGGTGCAAATTTGTCACAACCTGTGCTGCCGACGGTGCGGTTGTGCCATCGAAGGTCACCCGCTTGGCTGGCGCGACAGCTCAGGCCAGCGTGATATGGCTCAAGGGACGCCTGAACCGAGCGCCTTGATCGACTGGTCGCGCAGGCCGGCCCAGATCCGCCCGGTGAGGCGGCCGAACGCCGGATCGGCGACGATGCGGCTGTCGCGCTCGCGCGGCCAGCCGGTCTCGACGAGGTCGATGAACCGGCCCGGCCGCGCCGACATCACCCCGACCCGGTCGGACAGGAGCGTCGCCTCGTCGAGGGAGTGGGTGATGAGGAGGACCGTGGCGCCGGTCTCGCGCCACAGCTCCAGGAGTTCGTCCCCCATGAGCAGCCGAGTCTGCTGGTCGAGCGCCCCGAAGGGCTCGTCGAGGAGGAGCAGGCGCGGGCGTGTCACGAGGGTGCGGGCGATGCAGACCCGCTGCCGCATGCCACCCGAGAGCTGCGCCGGATAGGCGTCGGCGAAGGGCATCAACCCCATGAACGACAGCGTGCGCTCGACCCGCTCGCGCACGTCGGCCTCCGGCATGCCGGCCCGGCGGAGCGCAAAGGCGGCGTTGCCGTAGGCGGTCAGCCAGGGGAAGCTGGCATCCTCCTGGAACACCACGCCGACCCCGTCCGGCACGCGCCCCGCGACGGTGCGGCCCTCGAAGGTCACGGTGCCGGAGGACGGCGGCGCGAGCCCGGCGATCACGTCGAGCAGCGTCGACTTCCCGCAGCCGGACGGCCCGACGACCGAGAAGAACTCGCCCTCGCGTAGCTCGAGGTCGAGGGGACCGAGCGCATGCACCGGCTTCTGGCCCTCGACCGCGGGATAGATGCGGGTGACGCCCGAGAGGCGGACCTGGGCCGGATCGGCCTCCATGCGCCGGCCGGCGCTCAGCTCTTCGGCCGGCGCCGCAGGTCCTCCGGCAGGTAGCTCTCGTCGACGACCTTCGACCAGTCGAACGGGCCCGGCTCGATCGCCTTGACGAGCTGCAGGCCGCGCAGCATCACCTGCATGCCTTCGTAGTCGAAGTCGCCGGGGCTCCAGTAGACGCCCTTCATGGCGAGGATGTCGCTGATCGCGGCCTTCGCCTCGGGGAGCGCGATCTTGTACTCCTTGGCCATGATGGCGGCCGCCTCGTCGGGGTACTGGCGGACGAACTCGACGCCCTTGCGGCGGGCCTGGATGATGCCGCGGATGAGGTCGGGGTTCTTCTTCAGGAAGTCGGTCTTGACGACGCCGACGGTCTGCATCACCCGCGGCGCCCAGTCGGCCGAGTTGAACACCGGGCGGAAGTTGTCCTTCTCCTTCGCCCACACCGGCTGCGTCACGTAGGTCATGTCGACCCCGCCCTCGCGCAGGGCCGCGACGCCGGCCCCGATGGCGCCGACGGAACGCCGCTCGACCTGGCCGGTGAGGCCGTTGTCCTCGAGCATCATCGTGGTGATCATGTCGGTGACGGACTTCGGGCTCGAGTAGCCGAGCTTCTTGCCCTTGAGGTCCTGGACGGTCTTGATGCGCTCGTCGCCTTTCTTGGTGATCCAGACCTGGTCGGCGACGCTCGCGACGCCGGCGTGGACGATCGTCAGCTCGAGCCCCTGCTGCGCGGCGGCGATCACCGCCGGAAGCGCCACCTCGCCGTAGGGCAGCTCGGAGGCGAGCGCGTTCCGCACGGTGGTGCCGCCGCCGGCCGAGGTCAGGAAGCCGGTGACGTCGAGGCCGATCTCCTTGAAGTAGCCTTTCTCCTTGGCGACGGCGTAGGGCACGCCGTACATGCCGGTGCCGAAATGGGTGACGTTGAGCTCGACGGCGGCCGCCGGAGCGGCAGCGGCCAGCGCAAGCGCGGCTGCGAGAGCGAATTTCCGCACGGTTTCCTCCATCTGTCGTAAAAGGCGGCGCGTTCGTCGCGCTCTCGTCCCGGCCCGACGAACCCGGCCAAGAGGGAAGGCGTGATCCCGATGCAGGTTCGAACGACGACCCGGCTCAAGTCAATCCTCGCCCGCCGCGCCGCGGCGCTCGTGCCGGGCGCCGCCAACGCGCTCTTCGCGCGGATTATCGAGGACCTTGGCTTCGAGGCCTGCTACGCGACCGGCGCCGGCATCGCCAACATGCACCTCGGCGTGCCGGACATCGGGCTCACGACCCTGACCGAGGTCGCGGACCACGTCGCCGCCATGGCGGACGCGGTCGCGATCCCGCTCCTCGTCGACGCCGACACCGGTTTCGGCAACGCCGTCAACATGGGGCGCACCGTCAAGGTGCTGGAGCGGGCGGGGGCGGCCGGCATCCAGATCGAGGACCAGGTCTTCCCCAAGCGCTGCGGCCACTTCGAAGGCAAGGAGGTGATCGGGCTTCCCGAGATGCTGGCGAAGGTGCACGCCGCCGTCGACGCGCGCCGCGACGGGGACTTCCAGATCGTCGCCCGCACCGACGCCCGCGCCGTCGAAGGTCTCGACGCCGCGATCGCGCGGGCGCACGCCATGATCGAGGCCGGCGCGGACGCCACCTTCGTCGAGGCGCCGACCTCCCGGGCGGAGATCGAGCGCATCCTCGCCGAGCTGCCGGCGCCGCAGGTGGTCAACATCGTGTTCGGGGGCCGCACCCCCGAGATCCCGCAGGGAGAGCTCGCCGCCATGGGCGCCGGCGTCGCGCTCTATGCCAACGCGGCGCTACAGGCCGCGGTCAAGGCCGCCCAGGAGGCCCTGGCGGCGCTCAAGCGCGACGGGTCGCTCGCCGCCGTCGCCGACCGGCTGATCGGCTTCACCGAGCGCCAGGGCATGCTGCGCAAGGACGCCTTCGACGCGCTCGAGCGCCGCTACCGCGCCCCATGAACCTGCTGCCCAAGCGGCTCCAAATCAGCGCACATCATCAGCCCTGAACATGGCCGTCCATCGTGTCGCCACGAGCGGCGTATGCGACGGTGAACGGTCGGGACCTCGCCCCTCCGGAGCCGACACAGAATCGAGCTCAACTCTGCCGTGATTTCAGGTGCGGGCGCAGCACATCGACCCACATTTCGGCATGAGCCCAGCGGCCTTTACGATTGAAGTGCACCACGTCGGCGCGGAACTCCTTCCCGAGCACGTCCGTGTCCGGACCCGGGAACACCCGGGAAGCCGGATCGCAAGCCGCGCGCTGCGCGCCACGGATCAGCGCCTGGCTCTCGGGAAGGTTGAAGTCGACCATTCGAGCCACCCCGGCGATGAAGTAGGGGCAGTTCATGCCATGCCTGCGGAAGTCTCGGACGACCAGACGCTGAAACCGGAGGAACTTCTGGCCCAGGCTGGCTGACGGTGGCTCGGAAGCGTCCGATTCGCCGATGTGCTGAAGGATGAATGTCGGGCGAAGGCGGAGCGCTCTCAGACATCGGCCGGCCTGCGCGATACGATAGTTCAAGGGCCCGATCGCCCACGCGGCAATCGTGCTGCCGCCGATCGCGATATCGAGGAGAACGACCCGCTCGGCCAAGCCCTGCTTGAGAAGCAAGTCCCCGAGAACGGTCGCGAACGACGCCGTCATCGGCGGGGTTCCATGGCTCGCACCGAGGAGCGGATCGCGGGCCCTATAGATCAGGCCGTCGGCAGGATTGAGGTTGTCGACGCCGTCTCGCGGGATGAACCCGTCCGCCTCGTTCGTGCTCGCCGCATTGGACTGTCCAAGGACGACAAGCACCACGGTCCGATCCCTCGCACGTGGCGGCGGGACCCGCTCGCGCCCGGCGACGTCGACCCACGGGCAGGGATATGCGGTAGCGCCGCAGTGATCCACGAATCCAACGGCCCGTGCGCTCGATGTCGCTGCGAGCGTCGCGCCACTCAGCAATATGCTCCGACGTGAAAGCATCCCCCGCGGCTATCATGTTCGCTTGCGGCGGCTCAAGCGTGACTGAAAAGCGGGGCATGACCAGGCCTGCCGGGCCCAAGCGCCTTGCCGGGGGCAGCCCGGCCGGTGACAAACGATCGTGTGCACCGAGATGATTCGGCGCAGCCGAATAGGGCGGGGCGGCCCATGGAACCCACCGAGATGACGATCGCGCTGGGGCTTCTGGCCGGCGGCGGCTTTGTGCTCGCCGCCGTCGCGGCGTTGCGGGCGCGCCGCCTCGCCCGGCAGGCCGCGAAGCTGTCGAGCGACCTCGACGTGGTCTCGCAGCGGCTCCTCAGGCTTGAGGCGGAGCCGATCCCGGCCTCTGCGCCGGCCCAGCCCCCGGCCGAGCCCCGGCCCGACGATGCCCTGTCGGCGGGCCTCGAGGAGGTGACGGCCGAGATCGGGCTTATCGGCGAGATCGTGCGCGACCTCGCGGTCGCGGTCGCGGCCCACGATCGCGACCTCGCTGGGCTGAAAGAGGCCGCGAGGCCCGCGCCCCGCGCCGCCGCCGCGCCGCCGCCGCGCCCCGCCCCCGAGGCGCCGCCGATGCGAATCGCGGCGGTCGACCGGCCGGTCCCGCCGCCGGCGCCGAAGACGGAACCCAAGCCGCCCGAGACGCCCGACCCGCGCCCCGTCGCGGCTATCGTCGCGGCGTTCGAGGGCGAACGGCTGGAGCTGCACCTCCAGCCCATCGTCGCCCTGCCGCAGCGCAAGGTGCGGCTCTACGAAGCGCTTGCCCGGCTCAAGCTCGACGACGGCACCCTCCTCGTGCCGGCCGAGTTCCTGCCGGTGCTGGAAGCGCGCGGGCTGATGCCGGATCTCGACCGCAAGGTGCTGGCCCGCTCGGCCGCCATCGCCCGTCACCTCGCGTCCCGCGGCAGCGAGGCGCTGATCGCCTGCAACCTGTCGCCCGCCTCCCTCGCCGAGCCCGGCTTCCTGCGCGGGATCGGCCGGCTCATCGAGGCGCACCCGGACCTGCCGGGGCGGCTCGTGCTGGAGCTGTCCCAGCGCTCATGGCGCACCCTCGACGCCGAGAAGGCCGGTGCCCTCGCGCAGCTTCGCGACCGCGGCCTCGTCTTCGCCATGGACCGCGCCACGGACCTGCGCCTCGACCCGCTCTCGCTCGCCGACCGCGGCGTGCGCTACGTCAAGATCCCGGCCGAGATGCTTTTGTCGGCGGATGTCCCGCGCGGCCTCGACGTCGAGCTCGGCGACTTGTCCGCGGCGCTCGCCCGGGCCGGGATCAGGCTCGTCGCCGAGCGGGTCGAGCGCGAGGAGGACGTGCCCGACCTCCTCGACCTCGACGTGCCGATGGCGCAAGGCTTCGTCTTCTCGCCCCCGCGCCCGGTCCGCGCCGAGGTCCTGAGCCCGGCGGCACCGGCGCAGGCACCCGCCGCCGCCGCCCCATTGCCGGAGCCGTCACCGGCTCCCACCCCGCCATCGGAGCCGCCGCAACGCATGCCGTTCCGCGCCTTCCTGCGCCGAGCCGGCTGAGCATGGTGAGTTGACTTGGACCGGGCGCGCCCGTACCGGCGAGCCTCTCATGACTCCCGACAATTCCGATCCCATCCGCCTTGTCGCGGGCCTGGAGGAGATCGCGTCCGATTACGACGCGGTCCTCTGCGACGTGTGGGGCGTGATCCACAACGGCATCGTGGCCTCGAAGCCCGCCTGCGAGGCGCTCGCGCGCTTCCGCGAGCGGGGAGGCTGCGCGATCCTCATCACCAACGCGCCGCGCCCGGGGAGCGCCGTCGTCGGCCAGCTCGACCGCCTCGCCGTGCCGCGAAGGGCTTATGACGCAGTCGTGAGCTCCGGCGACCTCACCCGCGCGATCGTCGCCGAGCGCCGGGGCGAGGTCGTCCACCACATCGGGCCGGAGCGCGACAAGCCGATCTTTTCGGAACTCAACGTGCGCTTCGGACCCCTCGACGAGGCCGACTACGTGGTCTGCTCGGGGCTCTTCGACGACTCGCGCGAGACCGCCGAGGACTACCGCCCGGCGCTGACGCGCATGCGCGAGCGGTCGTTGTGGATGCTCTGCGCCAACCCCGACCTCGTCGTCGAGCGCGGCCACACGCTCATCCCCTGCGCCGGCGCGATCGCGGCGGCCTACGAGGACATGGGCGGCGAGGTGTTCTATGCCGGCAAGCCGCACCGGCCGATCTACGAGGCGGCGCTCCGCATGGCCGAAAAGGCGCTCGGGCGCCCGGTCGAGCCGTCCCGCGCGCTCGCCGTCGGCGACGCGATCCGCACCGACATCGCGGGGGCCCAAAAGTTCGGCATCCCCGCGCTCTTCGTCGCGCGGGGCATCCACGCCGGCGAGATGAAGATCGGCGAGGACGGCCTCGGCGCGCGCCTCTCGGGCCACGTGCAGGACTGGCTCGCGCGCCAGAGCGCGCGCCCGGACGCGGTGATGGACCGGCTCGTGTGGTCCGGGTAGGCTGCCGGCCCACGCGCGACGGTCGCATTCCATCATTAGCGGAGGCCGGCATGGGCATCGCAGGCGAGCGGCCGTCGCCGGGACTGTCGCAGGGCGACCGCCTCGATGAGGCACTGCAAGAAACCTTTCCGGCAAGCGATCCGGTGGCGGTCGGGCAATCGGAGCATGCCGGCACGCCCGAAGGGCGTGCCGGCACGCCCGCGGGGCATGCCTCCGTTCCGCCGGACCATGCATCGACGCACCCGATCGAATGGTTCGACGACCTTGCGCTCGGCATGCGCTTCAAGAGCGCCGGGAAGCGCGTCACGGCCGAGGACATCAAGCGCTTCGCGGCCGAGTTCGACCCGCAGCCGTACCACCTCGATGAGGAGGCCGCGAAGGGCACGGTGCTCAAAGGCCTCGCCGCCTCGGGCTGGCACACCGCCGCCATCGTCATGCGGCTGATGACGGACGCGCACCCGTTCGGGCCGCACCCGCTCCTCGGCCTCGGCGTCGACGGCCTGCGCTGGCTCGCCCCCGTGCGGCCGGGCGACACGCTCCACCTCGAGGGCGAGGTGATCGAGCTTCTGCCCTCGGCCACGAAGCCGCAGGGCATCGCGAAGGTCAGATGGACCGCCGTCAACCAGCGCGGCGAGCCGGTCTACACCGTCACCCCCCTCGCCATCGTGCCGCGCCGGCCGGGGGAACAACTCAGGATGTCCGAGGCTGATTAGGAGAGCGCCCGTGGGCTATACTTTCGCTTGCTCCTTCAAAGTGGTAAGCTACTACCTGGAGAACAGGGGTGAGGTGGGTGGCTATAAGAGCAGGAAAATGGTTTTGAAATTTGGCCTTCTCACATTCGTCGGCATCATGCTGAGCCTCGCGGCTCTTTATTGGATAGAGCCGCAAACCAAATCCGGTCAGGTTCTCCTTGTGATCATCGTGATGGCGCTCGTCAACGGCATAGGAGCGATAACATGGAGAAAACCGGCCGGCTGATCGTCAGGGCCTTTTGCATTTTAGGATGCGTTCTCGAAGGCAGTGCTTTTGGCCAAACTAGCGGTTCGGGCTCTGCACGTTCGAGCTTTCCAAGTTCGGGCTCCTTCTTAACGTCGGCCCCACTAGGCTCGTGGCGCTCATCCAAGCTGATTGGGACGACTGTCTTGGGCGCAAACAATGAAAAAATCGGCGACATTGCAGAACTCATTTTCGATCGGAACGGCAGGGTCGTCGCCGTTGTATTGAGCGTCGGTGGTTTTCTCGGGCACGTCGGGAAGGATGTCGCAGTTCCTTTTGAGTCCCTTCGTTTCTCCGATTCGAACCCGAGCGCGACGACAGGCGCTGGCTCCGGCATGGGCACGACTACTACGACAGGTGCTGGCTCCAGCACGGGCACGACTGCTACGACAGGTGCTGGCTCAGCAGCAAATACAGGCTCGGACACCGCCCTCTGGCCGAAACTTGCTCTCGCAGAGTTTTCAAGGCAGCAACTTCAGAATGCGCCCGCGTTTCGCTATTCCGCTCAAGCTGCAAACGGGACTCAATCTGGTTCCGGGCTGCAGCCGGTTCGCGCTCTCATCGAACCGCAGGAGGTCCCGCCAAGGGAGGTGGGAGCTTATGGGCTGGTCGCTTTTACTTCGATGGCGCTGCCGAGCGAGATCGAACGGCACAAGTTCGTTTGCGAAGCGTTCAAAGCTACATTGATCCCACAGGATCAACTTCCGAAAAGCATCCCGTTGTCAGAGCAGATGATATCCTACTGGCCGGTCCGCAACAAACGATCAAGCGAAGCATTGGCGCTCGATTGTACGTTCTTGATTGCCCAATACGACCTCAAGACCGGGCTTGACGCGATCAACGATGCCGACAAGAAGAAGACAGGGTTGGCACAGAAGCGCGGTCCTTTTCTTATCGCTTGGTCTCCGGCAGAAAGTAGGTTCAAGAAAGACGCCGTGGTGCTCGTCGTCGACCTTTCGTCTGTCGATGGCCAGCAGAGTTTTTTAGAAGTTTTCAAGAGCTGGCGTCAAAAGATAGTGGACGATCCAAAACTTTGGAAGCGAGGATTCGAAATTGATGCGATTCGATTGGCATTGAGAGAAATATTAGATAAGTTTGGGCCAAGTATTATTTCGCTCTTCAAATCATCGTGATCCAACTTTTGACAATAATACGTAATTAATATGACAATCTACCGGCTGCGCTTCTTGAACTTAGGCCGTTGCCCGGCAAACCCTTGGGTCGAGCGGCCGCGGGGGCGTTCGCCGGTGTAGAGGGGGATCTCGCGGTCGGTGCCGGGGCCCATGTCGTCGAGGGTCGGCTTGCCGACCCGAGGCGACGGCCCGGGAGTCCCGTCGAGGTCGGGGGCGGCGATGCGCGTGCCCTCACCCGCTCGCTGCGCGAGTCGGCCTCTCCCGCGCGCGGGAGAGGCGAACTTGCCCGCCTCGCGCTCGACCTCGCCCTGGCTCGCCATGGGATCGCCGGCCACCAGGAGCTCCGTCGCCTGGAGGCGCTTGAGCTCGTCGCGCAGGCGCGCGGCCTCCTCGAAGTCGAGGTCGGCGGCGGCGGCGCGCATGCGCTTCTCAAGGTCGGCCATGACGGCCTTGAGATTGTGGCCCATGGTGACGTCGGCCTTGGTGAGGCCGGTGTCGACCCGGACGTGGTCGCGCTCGTAGACCGAGTCGAGGATGTCGGCGATGCCGCGCTTGATCGATTCCGGCGTGATGCCGTGCGCGGCGTTCCAGGCCATCTGCTTCTCGCGCCGCCGGCTCGTCTCGGCGATGGCGCGCTGCATCGAGCCCGTGACCTGGTCGGCGTAGAGGATCACCTTGCCTTCGACGTTGCGCGCCGCGCGCCCGATGGTCTGCACCAGGGACGTCTCTGAGCGCAGGAAGCCTTCCTTGTCGGCGTCGAGGATGGCGACGAGGGCGCATTCCGGGATGTCGAGGCCCTCGCGCAGGAGGTTGATGCCGACGAGCACGTCGAAGGCGCCGAGGCGCAGGTCCCGGATGATCTCGATGCGCTCGATGGTGTCGATGTCCGAGTGCATGTAGCGCACCCTGACGCCGTTCTCGTGCAGGTACTCGGTGAGGTCCTCGGCCATGCGCTTCGTCAGCACCGTCACGAGGGTGCGGTAGCCGGCGCGGGCCACCTCCTTGATCTCGCCCAGCACGTCGTCGACCTGCGAGCGCGCCGGGCGGATCTCCACCGGCGGATCGACGAGCCCGGTCGGGCGGATGACCTGCTCGACGAACACGCCCTGCGTGCGGTCCATCTCCCACGGCCCCGGCGTCGCCGAGACGTGCACCGACTGCGGCCGCATGGCGTCCCACTCCTCGAAGCGCAAGGGGCGGTTGTCCATGCAGGAGGGCAGGCGGAAGCCGTACTCGGCGAGGGTCGCCTTGCGCCGGAAGTCGCCCCGGTACATGCCGCCGATCTGCGGCACGGTAACGTGGCTCTCGTCGGTGAAGACGATGGCGTTGTCGGGGAGGTACTCGAACAAGGTCGGCGGCGGCTCGCCGGGCTTTCGCCCGGTGAGGTAGCGCGAGTAGTTCTCGATGCCGCTGCACGAGCCCGTCGCCTCGATCATCTCGAGGTCGAAGGTGGTACGCTGGTCGAGGCGCTGCGCCTCCAGGAGCCGGCCCATGCGGGTGAGCTCCGTGAGGCGCCAGCGCAGCTCCTCCTTGATGCCCTTGATCGCCTGCTGGAGCGTCGGGCGCGGCGTCACGTAGTGCGAGTTGGCGTAGACCTTGACGAACTTGAGGTCGTTGACCTTCTGGCCGGTGAGCGGGTCGAACTCGACGATCGACTCGACCTCGTCGCCGAACAGGCCGATGCGCCAGCCGCGGTCCTCCAAGTGCGCGGGCCACAGCTCGATCACGTCGCCGCGCACCCTAAAGGTGCCGCGGGCGAAGTCGCTCTGGATGCGCTTGTACTGGAGCGCGATGAGGTCGGCGATGAGCTGGCGCTGCTCGATCTTCTCGCCGAGCGTCACCGTGAACGACATCGCCGTGTAGGTCTCGACCGAGCCGATGCCGTAGATGCACGACACCGAGGCCACGATGATGACGTCGTCGCGCTCGAGCAGCGCGCGGGTCGCCGAGTGGCGCATGCGGTCGATCTGCTCGTTGATCGACGATTCCTTCTCGATGTAGGTGTCCGAGCGCGGCACGTAGGCCTCGGGCTGGTAGTAGTCGTAGTAGGAGACGAAGTACTCGACCGCGTTGTCCGGGAAGAAGCTCTTGAACTCGCCGTAGAGCTGGGCCGCGAGCGTCTTGTTCGGGGCGAGGATCAGGGCCGGGCGCTGCGTCTCCTCGATCACCTTCGCCATGGTGAAGGTCTTGCCCGAGCCGGTGACGCCGAGGAGCACTTGGTCGCGCTCCTGCCGGCGCACCCCGTCGACGAGCTCGGCGATGGCGGCCGGCTGGTCGCCGGCGGGCTCGAAGTCGGACTTGATCCGGAACGCGATGCCGCCTTCCGACTTCTCGGGCCGGGGCGGCCGGTGCGGTGTCCAGAGTTTCCCGTTCTTGAAGAGCGGATTGCCCTCGGTGAGCAGCCGCGTCAGCGACGCCACCGTCGCTGAGACGCCGTCCGTGGCAAGGGAGCCGTCCGGTGCGAGGTCGCCGATCTCGGCGGGAACATCCGGCCCGTCTTCTGCCCCCTTCAACCCGAGCTTCTTAGCGAGCGCCGGATCGACATCGGTCACGTCGCCATGGGCGTACGTCTCCTGCGGCCGCTCGGCGAAGCCGCTCCCACCCGGTTCAGGGGAGGCAGGGGAGCCATCGCCAAATCTCTCCCGCTCCCGGTTGATGGCCGGGTTGAGGAGGTCCGCCAGGTACGTATCGAGCGGCTTCAGCTCAGGCTTCGTCGCCTTGCCCGTGGACAGCTTCGGCTTCTTCGGCGCTTTCGGCATCGGGGGAATATGGGTCGAGTCTGGGGCGGGGAGAAGGTGAGATTACCAGCGATGGTCAGGAGACATCCTCGGACAGGCCGATGACGAACGCGAGGAGACGGTCCAGGGCCGCCATGGAACCCTCATCCAAGCGTCCGAACACGGGCCCACAACGCCCGCGACGCACCGACCTGACCTTCTCGACCATTACCTGCGACCGCTCGCGCAGCCCTGTTTCGGGTGTGGCCTCGACCGTCAGCCTGAACGTCGGCGCGTTTCGTTCGGAGCTCGTGAGAGGACAGAGGATGATGCTGTCGGCGTCGGTCAGGAGATCGGACTGGACGACGACGGCCGGCCGCGGCTTCCCGTAATCGCCGGCTGCCGCCACCGTGACGAGGTCGCCGCGTTTCATTCGCCGCGTTCGTCTTCGGCTTCGATCGCCTCGAAGAATCGCAATGTTTCTTCCTGCTCCGGCGCATCCCGCAGGATCGCGAGCTGCCGGTTCACCTCCTCCTGAAAGCCGGGCGCGCTCGTGTCGAGCACCCACATGCGTTTCAATCTCAGACCTTGCGCGCGCTTTCGGGCGCGATACCGGGCGAACTTGCTAGGTTGTTCCGTGGGAATGGTTTGAGACTTCCCGCGGCTCATTGCGACCTCCTGTCCGGCTTTGGGTCGTCCTCCGGCCAGTCGTAGGGCGGCAGGTCGAGATCGGCGGTCACGGCATCGATCCAGCGCATGACTTCCTCTTCGTCCTCGCGAGCGGCAAGGCGGTCGGCTTCCTCCTTCATCATCGCGGCAAACCCCGGCCCATTCGGATCGAGCACCCACATACGCAAGAGCTTCTTACCTTCGGCTCGCTTCCGCTCGCGGTAACGGCGAACTTGCTCGGCTGGTTCTTGGCGGCGAGGCGCGGCATTCGCGCAAGGTAGCGCGCTACCAAGCCGGGGTCAAACCGCGGCGGGCGTAACTGGCGTGCGCGATGCCCAAAGGTCGCGCCGGACCTCCGGGAACCCGAGCTTGACCGATCCGGTTATGATCGTGACAAAGTCCGCGGCGGGCGCCTGCCTTGCCCTGCGCCTCCCAACCTCGAAGCGACATGAACGACGCCCATCCCGCCGCGCCAATCACCGTGCAGGAAACATCGCCGCCGCGCGCCTCGACCGGCATCGCCGGGCTCGACGACGTGCTGCACGGCGGGTTCCTCGCCAACCGCGTGTACCTCGTCGAAGGCGCTCCCGGCGCCGGCAAGACCACCCTCGCCCTCCAGTTCCTGCTCGAAGGGCGCGAGAAGGGCGAGGCCGGGCTCTACGTCACCCTGTCGGAGTCCGAGGAGGAGCTGCGCGCCGTCGCCTCGAGCCACGGCTGGTCCCTCGAGGGCATCGACCTGTTCGAGTTCGCCTCCGCCGAAACGGCGCTCTCGCTCGAGCAGGAGCAGACCCTCCTCCACCCCTGGGAGGTCGAGCTCGGCGAGACCATGAAGGCGATCCTCGACAAGGTGAAGGCCGTGAACCCGCAGCGGGTGGTGTTCGACAGCCTGTCCGAGATGCGCCTCCTCGCCCAGGAGCCCCTGCGCTACCGGCGCCAGATCCTGGCCCTCAAGCAGTACTTCACCGGGCGCCAGTGCACCGTGCTCCTCCTCGACGACCTCTCGGGCGGCGACACCGACCTCCAGCTCCACAGCATCTGCCACGGGGTCGTGGCGCTCGAGCGGCTGACCATGGAGTTCGGCGCGGCGCGCCGCCGCGTCGAGGTGCAGAAGATGCGCGGCTCGGCCTTCCTCGAGGGCTGGCACGACTACGTCATCCGCCCCGGCGGCCTCGACGTGTTCCCGCGTCTCGTCGCGGCCCAGCACCACCGCGCGTTCCTGACCGAGCAGATCGAGAGCGGCGTGCCCGAGATGGACGCGCTGTTCGAGGGCGGCCCCCTGCGCGGCACGAGCACGCTCATCCTCGGGCCCGCCGGCATCGGCAAGACCACGATCGCCCTGCAATACGTGCTGGCCGCGGCCGAGCGCGGCGAGCGCAGCGCCATCTACGAGTTCGACGAGCGCGCCGCGACCATGATCACCCGCTCGAAGAAGCTCGGGATGGACCTCGAGCCCCACATCAGGTCGGGCGTCGTGTCGCTGCGCCAGCTCGATCCGGCCGAGCTCGCGCCCGGCGAGTTCGCCTGGATGGTGCGCCAGGAGGTCGAGCGCCAGGGCGCCCGGGTCATCGTGATCGACAGCCTGACCGGCTACATGGCGGCGATGCCCGAGGAGAAGCAGCTCCTCCTCCAGATGCACGAGCTCCTGTCCTACCTGTGCCAGCTCGGCATCGCGACCTTCCTGATCAGCCCGCAGGTCGGCCTCATCGGCCACATGCAGACGACCCTCAACATCAGCTACATCGCCGACACGGTGGTGCTGCTGCGCTTCTTCGAGGCCGGCGGACGCATCCGCAAGGCCTTGTCGGTGATCAAGAACCGCGGCGGCGCCCACGAGGACACCATCCGCGAGTTCAGGATGGGGCCGGGCGGCATCGCGGTCGGCCAGCCGCTCACCGATTTCGAGGCGATCCTCACCGGTACGCCGCGCTACGTCGGCACGGCGGAGCCGCTGCTCGGCGCGAAGGAGACGGTCCTGGGTTCGGCCGAGCGGGGCCCCACGTGAGGGGCAAGACCGAGGTCGGGCCGGTCGTCGTCCTCGCCCCGACCGGCCGCGACGCCGAGAGCGCCTGCCGCCTGCTGAAGGAGGCGGACATCGACTGCCGCGTCTGCGCCGACTACGCCGCCTTCGCGGCGTCGATCGGCGACGGCATCGGCGCCGCGCTCATCGCCGAGGAGGCGCTCGCCCGCGTCGATCTCTCCGGCCTCAAGCGCCACCTCGACCGGCGCCCGCCCTGGTCGGACCTGCCCTTCATCATCCTGGCCCGCGAGGCGAGCGCGGTGCGCAAGGGCCTGCCGCACCTGCACCTCACCGAGATGCTCGGCAACGTCATGTTCCTGGAGCGGCCCCTGCACGGGCTCACCCTCGTCAGCGCGGTGCAGTCGGCGCTGAGGGCGAGAAGGCGCCAGCTCCAGGTCCGCGACTACCTCATCCAGCAGGACAGGGCGGCGGCGGCGCTCGCCGAGAGCGAGGCCCGGCTGCGCGTCGCCATGGAGGCCGGCCACTTCGGCGCCTGGGAGTACGACGTGGGCTCGGGCGAGCTGACGGCGTCCGAGACCTGCAAGGCGAACTTCGGGCGCGCCGCGGACGAGCCCTTCTCCTACGAGGATCTCGTCGCCGCGGTCCATCCGGAGGACCGGACGCGACAGCAGGCGGTGGTGGACGAGGCGATCGCCGCCCGGTCGAGCTTCGACATCGATTACCGCGTGGTCTGGCCGGATGGCAGCGTGCGCTGGGTGCAGATGCGCGGACGGGTCGTCGACCCGGGCGACGCCTCCGTGCGCCTCGTCGGCGTGTCGCAGGACGTGACCGAGCGCAAGACCGCCGAGCAGCGCCGCGACCTCCTCCTCAACGAGCTGAACCATCGCGTGAAGAACACGCTCGCGACCGTGCAGTCCATCGCGGCCCAGACGGCGCGGGGCGCGGCCTCGGTGCCCGAGTTCCGCAAGGCCTTCGAGGCGCGCCTCCTTGCGATCTCGAAGACCCACAACCTCCTCACCGAGAGCGAGTGGCAGGGGGCGGAGCTGCGGCAGATCCTCGCCGACGAGGCGGCGGCCTACCGCAACGGCGACGGCGCGGCCCGCGTGCGCCTTGCCGGCGAGCCCGTGATGCTGCCGGCCGAGACGGCCCTCGTCGCCGGCATGGTGTTCCACGAGATGCTGACCAACGCCGCGAAGTACGGCGCGCTCTCGACCTCGTCCGGCCATGTCGACATCGGCTGGCACGTGGACCGGCGCGCCAACGGCGGCGAGGTGCATCTCACCTGGGTCGAGAGCGGCGGCCCGAAGGTCGAGCCGCGCAAGACCAGGGGCTTCGGCTCCCGCCTTATCGAGCGCGGCCTCGAGCAGGAGGCCGGCGGCGCCGTCGCCTTCGACTTCCGCCCCGAGGGCCTGCGCTGCGAGATGCGGATTCCGCTCAAGGGGCATTAGCGTTCACATCGCCGTGCGTGCGCACGGCGCGATCGAGTCCGCCCTTGACAGGAACGCTCGCGAGGGATGGCTTCTCCGTAAAGCCAAGGAACCCGCCATGCGTTTCTTCCGATGCTCGCTTGCCGTTGCGGCCCTGTTTGCCGCGGCGCTCCCCGCTGCCGCCCAGCAGGTCCAGGTCTATCAGCTCCCGGCCGGGGCCTATCCGCACGACGTGGCGCCGGCGCCGGACGGGAAGATGTGGTACGCGGCGCAGAAGCACGGCGCCATCGGCATCTTCGATCCGAAGACCGGCGAGGCCAGGGAGGTGAAGCTCGGGCCGAAGTCGGCGCCGCACGGCGTCATCACGGGGCCGGACGGGGCCGCCTGGCTCACCGACGGCGGCCAGAACGCGATCGTGCGCTTCGACCCGAAGACCGAGGAGATCAAGGTCTGGAAACTTCCGGAGGACACCGGCTACACGAACCTCAACACGGCGGCCTTCGACAAGGACGGCATCCACTGGTTCACGGGCCAGAATGGCATCTACGGCCGCCTCGACCCGAAGTCGGGCGAGGTCAAGGTGTTCAAGGCACCGAAGGGGAGGGGACCCTACGGCATCACGGCGACGCCGGACGGGGAGGTCTACTACGTCTCGCTTGCCGGTAGTTTCTTGGGCAAGATCGACCGCGCGACCGGCGAGACGACGGTGATCGAGCCGCCGACCCCGAACCAGGGTGCGCGCCGGGTGTGGTCCGACTCGAAGGGCCGGCTCTGGGTCTCGGAGTGGAACTCCGGCAACCTCTCCATGCACGACCCGAAGGACGGCTCGTGGAAGGCGTGGCGGCTCCCCGGCGAGAAGCCGCGCAACTACGCCGTCTACGTCGACGAGCGCGACGTCGTCTGGATGACGGATTGGGGCGCGGATGCGGTGCTGTCGTTCGACCCGAAGACCGAGAAGTTCGCGAGCTTCCCGATGTCCGCCAAAGGCGCGAACGTGCGCCAGATCCTCGGCCGCCCGGGCGAGGTGTGGTTCCCTGAGTCCGGTACCGACCGCCTCATGGTGATCCGCACCGGGGCGACGCAATAAGGCCCGGTCGGCTTGTCCCCTCGTCATGCCCGGCCTTGGGCCGGGCATCCACGCCTTCGGCGTGGGGAGTCGTGGATGGCCGGCCCAAGGCCGGCCATGACGATGTTGGCTGTCGCCGCTCTTTTCTCTTGTGAAGCCGCCCGCGCCGCCGGCGATCCCGCCCGCGGGGAGCGGGCGTTCCAGTATTGCTACTCCTGCCACACTGTCGATCCGAACGAGAAGGCGACGCTCCAGGGCCCGAATCTCGTCGGGATTGTCGGCCGCCGGATCGCGGCTCAAGAGGGCTTCGAGTACTCGCCTGCGCTGCGCGCGTTCGCCCGCGAGCACGGCGCCTGGAGCGAGGACCTCCTCGACCGCTACGTCGCGGACCCCGAGACAGTCGTGCCGAAGACCACGATGGCGTTCCGCGGCGTCGAGGAGGCGGACGAGCGCGCGGACCTCATCGCCTACCTCAAGGCGCAGCCGAAGCCTTGAGGCTCAGGCGCAGCTCCGCCCCATCGCGGCGAGCCCTTCGTCCAAAAGATCGGCGAGGTTCGGGATGCCGAGGAGCCAGTCGGAGGTCGAGATGCTGGCGGCGTCCTCGCGCTCGCGGGCGAGGCGCACGGCGTCGCCCCATTCCTCGGGCTCGAAGTCGCCCCGGCCGACATAGACGAGGGCGATGAGGTCGTGGCGCTCGTCCTCGTTGAGGCCGGCGATCACGTCGCGGATCTCGGCCTCGGTCATGTCGTCGGGGGCGTCGGTGAGCACGTCGAGGGAGCCGTCGTCGATCGGGTTCGAGCCCGAGGCCGGGTCCGTCATCCCCTCCTTCATGTCGACCGCCCGCGCCCGCACGATGAGGTCGCAGACCTTGTCCAAGGCGATGTCCATGAGGTCCTCCGGATTCTTCGGAGGCATAACACCGTGGAGCGCCCGCGGGTTCGCATGACCTGCCAAGCTTGGCAGCTTTGACAAGGAAAGCCGCGCCTCCTACCTGCGCCTTCATGAACCCCCACGTCGCCCCCGTCGCGCTCCTCGTCGCCTCCAACGTGTTCATGACGTTCGCGTGGTACGGGCATCTGCGGTTCAAGGCGGCGCCCCTGTGGCTCGCGGTGATCGCGAGCTGGGGGATCGCGTTCTTCGAGTACTGGCTCGCGGTGCCGGCGAACCGGCTCGGCTCGCAGGCCTACTCGGCGGCCGAGCTGAAGACCATGCAGGAGGTCATCACGCTCCTCGTCTTCGCCGGCTTCTCGGTGCTCTACCTCAAGCAGCCGATCGGCCTCAATCATCTGGTCGGGTTCGCGCTCATCGCCGCCGGCGCCTTCTTCATCTTCCGCGACCCGTTCGGCTGACGCGCGGCTCGATGGACCTCCCCGTCGTCTCCGGCCATCCCGCCGTCGACCGCTATCTCGCCGACGGTTTCGACCGGGTGCCCGGCATGTCGTCGCGCTTCGCCGCCGCGATCTGTGGCCACGTCGTGCGACGGCAGGCGGAACTCGGCATGACGGGCCCGGTCGTCGAGATCGGCGCCTTCGAGGGCCGCTTCCTCATCGCGCTGGCACTCGCGCTGCGGGACGGCGAGCGCGCCTTCGGCCTCGACACCTTCGCGTGGCCGGACGCGGGGCTCGAGGCGCGCTTCGTCGCCAACTGCCGCGCGCATGGCGTCGCCGAGCGGGTGCGGGCCGTGAGATGCGACAGCCGCTTGCTGAACCCGCCCGAGCTGAAGGCGCTCGTCGGTGAAGTGCGCTTCTTCCATCTCGACGGCGACCACAACCTCGACAGCCTCGCCCACGACCTCGTGCTCGCCCACGTGGTCCTGCACCCGGACGGCGTGATCTGCGTCGACGACATGCTGCATCCGGAGTTCCCGTTCCTCGTCGTCGCCGTGCACGATTACCTTCGCGCCCATCCCGGGATGCGGCTCCTCGCCGTGATCGACCGCGAGGACATCGTGGCAGCCGCGAAGTTCCTGATCTGCCGCGCCGAGGCCGTCGCGCTCTACGAGGCGGACCTCATGGAAAGCTTCCGCGCGGTGCAATACACGCTCGGCGGCGACGCGCTCGGGCGCCTCTGCGTCGTTCTCACCCCCAAGCCGCGGATCTTCTCCCTCGGCTGACGCCGTTGCGGCGCCGGCCGGCAGGGCCGATACTCCGGCGAACCACAGGAAGGCACCGCCATGACGCGCTCGCTTGGAATCCTCGCCGTCCTCGGCATCGCCCTCGCGGCGGGCGCGCCCGCGCTTGCGCAGGAGAAGGTCGTGCGCAGCGTCGAGGCCGCTTCGGGCCAATCGACGCGCCTCACCGTGCATGGGGACGTGACCAAGGACTGCAAGCTCGGGCCCTTGCCCGAGATCAGGATCACGACATCCCCGAAGCACGGCGCGCTCACGGTGCGGCAGGGGAAGAACAAGGCTGGGCTGCTCAAGCGCTGCCCCAACCTCGAGGTCCCGGTCCAAGGGGTCTTCTACCAGGCGAACGCGGGCTACACCGGCTCGGACGAGGTCGCCTACACCGTCGTGCGGGCCGGCCAGGCGACGCAGTCGACCACCGTGAAGATCACCGTCGGGGCGCGGGCGAAGCCGGGCGCCAATTCCAAGGATCTCGACCTGTAGCGGATCAGCTCCGCCCGTCCGCCGGCCGCAGGCGCAGGATGCGCCCCTGGGCTGAGTCGGTGAGGAGGTAGACGAGGCCGTCCGGCCCCTGGCGCACGTCGCGGATGCGCTCGCCGAGCTCGGTCAGGATGCGCTCCTCGCGCACGACCTTGTCGCCGTCGAGCTCGAGCCTGGCGACGAGCGAGCCCGCGAGCGCGCCGACGAGCACGCTGCCGCGCCAGCCGGGGAACTTGTCTCCCGTGTAGAAGGCCATGCCCGAGGGGGCGATCGACGGGTCCCAGTAGAACACCGGCTGTTCCATGCCCTCCTTGCGGGTGCCGATGCCGATCTTCGCCCCCGAGTAGTCGCGCCCGTAGGTGATGACCGGCCAGCCGTAGTTGAGGCCCTTACGCGGGATGTTGATCTCGTCACCGCCCTTGGCGCCGTGCTCGGCGGTCCACAATTCGCCCGTCGCGGGGTTGAGCGCCGCGCCCTGGACGTTGCGGTGGCCGATGGACCAGACTTCCGGGGCCCAGCCGGGGTTCTGGGGATTGCCGTCGGCGGCGCCGCCCTCGCGCCTGATGCGGATGATCTTGCCTAAGTGGTTCGCGGGGTTCTGGGCCTGGTCGCGCAGGTCGTAGCGGTCGCCGACCGTGACGAAGAGCGCGCCCGCGCGGTCGAGGACGAGGCGGGAGCCGAAGTGGTTGCCGCCCGTGTGCGCCGGCTCCTGGCGGAAGATCACCTCGACGCCCTCGAGGCCGGTCCCGGCGGTGTTGATCCGCGCCCGCGCGACCGAGGTGCCGGCGCGGCCGTCGCCGCGGTTCTCGGCGAAGCTGAGGTAGATCGTGCGGTTGTCGGCGAAGCCCGGATCGACGAGCACGTCGAGGAGCCCGCCCTGGCCGCGGGCGGCGATGCGCGGCAGGCCCGCGAGCGGCTGCGACAGCTCCCCGTTCGCCGATACGATCCGCAGCCGCCCCGGCCGCTCCGTCACGAGCATCCGCCCGTCGGGCAGGAAGGCGAGGCCCCAGGGGCTCTCGAGTCCCCGCGCCACGGTCTCGACCACGAGGTCCGCCTTCTCCGTCTTTACGCGCAGGGGCTGCTGGGCGAGGGCTGGGCCGGCCAGAACGGCGAGGGCGAGGACGAGCGTCGAGCGGAGCATGCGGGACCTCCTGGGCTCGCCGGGAGGTGGGGGCGCCGTCCCGCGCCGGCAACGCGGCAAGGCGATCACCAAAGCGAGAGGATAAACCCCTTCTCCTCACTTGCGAGGCCTCTGCAAAGGTCCAGACCGGAGTCGCACGTCATTGGTCTCGCGGTCCTTTCGGCCCGAGGCATGGGAGGGAGAGATCGAGGGGTGCGCGGGGCGCACAGCGAACCCGATCAAAACTTGGGCCCGCCGGGCCCCGCGCACGGTGTTCTGCGTCCGCTGGCGAGGCCGGGTTTTTGCCCGGGAGCGTCGGGCGAGGGGAGCTCTGTCGTCTCCCTTGGCCGTCCGCGGCGTGGTCCCTCGCGCGGCGCCCGGACCGGGGTCAAGCGTTGTCCCCCGGCGCGGCACCGGTCCCGCCCCACGTCACGACGCCTCGCGAG
>DASVVU010000332.1:0-13394 GCA_036386395.1 Beijerinckiaceae bacterium | reverse complement strand
CCCCATCCGAGGGTCCAAGAGCGCCTCCGCCAAGCTCATCTGACGATCCGCCATCCCGCCCTCCGATTCACCCGCTAACAGCAGTGAATCAGACATCACCCCTCAAGGCGAGTTTCGCAGAAGTCTCCGGACGGGAGAGGCCGAGTCGCGCCGAAGGCGCGAACCGGGTGAGGGTTTACGCTCTCACCGGATAGACCGTGACCCCTCACCCGCTCGGCCTTCGGCCGAGTCGACCTCTCCCTCCGGGAGAGGTGGGAGTTCGCGATTTTCGGAAAGAATACTCGGCGCGGGCGGGCCTGTCCCGCTTGTTCCGTGCCGGTCGAGGGTGATCAGGCCTGCCGGCAGGCACGCGCCGAGTATCACGAGTGTGACTCAAAACGTACCAATCTGCTGTGTCTTTCATCACACGGTGCACAACGGAATTGCTGCGCTTGGTTAAGCGGGCGTTAACGCTATCCAAAAGGGTTTGCCCAGCGTGCGCCGTGGAACGTTCCACGGCCTATGGAACGCGTTCCACGGCGGCGTTCCAACACGCGTACGTGAATCGTCAGGGCCATTCCACCACCATTCGCGATTGGGTCCAGGCGGAGGTAAAAGTCAGGCCGTCGCGCGGCGCTCGCTGCGCAGTGCCGCGATCGGCAGGCGGACGATCTTCATCTCGGAATCGTCCGGGTCGGTGCGGACCTCGAAGCCGAGGGCTCGGCACATGTCGAGCATCGTCGTGTTCTCGGCGAGCACCTGGCCCTCGACCGTGCTGAGGCCGTCGGCCTTCGCCCACTCGATCATGAGCCGCATCAGCTCCCAGCCGAGGCCCTGGCCCTTGAGATCCGAGCGCAGGAGGATCGCGTACTCGCCGGTCTCGTGCACGCTGTCGGCGTGGAGGCGCACGACGCCGAGCATCTCGCCCGTCTGCGCATCGAGCGCCACGAAGGCGATGGCGCGGGCGTAGTCGATCTGGATCAGCTTCGCCAGGAACGCGTGGCTGAACTCGCGCACCGGGGCGAAGAAGCGCAGCCGCAGGTCCTCGGCGCTGACATGCCCGAGGAACTCGATGAACAGGTTCTCGTCCTCGGGCCGGACTGGGCGCACGAAGACCCGGCGCCCGTTCCGGATCGCGAAGCTGAACTCCCACTCCTTCGGGTACGGGCGCACCGCGAAACGGGAGTGACCGCAGGCCCGCTGCGCGCCCTTCTCGGCCGCGACCCGCACGCGGGCGTCGACGGCTATGACGCCGTTCTGGTCGGCGAGGAAGGGGTTCACGTCGAGCTCGCGGATCTCGGGCACGTCGGCGGCGAGCTGCGACAGCTTCACGAGGACGAGGCGGATGGCGTGCTCGTCCGCGGCCGGCACGTCGCGATAGCTCTTCAGGATGCGCGACACCTGCGTGCGCGCGATCAGCATCTCGGCGAGCTTGAGGTCGAGGGGCGGCAGCGCCAGCGACTTGTCGTCGATGACCTCGACCGCCGTGCCGCCGCGCCCGAACACCACGACAGGGCCGAAGGTCGGATCGTCGGCGAGTCCCGCGATCAGCTCCCGCGCCTTCGGCCGGCGCACCATCGGCTGCACGGTGACGCCGACGACCCGGGCGCCGGGTTTGAGGCGTTCGGCACGCTCGAAGATGTCGAGCGCCGCCTGCCTCACCGCGTCCTCGCCCGTGAGATCGAGCCTGACTCCGCCGACGTCGGACTTGTGGACGATGTCCGGCGACAGGATTTTTACGGCGACCGTCCCACCTTCGGCCAGGATCGGTCGCGCCGCCGCCGCGGCCTCGTCGGCGGTCTCGGCGAGCGTCACCGGGGCGACCGGGATGTCGTAGGCTTTGAGCAGCCGGTTCGCCTCGAGCGGATCGAGCCACTGCCGGCCCTCCCGCAAGGCGTTGGCGACGATGGCGCGGGCGGTCTCGGCGTCGGGTACGAAGTCTTGCGGCAGGCTGTCCGGCGTCTCCATGAGGAGGTCCTGCGCCTCGCGGTAGCGCACGAGATGCATGAAACCGCGCACGGCGTCCGCCTCCGTCGCGTAATGCGGCAGGCCGAGATCCTGGAAGACGGTGGTCGAGACCTCGTCCTCGCCGAGCCAGACCGCGAAGACGGGCTTGCGCCGGAAGCCTTTCTGGCGGTCGCGCCTGACCGTCTCGGCGACCGCCTGCGCGGCCTGCGAGGCCGAAGCGAGGGCGGTCGGCACGTTGAGGACGAGGACGGCGTCGTTCTCGGGGTCGGCGAGGAGCGCGTCGAGGGCGGCGCCGTAGCGGGCGGCGTCGGCGTCGCCGATGACGTCGACGGGGTTCGCCCTCGACCAGGTCGGCGGAAGCGCCCGATCGAGCCGGGCGACGGTGTCCGGCGACAGCGCCGCGAGGGTCCCGCCGAGGTCGGTCAGGCGGTCGACCGCGAGCACGCCGACGCCGCCGCCGTTGGTCAGGATGGCGAGGCGCTTGCCCGGGAACGGCTTCTGGCGCCCGAGCGTCTCGGCGGCGGCGAAGAGCTCGTCGAGGTCGAACACACGAAGCAGGCCGGCACGGCGGAAGGCGGCTTCGTAGACGTCGTCAGCGCCCGCGAGCGCCCCGGTGTGGGTCGCGGCGGCGCGCGCCCCTTGCGCGTGCCGGCCGGACTTGATCACGACCACCGGCTTCGCGCGGGCGGCGGCGCGGGCCGCGGACATGAACTTGCGCGCGTCGGTGATGGCCTCGATGTAGAGCAGGATCGCGCGGGTGCCGCGGTCGGCCGCGAACCAGTCGAGACAGTCACCGAAGTCGACGTCGGCCATGTCGCCGAGCGACACGAGGCCCGAGAAGCCGACCCGGCGCCGCGCCGCCCATTCGAGGAGCCCGGCCTCGACCGCCCCCGACTGCGACACGAGGGCGAGGTCTCCGGGAGCCGCGGCGCGGGCCGCGAAGCTCGCGTTGAGCTTCGCCGGCGGCGCCATGACGCCGAGGCAGTTCGGGCCGACGAGGCGCAATCCGTGCCGGCGCGCCTCGATCCGCGCCGCCTCGGCGAGCGAGCCCTCGCCGTGGCCGAGGCCGGCGGTGACGATCACGGCCGCCGCGACGCCCCTGAGGCCGGCGCTCCGCACGATCTTAGGGATGGTCCCAGGCGGCGTCGTAATGACGATCAGATCCGGCGTCTGGGGCAGATCCTCCACGCGGGGAACGCACGGGGCGCCGTCGATCTCCCGGTATTTCGGATTGACCAGGAGGATCGGCCCCGGGAAGCCCGCCTGTCGCAGGTTGGCGAGCACGGTGCGCCCGAGCGACCCTTCACGAGGGCTCGCCCCGACGAGCGCGACCGAGCGCGGGTCGAAGAGCTTGTCGAGGCGGTATGTGCTCATTCAGGGCTCGAAGCGCCGCGGCGGACCTGTCCCGCGGTGCGGCCAACGGCGGAGCATCAGGTTCGGCGCCGCCGCAGAACGCGCTCAGCGGTAGACGGTGCCACCCCATCGCGTCTCGCGAAAAGCGTGGGATGAACACCCCGTCCTGCGTCGCCGCTGCTCCCGCCTCAATACCCGGCTCAGGAGAGGAGGCAAGTCCCGAGCCCGGGACTACGAAGGACGAAGCGCATGCGCGTCCTACGAGGCGGCGTCGCCTCACCCTACTTCATCATTTTGGCCCTGTAGCCATCCGCGAGCTTGTCCGCCGCCAGACCGGTGGTGAAGAAGGTGCCGAGATTCGCACTGGGGCTGACGGCTGCAACGTCGGCATTGAACTGCCCGAAGACCGAAAGGGCGTTCGTCCCGCCAATGGTTTGGTTGCCCGCGCTCCCCTGGAGCGGCATGACGCGTCCCGACGCATCGGTGACCGCGACAGGGACGAGGGCGACATCGAGATCTCTATATCCGAGCGTCAGATTGGCCCCCTGCTCACCTGCCGATCCGCGGATCCCGACACCGAAGGTATGTGTCTGAGCAAAGAACAACGGCGGAGTCTGTCCCGTCGAGCACCCCGCAAGGGTCACGCCGATGCTGATCATGATCGTACGTTTCAAGATTTTGGTCACGTCGCACCCCTCATGTCCGCAGCCCTGGGCCGAGCCCACCGGCTGCACTCAACGGTTAGCGTCAAGAACTGCCTTCTAAGTTTTCGGCGTCTTGGCCGAGGTTGGAGACTTGGCCGAGGTTGGGGTCTTCGGAGTTTTCGCAGTCTTTGATGTCTTGGACGTCTTAGGTGTCGCCCGAGTGCCCGGCGTCCTTGGCGTGCCTGGCGTCCTCGGGGTGCCGGGCGTCCTCGGGGTGCCGGGCGTTCTCGGCGTTCTCGGCGTTCTCGGGGTTCTCGGCGTACCCGGCGTTCTCGGCGTGCCCGGGGTTCTCGGCGTGCCCGGCGTCCCCGGGGTGCCGGGCGTTCTCGGCGTACCCGGCGTTCCCGGGGTTCTTGGCGTGTTGGCCATCTTCGCTTGCCTTCTCGCGAATAGCACGCGTCATCAAACCTGCTGTTCGGTCTCTCAAGGCGACGCCTTCGCCACCTGTGCGCTAAAACCGTCTGCGAGCTTGTCTGCGGCGAGGCCGGTCGCGAAGAACGTGCCGAGGTTCACCGTCGGGGCTGTTCCGGTCGTGGCTTTGGCGTTGAACTGCCCGAGGACCGACAGTGCGTTCGTCCCGGTGCCGGTCGCATCGGTCGCGCTGCCCTTGAGCTGAGTAACCTGCCCTGCCGCGTCTGTCACGGCGACGGGAACGATGGCGATATCGAGATCCTTGTACCCCAGGACGAGGCTGGCTCCCTGCTCGCCAGCGGATCCCTGGATCCCAACACCGAACGTATGCGTCTGAGCGAAAAACAATGGCGCATTGGTCGTCGGCGAGCAGGCCGCGAGAACGGCCCCGAAGCCTGCTCCGACCGTGATTCTGGAGACTGCAGACATGTGAAACCCCCTTAGTTTTTAACCACGCAGAGATTCGGCGTCTCGTTCAGGAAGCGCCGGAAATTCTCCAATTCCACCCCATCCTTCGGCATCACCACGATCCGGCATTCCGGATCGAGGCGGACGGCGGACACATCATAGAGCCCGAGCACCGCCGAATCCTGGCCGATCCCCAGCCCGAACCCTGCCACTCGAATGGCTTTGGCATCGGGCGAGTCGCCGACGAGCGACACCGGCGAAAGCGAGATCGACCGCTCGATGATGCCATCGGCGCCGACCCTCTCCACCATGGCGCATCCAGTCATTGTCGAGGCCGCGAGAGCCCCGAGCGCAAACCGTGCCCAATGTTCGAACGACGTCGAACCTGCAGCCCGCGTCCGGTTGCCCGCAGTTCCTGGCGCTTCAGCAATCAATCGCTGCCCCGATCGGGCATACAGATCAGATCCGCTATCCAGATATTCATATCAGCCCCCCAGACGCCGGCGGGTCCCATCTTGGGGCTCCATGACAACCGGCGACTGAAGAGAATACATCATCTGAAACGTTCAGTAGACGTATCGATCTAAGGTTCTTCCAATTACTACTTGGTGTTGCTCGGAAAGCACATGATCCCGACAATGCTCTCACTGCCGCAACGTCTCCCGCGCGATGATCAGGCGCTGGATCTCGGAGGTGCCTTCGTAGATGCGGGTGATGCGGGCGTCGCGGGCATAGCGCTCGACGGGGTAGTCGCGGATGTAGCCGGCGCCGCCGTGGAGCTGGATCGCGGTGTCGGTCGCCCGGTGCGCGGCCTCCGAGGCGAACAGCTTCGCCATCGAGGCAGCCTTGGCGAAGGGCAGGCGCTGGTCCTTGAGGTGCGCCGCCTGGAGGATGAGGAGCCGCGCGGCCTCCAGGTCGACCTCCCGGTCGGCGATCATCCACTGGACGCCCTGGAACTCGGCGACCGCCGAGCCGAACTGGCGGCGCTGCTTCACGTAGGCCTTCGCCGCGTCCATGGCGGCGCGGGCGATGCCGAGGGAGAGCGCCGCGACGCCGATGCGCCCGCCGGCGAGCTCGCCGACGGCGACGCGGAAGCCGTCGTTCTCGCGCCCAATCAGGGCGTCGGCCGGCACGCGGCAGCCGTCGAAGGTCACGGGGTTCGTGGGCGAGCCCGTCTGCCCCATCTTCTTCTCGGCCTTGCCGATCACGAGCCCCGGCGTGCCGGCCTCGACGAGGAAGACGGAGATGCCCTTGCCCTTCGGCGCCTCGGGATCGGTCACAGCCCAGACGACGAAGAGGCCGGCGAACTCGGCGCTCGAGATGTAGAGCTTCTGGCCGTCGATGACCCACTCGTCGCCGTCACGCCGCGCCCGCGCAGTCATGCCGGCGGGGTCGGAGCCGGCGCCGCTCTCGGTGAGGCAGAAGGCGCCGGCCGGATAGGTGCCGTCCGCGAGCCGCGGCAGGTAGGCGCGCTTCTGCGCCTCCGAGCCCACCGCCTGGATGACCTCGCCGACCATGTTGGTGACCGAGGTCGCGACGCCGGTCGAGGCGCAGGCGTAGCCGATCTCCTCGACCGCGAGCGCGAAGGCGACGCTGCCGGCCTCCGTGCCGCCGTACTCGGCGCGGACGTTCAGGGCCGCAAAGCCGTTTTCGGCGAGGAGCCTCAGGTTCGCGAGGAGCTCCGCCCGGCCCTCGCCGCGATCGAGCCTCTCAGCCACCGGCGCGAGCCGCTCCGTTGCGATCCGCTGCGCGGTCTCGCGGATCGCCTCTTCTTCGTCGGTGAGGGAGAAGTGCATGGGCCGCCTTCAAAGGTTGGGCGAAACTAGGCGCGCCAGCGAACGCTCGCAACGTTCGCCTAGGCGTGGACTCATCGATCCCCAGCGCGCCTCATGAAGCACAGATCACAAGCTCTCTATTTTTATGTCAGCAAGCTTGCTCCAAAGCTCGAAAAGGCCGACATGGCTCAACCCGGCAAATTGACCATCGCTAGCCTCGATCACGATCCAATTGCCGTCCTCCAATTGACCAATGTCGAGGGCAACATATGGAGCTCCTAATCTCCGAGAGGCTTCTAGCGACAATCTCTCGATTGCCGAGCGGTCTGAATCGGTAAGAGCGCTCGAATCGCGATACTCGTCCCAATAGAAAGCGAGAGCGATAATCTCGTTCCTATAGATGAATGCCCGATACTCCCGGCCGATCGGAAAGCCTTGCCGATCAGTAGCGAGGGAACGGAACTTGACCAGACGCCGGAGGATGATCCGGCCTCGCGAACGACGCTGGCGCGCAAATAGATTGGCCGCAATCGCTTCCAATTCGGTCAGGTTATGGGCAACGCAGGCAGCCCATCCTTGATCCTTGTTCGACTTGACTGCGCCTTTCACGAATACAGGAAATTGCAGGTCTTCCGCACTCGGAAGGAGGTCATCGAGGCTCGATACGACTACGCTTTCCGGCGTCAGCTCCGCGAGGAGCGGGTAGAATTTGTCGAACTCCATGGCCGTTTGGTGCTGCGACGGCGTGTTGACGAGACGGACGCCTTTGGCCGCTGCGGCCTCGTACACCGCCGAATAATGATCCGTCGTAGGAATGTAACCCGCTATGACGCCGGGCACGGGGGGATCGAAGGCCGGCAGGTACGCCAGCGCATCCTCGGCTGTCCCGCACTCCTCGAGGCTCGGCGGTATCGGATAGATGCGGCATCCGAACATTCGTGCAGCTTCCACCGTCGCACGGAGTTCACGCCCGTTGATCGTGTTCGGATCGACGAAGGAGTCTTCGCTTAGAACCACGATCATCGAAATTCCTCAGTGGCATCGCCATTGGGGAGAATAGCGGACCTTGAGCAGGCAAATCGAGCCATGCGCTGATGGGTTAAACTATCCTAATCCGCCAGCACCCGCGTCGGCGGGAACAGCACCTCGACGAGCGTCCCTTCGTTCCGCGCGCTCGTGATGCGCAGCGCGCCGCGGTTGGCCTCGACGAGGGCCTTGGTGAGGGGCAGGCCGAGGCCGGTGCCGCCGCCGCGGCGCGAGGTCGCGAGCTGGCGGAAGGGCTGCATCGCGGCCTCGACCTCCTCGGGCGTCATGCCGAGCCCGGTGTCGCGGACCCTCAGCGCGACCTCGCCGCGGTCGGTCGCCGCCGTCGAGACGATCACCTGCCCGCCGGCCTCGGTGAAGCGGATCGCGTTCGCGATGACGTTGAGGACGATCTGCCTGACCGAGCGCTCGTCCGCCACGACCGCCGGGAGCTTCTGCGCGAAGCTCGTGCGCATGACGATGCGCTCGCGCGCGGCCTGCGGCTGCATCAGGGCGACGCCGCTCGCGGCAAGCTCGTTGAGGTCGACCCTCGTGAACGACAGCTCCATCCGCCCGGCCTCGACCTTGGCGAGGTCGAGGAGGTCATTGACGAGGCTGATGACGTGGCCGCCGGAGGCGTGGATGTCGCGGAGATAATCCTTGTAGCGCTCGTTGCCGACCGCGCCGAAGCGCTCCTCCAGCATCACCTCGGCGAAGCCGATGATGGCGTTGAGGGGCGTGCGGATCTCGTGGCTGACCTTGGCCAGGAAGTCGGACTTGTGGGCGCTCGCCTCCTCGGCGGCGCGCTTCGCGGCGATGAGCTCACCCTCGGCCTTCTTGAACGCCGTGATGTCGCGAAGCACGGCGCAGAACTTACGCTCCGGCGCCTCGCTGACGCGCCCAACCGTCATGAACAGCGGGATGAGGCCGCCCTGGCGCACGCGGCCGATGACCTCGCGCCCGTCGTTGAGGAGGCTCGCGACCCCGTCCCGGCTTAGGCCGTCGAGGTATTCGGTCGCGACGCTATGGCTCTCGGGCGCGAGCAGCACGATGAAGCGCTCGCCCGCGACCTCGTTCTGGTCGTAGCCGAACAGCGCCTCGGCGGAGCGGTTGAGGGACAGGATACGGCCCTCCTCGTCGAGGACGACGATGCCGTCGGTCGCGACGTCGAGGATCGAGGACAGCTCGCGCAGGCGCCCCTCGCGGGCGCGCAGGTCGAGCTCGAGGGCGCGCAGGCGCTGCCCCTGCTCGGCGTCCGGCGCCTTGCGGACGAGCATCAGACTCGCCGGCAGGCCGTCCCACTCGACGGTGGTGAGGCGGACCTCGACCGGGATGCTGCCCTCGCGCCGGGTCGTGAGGGCGAGGGGCGCCGCGGCTTCGAACCGCGCCGCGCCGGCGCGGCCCCGGAACAGGCGCGGCACGCCGCCATCCAAGGCGAGGTGGTCGACGTCGTCGTAGTCGACGAGGTCGAGGAGGAAGCGGTTGAGGAAGAGCGGCTCGTCGCCCCGGTGGATCAGGACGCCGACCGGCAGGCGGTCGAGGATGCGGGCCGCATCAGCATCGATGGTTGGCGCCGGGCGCAGCGGAGTAACGACGCCGTCCTGTGGGGCTTTTCGGGAGGGCCGGGCCTCGGCGGTGCGCGGTGCATCGGGCTCCTCGTCCGCGAAACGGGCGCCGAGGGCGCGGGCGATCTCCCGGAAAGCGTTGCGCTCCTCGACTGACAGGCGGGCCACCGTTCGGGCCGGGTGCTCGCGCGGCTCGGCAAGCTCCGGAGCGCCGGCGCCGTTGCCGCCGTCCAGGTCCGCCCCGGACGGGCCGTCCTCGACCCGCAGGGGGGCTCGGGGCTCGCCGAAGCTGGCGCTAACAGAGCCGCCGAGGGCGAAGGGGATCGAGGCCTGCGGCAGGCGGGGCTCAGGCTCCGGCGGGTCGGCCTCTTCTGCGGCAGGCAGCTCGATCGGTATATCGCTGGGAGCGTCCGGCTCGATGGCGGCTTTCGGTTCAGCCATAGCCTCGGACGCCGGCTTGGCCGGCCCATCGGCAGGCGGCGCGTCAGGCTCCATCACGTTCGGCTCAACGGCGGCTTGCGGTTCTGCTGTGGCCTCTAGTGCCGGTTCCTCGGCCGGCTCGCCGGGCGGCTCCTGCGGCGGCGGAGCCAGCGTCGGGCAGGGCCCGATCTCTCCGGTGCGGCAGAGGCCGAAGCCGCGGAAGCCCAGGAGTTGGCCGTCGCGCCCGGTGACCGGCATGCCGGCGAGGTCGACTGGGACCGCCTCGCTCTGGCCGACCCGCCAGGCGACGACTTGGCCCGTCCAGGTCTCGCCCAGGGCGAAGGCCTGCGACACGGCCCCGTCCGGGTCCGCGACGAGGCGGCCGACGATCTCGTCCCAGCGCCGGCCGACCACGTCCGCCGCCTCCGGCCCAACCACCTGGGCAAGCGCCTCCGAGACGGACGTGAAGCGCCCCTCCGCGTCCGCATGCCAGAGGAAGCGGACCGTGCCGCCGCGCGGTGGCGTCTCCGCTCCGGCCGTATCGGCGGGCGCGGGCTCCGGCACGGAGGGCGCTCCGGCATCCGGAGCAGCCTCGCTTTGAACAGGAGCCTTCTCCCCGCGCGGGCGCAGCGGCAGCGCCGGAACGGGAGCGGGAACCGAGACCAGGAGCGCGTCCTCCTCGGACGGGAGAGGGAGCCTGCGGAAGCCGCAGGTGACGAGCGGCGCGCGGGCGCTCGCGGCGAGGCGCAGGCGCTCGAGCCGGAAGCCGTCGGCGCGGGCAAGGCCGTAGCTCAGGTCGCGCAGGCGGCCGACGAAGGGGAGGGCGGGGTCGAGCCGGCCGTCCTGGTCAAGCGTAAGAGCATCGCGCAGGCGCACGGCGGCAGGCGAGGACCACAAGAGCCGCTCCGCCCCGAGGCCGACCACGAGGAGCGCGGCCTCGGGTCCGACGAAGCGCGCGAGCGCCGGCTCGGCCGCGAGGCGGGCGAGCGCCGCTTCAACCTCGGTGCGCAGATCGTCGGTCAACGCGGCGTGTCTCCTGCAGTCACGATCGCTCGGCCGGGCGCCACTCCAAGGAAGCGGGCGCGCGGAAGCGGACATTAATAAACCGTTTCCGCCGTTTGAACGAAGGCCGTAGCGGCACCAGATGAGGCGGGCCGCCCGTTTACTTGCCGTCAACCTTAACGCGGACGGCGCAGGGCTTGATTTTGCGCTGCACAATGTCTATATTGCAATGCACAATAAGCATGCGAGAGGAGAGCACGATGGAAACGCCGAAGTACGATGTTCCCCCGGAGATGCGGGAGTTCGCGGAAAAGAGCGTCGAGCAGGCGCGCAAGGCCGTCGACGGCTTCCTCGGGGCCGCGCGCAAGACCGCCGACACCCTCGAAAGCTCCGCCACGACGGTGCAGTCGAGCGGCAAGGAGGCGGTGCGCAAGACCTTCTCCTATGCCGAGCAGAACATCGCGGCGGCGTTCGACCTCGCCCAGCGCCTCGTGCGGGCGAAGGACGTGCAGGAGGCGATGCAGATCCAGGCCGAGTTCGCGCGCTCGCAGTTCGCGGCCATGCAGAGCCAGATGAAGGAATTCGGCTCGATGGTGCAGGATGCGGCCAAGCAGGGCGGCGGCACGGGCAGCGCGGGCGGTAGAACCAAGTAAACACCGAAACTTGACGGAGACTGTTGATGAAGGACGAGAAGACCAGCAGGGCCGCCGGCGCGAAGGCGCCGGCAAAGCGCGCTCCGAAAGCCGTGGCGAAGGCCGTCGGCGTGCCGGTGAAAGCCGTCGCCAAGTCGCCCGCGAAGTCGCCTGACCCGCGCAGCGTCCCGGCCCCGACCGCCCCGGCGAGCGTCGCCCGCAAGGCCGCCGAGGCGATCGCGCCGGTCGCGAGCGTCGCGACCGCCGAGCCGAAGAAGGCCGAGAAGGCAGAAGCCGTGAAGGCTGCGGCTCCCGCGCCGGGCAGCAACGTGGTCTCGCTCCCGGGGGCGGCGCCGCTGGCCGCGGCCTTCGAGGCCGGCGCCGGCCAGGCCCGCGCCGCCTATGCGCGGGCCCGGGAGACCGGCGACGGCTTCCGCGAAGCGGCGACGGCCAGCACGGCGGCGAGCGCCCGCGGCTTCCTCGAGCTCAACGGCAAGGTCATCGACCTCGTCCGGGCCCAGAACGACGCCGCCCTCGACCTGTGGCGCTCGACGCTCACGGCAGGCTCCCTTTCGGAGGCGATCCGCGCCCAGACGCACGGGCTGCGCGAGGCCTACGAGACCACCGCAGCCGGCTGGAAGGACCTCGCCGAGACGGCGGGCCGCCTCATGGGCGAGGCCGCAAAGCCCCTGCGCTCGGCCTTCACGCAGGGCCGCTGACTCCTTCCCTAAAACCCGAAAGGCCGCCGCGAGGCGGCCTTTTTTCTTGCGCGCAAGCCATCGACCCGCGTGATGGTTTGCCGTGCACGGATCATGCAAGCGTGTTGGAACGCCGCCCGTGGAATGCGTTCCATGGCGCCGTGGAATGCGTCATGGCGCCGTGGTTCATTCCACGGGAACGCGCCGGCTCGCCCGCCCGTTGCGGCTGTGCCATTCTGGCCCCGGAGCCTGCCTGAGGAGCGCGCCATCGGACCCGCCGTCGCCCACCTGAAGATGACCCGCGAGGGGGTGTGCAAGGCCTTCGGCCTGTCGCCCGAGCTGTTCGAGGCGCTCGAATCGGCCGAGGTCCTGCGGCCCGGCGAGGACGGCGCCTTCGAGCTCGCCGACGTCGCGGCGGCGCTGTTCAACTACGGCATCCAGCGCGCCCGCGGCGCGGACGAGAAGCTCGCGGCGGTCGCCTCCGCCCTCAACGACGCGCTGCCGGCGCTGCAGCGCCTCTCGACCCTGCCCGACCACGCGGAGCTCGAAGGCGAGCCGCGCGAGCGCGTGACGGCGGAGCTCGCGACCTTCTTCAACGCCTTCGCCGGCCTCATGGCCCGCGCGACCGCGGCGCTCCAGGACAAGGAGTGATCCGGCTCAGAGGGCGCCCGCTCACCAGCAGGTGTAGCCGCCGTCGGCGAGGACGACGCTGCCGGTGAGGAGGCTCGCGGCGTCGGAGGCGAGGAAGAGCACCACCGCGGCGACCTCCTCGGGCTTGCCCATGCGGCTCATGGGCGTGCCGCCGATCCAGGCGGCGTACATCGCGGGGTCCTCCTCGACGAACTTGTTGAGGGGCGTGTCGATGTAGGTCGGGGCGACCGCGTTGACGCGCACGCCGCGGCCGGCCCATTCGGCGGCAAGCGACTTCGTCAGGTGGTGCACGCCGGCCTTCGAGGCGTTGTAATAGCTCTGCGGCTGCGGCCTGTTGACGATGAAGCCCGACATCGAGCCGACGTTGACGACCGCGCCGCGCCCGGCCGCGAGCATGTGCCGGCCGAAGGAGCGGCAGCACCAGAACACGGCGTTGAGGTTCACGTCGAGGACGTTCAGCCAATGCTCGTCCGCGACGTCCTCGGCCGGAGTGCCGCTGCGGGCGATGCCGGCGTTGCAGACGAGGACGTCGATGAGCCCCGCGCCGTTCAGCTCGGCCGCCGCCGCCTCGACCGCCGCCGAGTCCGTCACGTCGAGGATAATCGACGCTGCCTCGTAGCCTTTCGACCGCAGGTGATCGAGGCCGCTCCGCGCGACCTCGGTGTCGCGGTCCACGATGACGACGCGCGCGCCCGCTTCCGCAAGCGCCTCGGCCGAGGCGAGCCCGATCCCCCTCCCGCCGCCGGTCACGACGGCTCTGCGGCCCGTAAGGCCGAAACGCTCCATGTACATGCAAGCCCCGGGC
>DASVVU010000331.1:0-13149 GCA_036386395.1 Beijerinckiaceae bacterium | reverse complement strand
CGTGATCGCAGCCGTTCTGCCGCGCGAGCTCCGCCTTCTCCTTGGAGCCCACGGTGCCGATGACGGTCGCCCCGAGGTGCTTCGCCCACTGGCAGGCGATGAGCCCGACGCCCCCCGCGGCCGCATGGAACAGGATGGTGTCCCCCGGCTTCACCGCGAAGGTGCGGCGCAAAAGGTACTGCACCGTCATCCCTTTAAGCATCATGGCCGCAGCCGTGTCGTAGTCGATCCCGTCGGGGAGCTTCACGACGCTTTTCGCGTCGGCGATGCGCTCCTCGGCGTAGTTCCCCAGCGTGATGACGTAGGCGACGCGGTCGCCCGGCTTGAAGCCCGAGACGCCTTCGCCGACCTCCACGACCTCGCCCGCGCCCTCGTTGCCGAGGATGAAGGGCAGGCTCGGGGCCGGGTAGAGCCCGGTCCGGAAGTAGGTGTCGATGAAGTTCACGCCGATGGCGTGGTGGCGGACGCGCAGCTGCCCCGGGCCGGGCCGGCCGACCTCCACCTCCTCGTACCTCAGCACCTCGGGGCCGCCGTAGGCATGAACCCGTACCGCTTTCGCCATTGAAACTCTCCCGATGAGTTGGCACGATCATAGGGAGGCGGGCGGACGCTCGGCAATGGCCGCGGCGCGATTTGTGGTATGCGCCCTGCCCGATGGCCGAACCCGCGACTCCTGGTCGGATCTTCGACGCCGCCGTGATCGGTGCCGGCGCTGCGGGGCTCGCGGCGGCGCTCGCGCTTGCGCGGGAAGGGTTCGACACCGCCCTCGTGGGGCGCACTGAGGCGCGGGCGGATGGGCGTACCATCGCTCTTCTCGACGGCTCCGTACGATTCCTGAGGGCGCTCGGCGTCTGGCCGGCGCTCGAGGCGCGCGCCGCGCCCCTCGTCACGATGCGGATCGTTGACGACACCGGCAGCCTGTTCCGCCCGCCTCCCGCGACGTTCCAGGCGGCCGAGATCGGCCTCGACGCGTTCGGCTGGAACATCGAGAACGCGGAACTCGTGGCCGGCCTGGCCGAGGCCGCGCGGGCCGAGCCGCGGCTTCGACTCTTCGATGAAGAAGCCACGGAAACGAAGATCGGTCAGGATGTTGCAGCCGTTGCCTTGAGCGGCGGCTTAAGCCTTGCAGCTCGCCTCGTCGTGGCCGCGGACGGCCGCAACTCGAAGCTCCGGGAAGCCGCCGGCATCCGCACCCGGGCCTGGAGCTACCCGCAGTCGGCGCTGACCACGATCCTCGCGCACGAGCGCGATCACCGCGACACCTCGACCGAGTTCCACACCCGCTCCGGGCCCTTCACCCTCGTGCCCCTGCCCGGCCGCCGCTCGAGCCTCGTGTGGGTCACGAGCCGCCCGTACGGCGAGCGCCTGATCGCCCTCGACGACGACGCCCTCTCGGCCGCGGTCGAGCGACAAGCCCAGTCGATGCTCGGGCGAATGCGGATCGACGGCCCGCGCGCGCTCGTGCCGATGAGCGGCCTCTCCGTCGCGCGTTTTTCGGCCGAGCGCCTCGCCCTGATCGGCGAGGCCGCGCACGTGTTCCCCCCGATCGGCGCCCAGGGGCTGAACCTCGGCCTGCGCGACGCGGCGGCCCTGCGCGACGCCGCCGTCGACGCCCACGCCGCGGGCGAGGACATCGGCGGCGATGCCGCTCTCGCCCGCTATCAGGCGAGCCGCGACCTCGACGTGCGCCTGCGGACGGCGGCCGTCGACGGCCTCAACCGCACCCTTCTCTCCGGCTTCCTGCCCGTGGACTTCTTGAGGGGCCTCGGTCTCATCGCCCTCTCCGGCATCGGTCCCCTGCGCCGCGCCGTCATGCGCGAGGGCGTCCTGCCGGCGATCGGGACGCCGCGGCTGATGCGCACCGGGGCAAACGAAAGCCCCGCCCGGGCTTGACCAGGGCGGGGCCGACATGCGCGGAAGCGCCGGTCAGTCGATGATCTGGACCACCCGGCGGCTCGACGGGTCGACCAGCACCACGTCGTCGTTGTAGCGGAAGTAGCGATAGCTCTTCACCGTCGGGATCTCGGTCACGACCGTCTCGGGCACCGCCATCAGCTCGACGTCGGCCGGGATGGTGGCGCCGACCGTGACCTTCTCCTTGAAGGTCGTGACCGGAGCGCCGGTGAAGCGCTGCTTGATGACGGTCCGCTTCTCCGGCGCGATCGTGACCGAGCCGGTCGATTCCGTGCGGGTCGTAGTCGTCGTCGTGGTCTGGGCAACGGCCGGAACGGCGGCCAACATGCCGAGCGCCGCAACGCCCGCGATGAGCGCGTGCTTCATGGGTTACCTCCTCGAAGCTCTCGTGCCCCCGCCGCCATAACGCCGGCCCGGCACCGGCGTTCCTACCGTTAAGCCGCTGAGAAGTCAGATAAAGTCGGAGATTCGGGGCGCCCGTTCGGGCCCCATTCAGATGCTCCCAGCCGCCCGGCGCGGGAGCCGGTTATTTGGCCGCGGCGGGAGCGCTTTCAACGTCGGCGGCTTCGGCGATCGCCGGCACCGCGCGGAGCTCGTCGAGGGGGCGCCGAAGTTCCGGCGCGATCGGTACGGGTGTCGCCGGCACGGCAGCCCCGTCGTGGCCTGCGGCCTGCGCCCGGAAGAGGCCACGGCCGCGGAACTGCGGGTCGGCGATCGCCTCCTTCAAGGAGGCAAGGACGGTCGCGCAGCAGTCGAGGGGCTCGAGGATCGCCCGCCACTCCGCGGCAGCCCTTCCTCGCACGATTCCGGCGATGGCATCACGCGTGGCGGCCGGGTCGGCGCGATCGTCGCGAAGCCTCTCGGGCAGGCCGATGCCGTGGCAGAAGGCGATCCAGAATTTTTCTTCGAGAGCCCCCACGGCCAGGAATTGGCCGTCGGACGTCGTGTAGAGGGCATAACGGGGCGAGCCGCCGGCCAGCATGTTCTCCTGTGATCCTGGGAAACGGCCCGTCGCAAAGCCCTCGGCGAGGGCGAGCCAAGCGAAGGTGAACATAGCGTCCGACATGGCGACGTCGAGGCGGCAGCCCTCGCCCATGCGGTCGCGGCGGCGGAGCGCCAGGAGGATGTTGATGACGGCCGGGAACGAGCCGCCGGCGATGTCGGCGACAAGCGCGGCCGGCACGCTCGGCGATCCCGGGATCCCGGGAGACAAGGACAACAGGCCGGTGCGGGCCTGGTAGTTGATGTCGTGGCCGGCTTCCTGGGCGCGCGGGCCTTCCTGTCCGTAGCCCGAGATCGAGCAATAGATCAGGCGGGGGTTCAGCGCGCGCACGGCCTCGTAGCCGAGGCCGAGCCGGTCCATGACCCCCGGGCGGAACTGCTCGACGAGGACGTCGGCGCGCGCGATCAGGGGGCGGAGCGCCGCCCTGCCCTCTTCGGTCTTGAGGTCGGCGGTGACGGTGCGCTTGCCGGCGTTGAGCACCGCGAAGGCGGCGGAGCCGTCGCCGAGGTGCGGCGGGAAACGGCGCATGTCCTCGCCGCCCGGCCGCTCGACCTTGATCACCTCCGCCCCCGCCTCGGCCAGCATGAAGGTCGCGAGCGGCCCCGGCAGGAGCGTCGTGAAGTCGAGGACGGTCAGGCCTTCGAGGGGAAGGGGCATTCGGGTCACCCCGGAAACAGGTCCGCCGTCATCCTGCCCGTCTTGATGAACCAGAGGAAGGCGGTGAGCGTCGCCATCGAGACGAGGGTGCCGGCGAGCACGCAGGCGGAGGCGCGCTCGACGCCGATCTGGTACTGGGTCGCGATGACGAAGATGTTGAGGGCCGGCGGCAGCGCCGCCATGACGACGGCGGCGTAGGTCCAGGTCGGGTCGAAGTCGCCGAGCGCCGAGAGCAGCACCCAGACGAGCAGCGGGTGCAGGACGAGCTTGATCGTCACCAGCGCCGGCACCTCGCCGGGCATGCGCAGGAGGGGGCGCAGCGCCACCGTGACGCCGAGGAGGAAGAGGGCCGAAGGCGCGGCCGCCTGCGAGAGCCAGGTCACGATCTTGTCGACCGCCGAGGGCGGCTGGAAGCGCAGGTAGGCCGCCGCGACCCCGGCCAGCGTCGCGATGTTGAAGGGGTGCGTGACGACCTTCCAGGCGACCTCCCGGGCGGTCGCGGCGAGCGGACGCTTCTCGGCTCCGGCGACTGCCATGAGGAAGGGCACGAGGGAGAACAGGAGGAGGTTGTCGAAGACGAAGATCAGGACGACGGGCGCGCTCGCGGCGGGGCCGAGCGCCGAGAGCACGAGGGGCGGGCCCATGTAGCCGATGTTCGAGTAGGAGCCCGCGACCCCCTGCATCACCCCCTGCGGCATGTCCCAGCGCACGTGCCACATGCCGACCGCGAAGGAGAGCGCGAAGGCGCAGTAGGTGGTCAGCGTCGTGGTCATCACGAACGGCCAGTTCGCGAGCTCCTCCAAGGGCTTGTCGGCGATGAGCTTGTAGAACAGGCAGGGCAGCGAAACGTAGATCAGGAAGAACTGCATCCAGGCGAGCCCGCCCTCGGGCCGGCGCACCGCCTTGGCGCAGAAGAAGCCCAGCGCGATCAGCCCGAAGAACGGCGCGAGGAGGTCGAAGAGCCCGAGGAGGTCGGCCATTCAGGGCTCCGGAGGGCCGGCGCAGTCGCGTTCGGCTTTCGGCGCGGCGTTCTGGCAGGGTTTCCGGGCCGGGGCAACGGCGCCCGGCCGAGGGATGTTTCACGTGAAACATTTTCCTAGGGCCGCTCCGTGTCGGCCCCAAAAGGCCCGAGATGATGCGACGATGACGCGCAACATCCGCGACGATGATGCGCAACATCCGCGACGATGATGCGCGTCATCCGCGACGATGACGCGCAACGTCCCGGCGAGACGGTGCCCTGCCCGGGGCTCCGCTTCCTGGCCGCCCCGCACTGGACGGGGCTTGAGCCTTGGCCTTAAGCACGGGCAGTCCAATGCCCGGAGTCTCCATGGCCAAGCTGCCGCGCCGCTTCTTCCAGCCCCTCGCCGCGGGGGCGCCGGAGCCTTGGCGGGAGCTGCCGGTGCGGCTCGAGCGGATGATCCATTTCGTGCCGCCGCACAATGAGAAGGTGCGCCAGAAGGTCCCGGAGCTGATCCCCCAGGTCGACGTGCTCCTCGGCAACCTCGAGGACGCGATCCCGGCGGACGCCAAGGTCGAGGCCCGGCGGGGCTTCATCGCGCTCGCCAAGGCGAACGACTTCGGCTCAACCGGCCTGTGGACCCGCATCAATGCCCTCAACAGCCCCTGGGTCCTCGACGACCTCATGGAGATCGTCGCCGAGGTCGGGGACAAGCTCGACGTCGTCATGGTGCCCAAGGTCGAGGGGCCGTGGGACATCCACTACGTCGACCAGCTCCTCGCCCAGCTCGAGGCCCGGCACGGGGTCAAGAAGCCGATCCTCGTCCACGCGATCCTCGAGACCGCCGAGGGGGTGAAGAACGTCGACGACATCGCCGCCGCCTCGCCGCGCATGCACGGCATGAGCCTCGGGCCCGCGGACCTCGCGGCGTCCCGCGGCATGAAGACGACGCGGGTCGGCGGCGGCCACCCCGAGTACCGCATCGTCGCCGACCCTTCATCCGATGGGACGGAGCGGGCGAGCGCCCAGCAGGACCTCTGGCACTACACCATCGCCCGCATGGTCGACGCCTGTGTGGCGAACGGCCTCAAGGCCTTCTACGGCCCCTTCGGCGACTTCTCGGACCCGCTCGCCTGCGAGGTGCAGTTCCGCAACGCCTTCCTGATGGGCTGCGCCGGCGCATGGTCGCTCCATCCTTCGCAGATCGCGATCGCAAGGCACGTCTTCGCCCCCGACCCCGCCGAGGTGGCCTTCGCCCGGAAGATCCTGGACGCCATGCCGGACGGCGCCGGGGCCGTCATGATCGACGGCAAGATGCAGGACGACGCCACCTGGAAGCAGGCCAAGGTCATCGTCGACCTCGCCCGCCAGGTCGCCGCCAAGGACCCGGAGCAGGCCGCCGCCTACGGCTTTTGACGAGCCTTGCTGGAGCTTTCAAGCCGACCCTCTGTCCGTGGACGGATGGTCGAAAGCCGCGATGATCGGGCACGGCCCCGAGGCGGACGCGCTGCAGGCCCGGGCAAGGCGCGCCAAAGCGTTGCGCGCCGCCTGCAACTCCGCAATCTTCGCGTCGAGGGCCGCCACGCGTTCTTTGGCCAGAGTCCGCGCCCGCGCCCGGTCCTCGCCCGCGTCGAGGTCCAGCAACTCCTTGATCTGCTCGAGCGTGAACCCGGCGGCCTGGGCGGATCGTATGAACCGGAGGCGCCGCACGTCGGCGTCGCCGTATCGGCGAACCGCGCCGCCGTGGCCGCCGCTCCCGGGACGCTCCGGCGTCCGGAGCAGGCCCCGGCCCTGGTAGTAGCGGATGGTCTCGACGCCGACGCCGCCGGATCGCGCGAGACCGGCGATCGTGAGCCCGAGGGGCGCTTGACTCCGTAGCATGCTACGGAGGTTAGACGAGAGGGCGAGCGCGCTCAACCGCGCGACTGGAGACCATCATGGACCACCCGAACGCCGCCGCTCACCACGGCCATCGCCACCATCACGGGGCCGCCCCCAACCTCAACTCGGTCGCCTTCAGCGCGACCCTGCACTGCCTTTCCGGCTGTGCGATCGGCGAAGTGCTCGGCATGGTTCTCGGAACCGCGCTCGGATGGAGCAACGCCGCGACGGTCGCCGTGTCGATCGTCCTGGCTTTCGCCTCGGGCTATCTCCTCACGATGCTTCCGCTCCTGCGGAGCGGGATCGCCTTCGGATCGGCCGCGAAGCTCGCCCTCGCGTCGGACACGGTCTCGATCGCGATCATGGAGATCGTGGATAACGCCATCATGCTCGTCATCCCCGGCGCGATGGACGCGCCGCTGAACAGCGTCCTGTTCTGGGGCAGCCTCGCGCTCGCCTTGGCGGTGGCCGGCGCGTTCGCCTATCCCGCGAACCGTTGGCTGATCGCGCGGGGACGCGGGCACGCCGCCGTCCATGCGCATCACGGGCACTAAGGGCAAGGCAAGACTGTGCACACGATCACGCAGTTTTGCCTGCCGAGAGTCTTGCCGGGTGCGGCAGGCGTCCTTAGCTTGCCGGCCATGCGGCTGCTTCGCACCCTCGCCCATCTTGTGCTTGCGCTCGCGCTGGTAGGCGTAGCGGCAGCTCCGGCGCGGGCCGCAGGCTTCGTGCCGGCAGGCATGCCCGAGCACCACGGCCACATGGACCACCAAGCCACGGGCGTTGCTGCCGAGCACGCCGCGCACGATCATGGCGCCCCGGCGAGCGAGCACCCGGCTCACAAGCGAGACGGCTGCCAAACGGCGTGCTGTTTCATCCCAGCGCAGCCGCCCGCTCGCACCCCCGACGCGATTACCGTCGAGTTCTTCTGCGCCGTTCGCTACACGGACGCCGCACAGCCCCGCTCCAGCCGGGCCGACGCTCCCGACCCTGGAATACCGAAAGCCGCGTGAAGAGCAGGCCGGGAACGGCCTCATTCGCACGCACGCTTCGTTATTCTCAGGAGGGAGCCATGCATCCCAAGTCAACACGCACGTTCACGTCTCAAGTCTTGCTCGCCATGGCACTGGTGGCCGGATTGAGCTTCGCCCCGCTCGGGGAGGCCAGGGCTCAGCACGGCGGGCACCACGGCCACGAAGGGCACGGCGCGAAGAAGCCGCCTGCCGCGAAGAAGGCGCCGGCCAGGAAGCGCGGCTCCGCTGCCGGCGCTCACCACGGGCACGGCGCCGCCGCGCCGGCCACGCCGGCGGTCGCCGAGTATCAGGCCGCTCACGCGAGCATGATGCGCGGCATGGCCGTGCCCTACACGGGCGACCCGGATGCCGACTTCCGCATCCAGATGATCCCGCACCACCAGGGCGCCATCGACATGGCGCGGGTCGCCCTGCGCCACGCGAAGGACCCTTGGACCCGGCAAATGGCCGAGGGCGTCATCGTCGAGCAACAGCGCGAGATCGCCGAGATGCAGCAATGGCTGGCGCGCCGCGGCATCACGCCGCCTCCGGGCGGGCAGCCGCGCCACATCGTCGGGGCGAGCTCGTATCGGACCATCCCGGAAGAGCCCGGAACCCGTGCCGAGCTGCGTGGCCAATCCTGGGCCCCTGGCATGGGCATCCCGGCTCAGCGGCCCTGATCCGGCATGATGCGGAACCTGGCGCTATGGGCCTTAGGAGTGGGGCTGCTGGCGTCGTCCAGCAGCCTCTCACCGGCACATGAAGGCGCGACCGGGATCGTCAAGCAGCGCATGGACGAGATGGAGCACGTCGGGCGCGTCGTGAAGCGCATCAACGAACGGCTCAAGTCCAAGCGCGGGCTGGCCGAGATCGCGCGGGATGCCGAGGAGATCCGGGCGGCGGCGGCGCGGGCGCCGTCCCTGTTCCCGCCCGGCAGCCGCGACGGTCACACCGAGGCGACGGCCGCCGTGTGGGAAAGGTGGCCGGAGTTCGTAGCCGCCGCTCGGGCCCTGGAACGGGAGGCCGAGAAATTGGGTTCCACCGCCGGGGCTGGGCAGGAAGCCGCTATCGCGGCGCAGTTCCGTTCCGTGACGCGCGCCTGTAGCGGATGTCACGACGTATTCAGAGTAAAGAGGTGAGCTGGGCAGCACACCTTTGTGAACCCAAGGAGCGCTCGAGGGAGTTATCCTCGGAAGCCCGAAGACGGAGGAACCATGCAATGACGGCGCTGACACGCCGCGGATTCCTCGTCGCGCTCGCCGCGCCGGTCATGGGCGCGGCGAGCCTGCCGAAGATCACCGTCGCCAAAGACCCGACGTGCTCCTGTTGCGCGGGCTGGACGGAGCACGTCCGCGCCGCCGGGTTCCCCGTCGCGGTGGTCGAGACGAACGAGCTCAACCGCGTGAAGGTGCGTCTCGGCGTGCCGGGCAACCTCGCGGCCTGCCACACCGCGGAAGTGGACGGCTACGTGATCGAAGGGCACGTGCCGGCTTCCACGATCAAGCGGCTTCTTGCCGAGCGGCCGGCCGTGAAGGGCCTGGCCGTGCGCGGCATGCCGGTCGGATCGCCCGGCATGGAGGTCGAGGGCGCGCAGCCCGAGACTTACGACGTGGTCGCCTTCGGGCCGGGCGGCCAGTCGCCCTATGCCCGGTTCCGGGGCTCGGAACCACTCTAGCGTGGCGCCGGCGCCGCGAGGGATCCGGAGCAGGCTGCCGTCTACGGGCTCTGACGCGCCCCGCTTTGAAAACCCGCGCGTTCGCCGCTATATCGGCGCCATGAAATCGCGCGAGGCCAAGTTCGGGATCGGCCAGGTGGTGAAGCACCGGGTCTTCCCCTTCCGGGGCGTCATCTTCGACGTCGACCCGGAGTTCAACAACACCGAGGAGTGGTGGCAGGCGATCCCGGAGGAGATCCGGCCGCGCAAGGACCAGCCGTTCTACCACCTCCTCGCCGAGAACGCGGAGAGCGAGTACGTCGCCTACGTCTCCGAGCAGAACCTCCTGCCCGACCACTCCGGCGAGCCGCTGCGCCACCCGCAGATTCCGGACGTGTTCGACCAGGACGGCGCCGGCCGCTACCGCATGCGGATGTCGAACGCGAACTGACGGCCGCAACGGCCTGACAGGCAAAGAAAAAGATATCGTGGATTAGGTATCCGGTTGGGTCGAAGCCGCGTCCAGCCGTCGCCCATGCACCCGGTACCAGTAGACGAACCCCGCGATCGCCCCTGCGGCGGACAGCTCCGCCCATTGGGCCGTGGCGAGCCGGGCCGGCAATGCGGTCCATCCGGTGACCGAGACAAGGTATCCGGTCGCCGTCAGGACGCCCACTGCCATGAAGTAGAACGGCGATGCGATCCGCAGCCACGCGCCCAAGAGCAGAAGCGGGACAGCGAACACAAGCGCCGCGACGAACGCAATGACGCCGCCGACCGCCGCGGCCATCGCGAGCCCGAGCACGAACCATTCGAGGTTCGGGAACGGAAGGTGGCGGTCGCCGGCTCCGACAGCCACGAGTGCGGCGTTGCCCGCAAGTGCGATCGTCACGCTGGCGACTGGAGCAACGATACTCGCCCAGAAGAGGCCGTCTGGAGTACGGCTGTTCATTGCCTTTCCGATCCGGCGGCACCTCGGCGGGACGATCTTCGGGAGGCCGGCGGTACGTCACTACGATATCGTCAAAGAAAAAGCCGGGCGAGAGCCCGGCTTTTCGGCGTCGTCTCGAAGCGCCTACTGCTTCGGCGCAGCGGAGGCGGCGGCTGGCGTGGCCGCGCCGGGGGCGGCGCCCTGCTGCTCGAGGCGCTTGCGCAGCTCGTCGGAGCGCTTCTCGAGCTCCTCCTGGAGCTTCTTCTGCTGCTCCTCCAGGGCCTTCGGATCGATCGCCGGGCCGTCGAAGGCCTTGCCGAAGCCGGCGAGCGGGACCGCGAAGGTGACCTCGCGCGCGACCTGGTTCTGGACGCTGACGTTGAGGCTCGTGCCCTTCTTCATCTGGGCGAGGAGGTCGTCCTTGAAGCCGACGGCCTCGGCGAAGCAGCCGTTCGGGAAGCACAGGGCGTAGCGGCCCGGCGTCGGCTGGCCCTGGTCGACGGCGAAGCGGATGCCCGGCTGCAGCATCAGGCCGAGCGGCAGGAGGAAGCGGATGACGCGCTGGGGCCCCTGCGCCGGCTGGCCGCCCTTCGACTCGTAGACCGCGACCGCCATCACGGGCTGGCCCTGGTCCGAGACGAAGTCGCGGGTGGTGTAGCAGATCTCGACGTTGTTGTTCGGGTCCTTGCCGCAGACCTTGGTCCAGTCGGGCTGGGACGGCTCGGCCTTGACCTGCACGACGGTCGAGCCCGCCTGGCCTGCCTGCTGGGCGGCGCCGGGCGCCGCCGGCGAGGCCTGCGGAGTGGGCGCCGGGGCCGGGGCGGGCTGGGCTTGAGCCGGCGGGGCCGCCGGGCGGCGGGGCTGCTGGCGCGGCGCCGGCTGCGCCGGCTGGTCCTGCGCGACGACGGCCGCGGGCGCGGCCAGCATCGCCGCGACGGCGGCGGCCGCAAGCCCCATTCCACGCTGGCGCGCGGGACGTGCCGGAAATGACATGCCTTGATCCTCTTTGGTCCGGATGGACGGAACGCGGAAAAGCGGGTCGACCGCGGCGCCTGGACAGGCCGTGCGGCGCCCGAACCCCCGTCGCGCCTGCATCCCTGCCGAATGCGGCGAACACATGACGCGGGCGCCTCTTTATCGGCAAGGCGCCGCCGTGGCCAGCGGGTTTCGCCGTTTATGCAGTCAGTTCGCAGTCGCCTTGAGCCGAACCCGCTCGGCGGCCTCCCGCAACGCCTCCTCGGCCCATTGATTGAGGCTCTTTCCGGAGAGTTGGGCCGCAAGCGCCGCCGAGGCATGGACCTCCGACGCGACCCTGAACATCATCCGGCCGGAATACGGGCGCTCGGGCGTTTTTCCGACCTTCTCGCAAGTCGCGATGTAGTCGTCGACGGATTCGTGGAAGGCCGCCTTGAGCTCCTCGACCGACGCGCCGTGGAATCCGACGATATCGTTGATGCCTGCCAGATGTCCGACGAACAGCTCGTCTTCGGCATCGAACTCGACCCGTGCCGTGTAGCCCTTGTAGCTCATCACGTTCATGGCTTCACTCCGAGCTTCGTCAGGAAATCGCGTGCATCCCGGACCTGGTATCGCTTCGCCTCTTTATGTGGGTGCGGCCGATGAAATGTGGCGACAATACCCTGGCATTCGAAGCGAACCTTCGAACCTGCACCCTCCACCACCTCACACCCGACGACGACAAGCAGACTTTCGATTTCGGACCAAACGATCGTTGCCGAAACCGGGTTCGCAAACACCGCCTTCAAGGTTCTCAGATGCTTGCTGTTCATGCAAGCAGACTAAGACGTTCACATAGGATGCGCAAGCAGATTACGCTAGCAAAATCTCATCAGGAGAATCTCCGGCCCGTGTGGCGGACGCACGCCTCATCCCGCATTGTTCCCTTCTGATTCGCGAGGTGGAGCGGTGTCCGCGGCGGCTTTGGCGACCGAGGCCTGGAACGATGCGGCGCCCCAGGGGAGCCCCTGGGGGGCGGTGCGGCTATCCGGGCTCCTTGAGGCGGCGGCCCGCCGGCACGGGGAGCGGGCGGCGTTCCGGGACCAGCCGGGGCGCGAGGGTTGGAGCGGGCGGCCGCGGCTCGAATGGAGCTACGGGCTCGGCCTGACGGCGGCCGGCCGACTCGCCGCCGCTTTCGGGCGGCTCGGTCTTCCGGCCGGCAGCCCGATCGGCGTCTGCCTGCCGAATTCGTCGGAGGCGGCGCTGACGATCCTCGCCGTCGAGCGGGCGGGGCACCGGCCTTGCCTCCTGCCGGCGGCATGGTCCGAGAAGGAGATCGCTCTAGCGATCGGGGCCGCGGGGGTGCAGGCGGCGGTCGCCTTCGGGACGCTCGCCGGCGAGAGCCCGGCCGAGATGCTCTGCCGCATCGCGGCCCGGCACTACGGCCTGCGGTTCCTCTGCGCCTACGGGCCCGGGGTCCCCGACGGGGTGATCGACCTCGACCGGGCGCTCCTCGCGGACGAGCCCGGGGCCGGAGAGCCGGGCGGCCTTGGATCACCGGGTCCTGGATCACAGGATCGTGGGAACCCTGGATCGCAGGATCCCGGGACCGTCACCTTCGGACGCAGCGGGCCGGGGCGACCGCTCCACCGCACGGGGGCGTCCCTCGTCGCCTCGGCCGCGACCGTCCTGATCGCCGCGAAGGTCGCGCCCGGCGACCGCATCCTCAGCCTTTTGGCTCCGGACGACCTTGCCGGCCTCGCGACGGGGCTCGTCGCCGCGCTCGTTTCCGGCGCGACGTTCGAGGCGCACGGCCTGTTCGACGCCGCAGCCCTCGCGGCGGCCGTCGAGGGCGGGCCGCCGGCCCACCTCGTCGCCCCGGGGTGGCTCGAGGGCGCGCTCGCGGCGTCCGGCCTTCCCGCCCGCCTCGCCTCGACGATCCTCGTCCACGCGGCCCCGATCCGCTTCAAGGCCAGGGCGCCCCTTAGGGAGAACGTCGTCGACGTGGTCGCCTTCGACGAGACGGCGCTGATCGCCCGCGCCCGGGACGCCGCGGGGCGCTTCGCCGTCTCGATCGAGGACGACGCCCCAGCCCACGGCCTCCTCAAGGTCAGGCGCGACCCGGACGGCACGATCCGCTTTGCCGGCCCCGCGGCCGAGATCCGGCCTTTCGTCCGC
>DASVVU010000330.1:0-9797 GCA_036386395.1 Beijerinckiaceae bacterium | reverse complement strand
AACGGCACCATCCGCAACATCCTCGGCGGCGTGATCTTCCGCGAGCCGATCATCTGCCGCAACGTCCCCCGCCTCGTGCCGGGCTGGACGCAGCCGATCATCATCGGCCGCCACGCCTTCGGCGACCAGTACCGGGCGACCGACTTCAAGTTCCCCGGCAAGGGCACGCTGACCATGAAGTTCGTCGGCGAGGACGGGCAGACGATCGAGAGAGAGGTGTTCAAGGCGCCGGGCGGCGGCGTCGCCATGGGCATGTACAACCTCGACGATTCGATCCGCGACTTCGCCCGCGCCTCGTTCAACTACGGCCTCGCGCGCGGCTACCCGGTCTATCTCTCGACCAAGAACACCATCCTGAAGCAGTACGACGGCCGCTTCATGGAGCTGTTCCAGCAGATCTACGACGCCGAGTTCAAGGGCGAGTTCGAGAAGCGCAAGATCTCCTACGAGCACCGGCTCATCGACGACATGGTGGCCTCGGCCATGAAGTGGTCCGGCGGCTACGTGTGGGCGTGCAAGAACTACGACGGCGACGTGCAGTCCGACACGGTGGCCCAAGGATTCGGCTCCCTCGGCCTCATGACCTCGGTGCTGATGACGCCGGACGGCAGGACCGTCGAGGCCGAGGCCGCGCACGGCACAGTCACCCGCCACTACCGCGAGCACCAGAAGGGCAAGGAGACCTCGACGAACTCCATCGCCTCGATCTTCGCCTGGACCCGCGGCCTCGCCCACCGCGCGAAGCTCGACGACAACCAGGACCTCGCCCGCTTCGCCGAGACGCTGGAGCGGGTCTGCGTCGACACGGTCGAGGCGGGCCACATGACGAAGGACCTCGCCCTCCTCGTCGGCGCCGACCAGAAGTGGCTCTCGACCACGGGGTTCTTGGACAAGGTCGACGAGAACCTCAAGAAGGCGATGGCGAGGTAACTCTCGACGCGCGTCATGGTCGGCCTTGAGCCGACCATCTCGTGCCAGTGAAGCGCTATCTCGTCGCCGGATCCTCGGCTCTTCGCTGCGCGCCGGCCGAGGATGACGAGAGGGGAGGCTCGAGGAGCCCATGCCCGACGAACGTGCGCCCGCGCTAACCGGAGGCTGCCAGTGCGGCGCCGTGCGGTATGCGCTGTATTCGGCGCCGGCCGAGCCGAGCATCTGTCATTGCCGCATGTGCCAGAAGGCGTTCGGCAGCTACTTCGCGCCGCTCGCCGGCGTGCCGCGCGCCGACTTCCGCTGGACCAAGGGCGAGCCCGGCGTCTTCCGCAGCTCTGAGATCGCGGAGCGCGGCTTCTGCCGCGACTGCGGCACGCCGCTGTTCTTCCGCTACGTCGAGCGCGACCGCATCTCGGTCTCGATCGGCAGCCTCGACGAGCCCGCGCGCGTCAAGCCGGTCAGCCAGTACGGCGTCGAGAGCCGGCTGCCGGCCTTCTTCGAGCTTGCCGGGCTGCCCGGCGAGACGACCGAAGAATCGACGCCGGCCGAGTGGCTCGAAAAGCTCAACCCCCGCCAGCATCCGGACCGCGACTGAGCTCCGTCGGCCGCCGGCATGAAAAAGGGGAGGCGCGAGGCCTCCCCATCTCGTCCTGAAAAGGACTCCTCGCTTACTGCTTCGGCGCTTGGTTGCCGCCGCCGGGCGCCGCGGGGGCCGAGCCGGTGGTGCCGCGCGAGCCGCTGCCGGAGGTGCTCGTCGCGCCGGTGCTCGTCGCGTCGCCGCGCTGGTCGGCGCGGGCGAACTTCGGCGCGTTCTGCAGGTCCTGCTTCGTCATCCGCAGCATGATCCGATCCGGAACGCCGCTCGAATTGGCGCTCGCGGTCGCGCCGGAACTCGTGGAGCCGGTGGCGCTCGGGGCGCTCTGGCTCGTGGCGCTCGTCGAGCCCGTGGTGTGGGCCGTCGAGGCGCTGCTCGCACGCGAGGTGAACTCGAGCTGGCCGAACGGCACCGCCACGTCCTTCTCGCCGATGCCGAGGAAGCCGCCGACGCCGACGATCACGGCCGCTGCGCGGCCGTCGCGCTCCATCAGCACGTCGTTGACGTCGCCGATCGACTCGTTGTTCGGGCCGACGACCGTCGTGCCGATGAGCTTCGAGGCGAGCCACTGGCCGGGCTGCTGCTGCGTCACGACCTGCTGGCTCCCCGAGCCGCCGCTCGCCATGGAGGACGACGAGCCGCTCGAGGTGCTCGTCGCCGAGGAGCCGGACGTGCCGGAGCCGGACGAGCCCACCGTGGACGAGCCGGAGCCCGAGGCGCCCATGGTCGAGGAGCCGGATGAGCCGCCGCCGGAACCCGACGCGCTCGTGCCGGCCGAGCCGGACGCGGGAGTCTCGGAGACGCCGGTCGCCTGCGAGCCGGACGAGCCCGAGCCGCTCGAGCCCGAGCCGGACGATCCCACGGTCGAGGAGGTCGAAGGCTGGGTGCCGACGGCGGCGCCGGTGCTCGGCTGCATCGCCGAGGAGCCGGAGGTGGTCGAGCCCGAGCCCGTCGCGGCTGGGCGGTCGGTGGCGCCCGAGGCGGCGGGCGGGCTGGTCGTGGATTGGGCGAAGGCCGGCGCCGCGGCGAGGGCCGTGGCGACGAGGCAGGCCGCCATGTGGGTCTTCAGCATCGATGTCTCCCGGGGAATGCGGATCGCGCCTTCGAGGCGCGCGCACCGCGTCAACGCGTCGCTCTCCGGGATCGTTCCGCCAAGCTCCGCGCGTCTCAGGTTAGCGCGGCGGCGGGCTCCGCCGTCGCGGCTTCGGCTTGCGGCGCGGGGGCGGCGAGCACGGTAAGCGCCCGCGGCATGATCTCGAACCTGAGCGGGGTGCGCGGGCGCGTCACCTCGCCGTCGAGGGAGAGGAAGACGCGGGGGCGGCGGAAGGTCAGGGTCACAACGGGCGCCGTCAAGGTCGCGATCTCGGCGCTCTCGCGCCACGAGCCCATGAAGGCGGCCAAGCCCCCGCGCAGCAGCCCGAACGGCACGTCGCCGCGCACCACGTTGACCTCGAACACCCCCGCGTCGAGCCGGCGGCGGCGCCAGCTGTCCGGCTCCATGAGGTTGTTGGTGATGAGGATCGCGGGGGTGCGGAAGCTCTCCCGCCGCGTGCCGTCGTCGATCTCGACGTCGAGGCTGCCGCCGCGGGTGAAGGAGCGGAAGGCCGCGACCGCGGCGCCCACGACCTTGTTCGAGATCGACTTCCTCACCTCGGCGCGCTGCCGCGCCACCCGCGAGAAGTAGCCGAGGCCGCCGAGCGTATGGAAGCGCCGCCGCCCGACCTTGCCGATGTCGATCCGCCGCTCGTCCGCGGCGGCGAGCTGGCGCACCGCCTCGTCGAGGTCCGTCGACATGCCGAGGTCGTTGGCGAGGAGGTTGTAGGTCCCGAACGGCAGGACGCCGAGCGGGATGCCGGTGCCGGCGAAGCGCTGCACCGCGGCCGAGACCGATCCGTCGCCGCCGGCGACGATCACCGGCCGCCGCTCCGTCGCCGCCTGGTCGAGGGCCGCGCTCAAGCCCTTCGGCGCGATCGGATGGACGTCGCAGGACCGGCCGGCGTCGTTGAAGGCGCGGGAGATCCGGGCGCACAGCTCCTCGCCCGAGAACTGCACCGCGGTCCCGGCGGACGCGTTGACGAGGACGATCGGCTTCATGGGCTGGAAAGGTTCTCGGCGGCCGGAGGGCGGGTTTCAGGTCGGCTGAACTTTTCGACAACAAAGCACCCGCGGGTCCGTTCCGAAAAAGTCGGCTCAGGCGAAAGCTTGACCCATGTTGGCATTGGACCGGTCTCTGGAAAGCCAAGCTCTGCCAAGAAATTTCCTCGAAAATCCGACTGCCGCCGCCGGGAACCATTTCGCCAGCCGGCGCGTTGATTGAGCACCCGGCCACCTGGTCCTCCCCGCATTCCCCTTGTGCATCGGCCGGACACTTCAAGCGGCTCGGTCCAATCCCGAGCCGCTTTTTTCTTGCGAGCCTTCTCGACGGGAGTAGCGGCGCCTCGCTAGTAGATTTCCAGGCAAGCCGCGCCGCCGTCCTCCTCGAAAACTGCGATGGCAGCGGCTTGGCGGCGCAGCATGTGCGCGACGACGGAGGTCGGCCTATTGCCGCCGCGCAGCCAGATCACCTTGGGCGGCGGCCCAAGCAGGGCGGCCATCTCGGCAAGATCGGAATCCTGCGAGACGAGCGTGAACCCATTGGCCTTGGCGTAATCCCACACGGCGCGGTCGTCGGCTTGCGCCAATCCGACGAGCCGCACCTGGCTCGAACCGGGGAAGAGATCGTCAAGCTGCCGACAGAGCTTGAAGCTGAGGTTCTGGTCGAACAGCAGCCTCATTCGGCCGCGGTCGTGACGCGCCGCTCGCGATCCGCCGCATAGGCGAGGACAGCGCGGATGTCGTCCTCGGTCAGCTCGGGATAGTCGCTCAGGATTTCCTCATGCGACATACCCGCAGCAAGCCACCCGAGCACGTCGGCGACGGCGATCCGCATACCCCGGATGCAAGGCCGCCCGCCGCGTTGGCCAGGGGAGAAGGTAATGATGTGCTGGTAAGGCGTTGGCATCGGTCAATCCTAGCATATCGCCCCACGAGCCGGCGAGCCTGCGGCATCGTGGTTGCCACAACGAAAAGCCCCGCTCGCGCGGGGCTTTCCAGTCGGAGTCGCTTGGGAATCTTACGCCGTCGCCGCCCGCGCCTCCCGTCGCCGTGCGCTCTGCTGGAAGAACAGGGCCTGGCTGATCACCGCCGAGACGTTCGCGGGCTGGAAGGGCTTCGCGATGAGGAAGGCCGGCTCGGGGCGCTCGCCGGTGAGGAAGCGCTCGGGATAGGCGGTGATGAAGATCACCGGCACCTCGAAGGACTTCAACAGGTCGTTGACCGCGTCGAGGCCGGACGAGCCGTCGGCGAGCTGGATGTCGGCGAGGATGAGGCCCGGGCGGTGCTGGCCCGCGAGCTTCACGGCCTCGGTGCGGGTGCGCGCGACGCCCGAGACGTTGTGGCCGAGACCCTCGACCAGCGCCTCGAGGTCCATGGCGATGAGCGGCTCGTCCTCGATGATGAGGATGTCGGTCGCCATGTCGGCGGCGAGCTCGCGGCCCGCCTCCTCGACGAGGTCGCGCACCATCGGGATGTCGACCGAGAGGATCGCGGCGGTCTCCTCCTCCGAGAAGCCCTCAAGGCAGGAGAGCAGAAAGGCCTGGCGCGGCAGGGGCGTGATCTGGCCGAGGCGCACTTCGGCAGGGAGGTCGCGCTGGATCTGCTCGCCCTTGCCGTTCACCGACAGCGAGTTCCAGATGCGCGTGAAGACCCGAAAGAGATCGACCTTGACGTTCGTCCCCTGCCCGATGGTCTCCGGCTCGTTGACGAGGGTCTCGAGGGTGGCGGCCACGTAGGCGTCGCCCGCCATCTGGCTGCCCGTCAGCGCGCGGGCGTAGCGGCGCAGGTACGGCAGGTGCTGGACGACGAGCTGGGCTGTCGACATTCTTATCCCCTTGTGACTGACTGATCGTGCGGTTTGCTTAGCTTGACCTGATTCGAACTCAAAGGACGAAAAAAGGTTCCTCCCTCCGGAACCGGAGCGCCGGCTTCGGCGTTGTGGGGCAACACGTGTGCACAAACGCCGCCCGGCCGGAAGAACGGCCGTCGAGACGGCGCGGGGACAGACCATGATGACCCAGAGCAAGGGCAGAGGGGGCGCGAAAGTGATTCCGGAATCGTCCCTGTCGGATGAGTTGGAGCCCGGCCTCGACCGCGCCATCCAGGAGCGCATCGGCGACCACCTGCGCGCCATGTACGACGACCTCGTGCAGCAGCCGGTCCCGGACCGGTTCGTCGAGCTCCTGAGCCGCCTCGAGAAGCGGAACGACGCGGTCGACAAATGACCATCGAACCGGAACTTCGGGACGCGCTCCTCGCCGCCGTCCCGAGCCTGCGCGCCTTCGCGATCTCGCTCTCGGGCCAGGTCGACCGGGCCGACGACCTCGTTCAGGACACGCTGCTGCGCGCGCTCTCCCACATCGACCGCTTCGAGCGCGGCACGAACCTCAACGCATGGCTGTTCACCATCCTGCGTAACCTGTTCCACTCCGAGTACCGCAAGCGCCGGCGCGAGGTCGAGGACGCGGACGGCTCCTACGCGGCGCGGCTCAAGGTGTCGCCCGAGCAGGGCGCGCGCCTCGACTTCGAGGACTTCCGCACCGCGCTCGCCAAGCTCCCGCCCGACCAGCGCGAGGCGCTCCTCCTCGTCGGCGCCTCGGGCTTCTCCTACGAGGAGGCGGCGAACATCTGCGGCTGCGCCGTCGGCACCATCAAGAGCCGCGTCAACCGGGCCCGCTCGCGCCTGGCGCAGCTCCTGGCCGTCGACGACGTCGAGGACCTCGGCCCCGACAGCATGACCCGCGCGGCGCTCCAGGCGATCGGATAGGGCTTTTCTCTCCCCGAAACGAAAACGCCGCCCGAGGGCGGCGTCTCCTTCGCGACGGGGTTGCCCGCGCTAGAGCGTCGGGCTGCGGCCCCTGAGGAGGCCGATGACCGCCGAGATGGCGAAGAGGACGATCGCGACGAAGAAGATCAGCTTCGCGATGTCGACCGCGGCGCCGGCAATACCGCCGAAGCCGAAGATGGCCGCCACGAGGGCGACGATCAGGAAAGTAATAGCCCAACCGATCATGGTTGTTACCTCGCTGTCGGATCGGCCGTAGTGCCGATGATGACGGAACAACGCGGGCTTCCGGCGCCGGTTCCACGGCCAAGGTCGGCCCGAGGGCGCTCCCGGATTTAACCTTTCCGCTCCGCGCGACGCGCGGAACCCGATTCCGCCCGCGACGTTGACCGGAAAATCCGGAGATTCTCCATGACCCGCAGCGCTGCCCTTCGTGCCGGCACGATCTTCGTCCTCCTCGCGCTCTTCTTCGGGGCGGTCGGGATCAACACTTACGCGCCGGTCGCGGAAGCGCTGTTCCTCATCGCCGCGTCGCTCTGCGCCGTGATGCTCCTCTTCGCCTTCGCCCCGGCAGTCCACGCGCCGGTGCCGGTGCGCGCGAGGCGGCGGGTACGCTGAACCGATCCTTCTACGTGAACGAAAGAAAGCGCCCCGTCGAGGGGCGCTTTCGTTTTGGTCTCTCACTGTCGTCCCGGCGAGCCGAAGCAAAGCGGAGGCGAGGAAAGGGGGACCCATGCCAGGGCTCCGCCCGGCCCTGGCGTGGGTCCCCGGGGACGACAGTGGAGGCGTTGAAAACTCGCCTCAACTCTCCGTCGGATCGCCGCCGTTCGGGTGCAGCACCGAGCCGGTGATGTAGGAGCTGTCGTCGCAGGCGAGGAAGAGGAACGACGGCGCGACCTCGTTCGGCTGGCCGGGGCGCTTCATCGGCGTCTGCGCCCCGAAGCTCGCGACCTTGTCCTTGTCGAAGGTCGAGGGGATGAGGGGCGTCCAGATCGGCCCGGGCGCGACGCCGTTCACGCGGATGCCCTGCTCCACGAGCTTCTTCGCGAGCGAGCGCGTGAAGGCGACGATCGCGCCCTTGGTGGCGCTGTAGTCGAGGAGCTCGGGACTGCCGCGGTAGGCCGTGACCGAGGTCGTGTTGACGATCGCGGCGCCGCTCTTGAGATGCGGCAGCGCCGCCTGGGTCATGAAGAAGTAGCCGAAGATGTTCGTCCGGAAGGTGCGCTCGATCTGCTCCGGGGTGATCTTGGCGACGTCCTTCTGCGGGTGCTGCTCGGCGGCGTTGTTGACGAGCACGTCGAGGCGCCCGAAGCGCTCCACCACCGCCTCGACAGCCTTCTCGCAGAAGCCGGCATCGCCGACATCCCCCGCAATGGCCATGCATTGCCGGCCCTCGGCCTTGACGAGCCGCTCGGTCTCGCGGGCGTCCTCGCCCTCGTTGAGGTACATGACGGCGACGTCCGCGCCCTCGCGGGCGAACAGCACCGCGACCGCCCGCCCGATGCCCGAATCGCCGCCGGTGACGATCGCGACCTTGTCGGCGAGCCGCCCGCTGCCCGGATAGCGCGGCGCGTAGTCCGGCCGCGGGTTCATCTCGGTCTCGCGCCCGGGCTGCTGCTTCTGCGTCTGCGGCGGAAGGGTCTTCTGGTCGTCGGCCATGGGGGATCCTCAGCGAAGCTCGCGCCGTCAACGCGGGGTTCTTTCGCGGAGTTCCTGGCCGCCCTCACCTCTCCCGCAAGCGGGAGAGGGAGTTACGCGTCCGCGACGCCGCCCGAGCCGCGGGGCTCGCGGGCGTCGGCCGGCGGCAGGCCCCAGTTGAGGAGGTGGTAGAGGATGATGGCGCCGAAGGTCGCGGTGCCGATGCCGTCGAGGGTGAAGCCGCCGAGCGTGAGCTTGAAGTTCCCGGCGCCGAGCACCAGCGCCACGGCGACCGTGATGAGGTTGCGCGGGTCCGAGAAGTCGACCCGGTTCTCGACCCAGATCCGTCCCGCCGTCGCGGCGATGAGGCCGAACACCACGATGGAGAGCCCGCCGAGCACCGGCACCGGGATGGTCTGGATCAGCGCCCCGAACTTCGGCGAGAAGCCGAGGAGAATGGCGATGCAGGCGGCGGCGACGAAGAGCAGCGTCGAGTAGATGCGCGTCACCGCCATGACGCCCATGTTCTCGGCGTAGGTCGTGACGCCGGTGCCGCCGAAGGAGCCCGAGACCATGGTGGCGACGCCGTCGCCGAGGAAGGCGCGGCCGAGGAGCGGGTCGAGGTTGCGCCCGGTCATGGCGCCGATCGCCTTGATGTGCCCGAGGTTCTCGGCGACGAGGATGACGGCGACGGGCGCAATCAGGCTCATCGCTGCGCCGGTGAACACGGGCCGCGAGAAGTTCGGCAGGCCGAGCCAGGCGGCGGCGCCGACCTTCGCGAAATCGATGGGCGCGCCCAGCCCCATGCCGTTGGCGAGGACGAGGTAGGCGAGATAGCCGATGGCCCCGCCCAAGAGGATCGGCAGGCGGCGCCAGAGGCCCGGCGCGTAGACCGCGATGGCGCCGACGGCGACGACGGTGAGGAGCGCGACGAAGCGCGCGAAGCCCGAGCCGTTCGGGTCGCTCGGGCCCGTGCCCGAGGCGCTGCCGATGGCGATGGGCGCGAGCACGAGGCCGATCGCGGCAACGACCGCGCCCGTCACCACGGGCGGCATCAGCCGCTCGATCCAGCGGTGGCCGGCGAAAATCACGATCACGCCGATCAACGTGTAGAGCGCGCCTGCCGCGACGATGCCGCCGAGGGCCACGCCGATGTTCGGGTTCGGCTGTCCGACGGTTGCGCCGGTCGCGGCGAGCACCGGGCCGATGAAGGCGAAGCTCGAGCCCAGATAACTCGGCACGCGCCCGCCGGTCGCGGCGAAGAAGATCAGGGTCGCGATGCCGGAGAAGAAGATCGCGACGTTCGGGTCGAAGCCCATGAGGATCGGGGCGAGCACCGTCGCGCCGAACATGGCGACCACGTGCTGGAGCCCGAGGACGACGGTCTGCCCGCCGGGCAGCCGCTCGTCGGGCAGGATCGTGCCCTCGGTCTTGAGCCCCCACCGTGGGAAGTACCCGTCCGCCATCGCCGCCCCCGCGTTCGCGCGTGTCGCGCCAACCCTATGCAAGGGCGCGGCCAGGCGGGAAGGGCTGCGCGGAGATCGTCCACTGGTGATTCGGCGAGCGCTCCTCCTCTCCCCGCTTGCGACGACTCCGCGAAACACGGCGGGATTTTCGGGCATGGGCGTCTCCGAAAGAAGGGGATGGTCGGGGACGATCGGGGCGCACGGAATCCACCCCGGGCGCGTGCCCGAGGCGGACTCCGGCCTTGTGAAAAGGCGAGGAGGGGACGCCGAAGAAACTTGGACGGCCGGC
>DASVVU010000329.1:0-8286 GCA_036386395.1 Beijerinckiaceae bacterium | reverse complement strand
CGGATTGAGCGGCCCGGCGGAGCGCTGGAGGCGGTCGATCAGCGGCTTCGGCCCGGCGACCCGGGCGCCGCGCAGGGCTAGCACGCCGGAGACCGCGATGCGGGCGCCGTCGCGGAAGGCGCCGCCGCGGCGGCAGGCCTCGTAGAGGATGCCGTCGCCGTGTGCGGGGGCGTGGACGACGCCGAGGGCCGGCTCGCCGCCGACGAGGAGAGCGATCGCCACCGCCCAGTCCGGGTGGCCGGACAGGAAGGCGCGGGTGCCGTCGATGGGATCGACGATCCACAGGCGGCGGGCGGACAAGCGGACGGGATCGTCCGCGGTCTCTTCCGACAGCCACGCGGCGTCGGGCAGCGCCTCGGCGAGCCGCACCTTGAGGAAGGAATCGACCGCGACGTCGGCCTCGGTGACGGGCGAGCCGCCGTGCTTCGACCAGATCTCGGCGGTGGTCTTCCGGCCGCGCCGGAAGTAGCGGCAGGCGATTTTTCCGGCCTCGCGCGCGGCCTCGCGGACGGCGGGCATGAGCGCGAGCGCGGCGTCCTGGGCGAGGTCCATCGACGATCCGGGTTTGGGCGGAGGGAGCTTCGCGCCTACGCGGCGTTCAACGCCCGATCCACCGCCTCCGGCTCGCGCGCGATCACCTTGAGGTAGGCGAGGAAGGCCGAAGCGGGCATGACCCGTCCCTCCTCGACCTCGCGCAGATGGGCGAGGTCGATCCGGTAGCGCTCGGCGAACTGTCTCTGGCTGAGGCCGGTCTTCTCGCGGGTGAGGCGAAGCTCACGCGCCGCCACGCCCCGGTTGAGCTCTTCCGCAGTGGAGGGCGGATTGTCCGGGTCCCCGCGGGCGAGGCGCTCGGCTTCTTCATCCGTGAGCGCGTCGTAATGGGCGCGCTCCTCATCGGAGAGTTGCGGAGGGTTATTGGGATCAAGGCGATAGCGGACAATCCCCATAGCGTTTCCTTTCCTGCGGATTGGCCTTTCGTGCGGATATGATGCGATGGACAGGGCCACGTAAGGTGTAGACGACCGTAAACAGGCGGCCTTCGATCAAGCCGATCGACTTGCGGCGGAACTCACCCTCTTCAGGCCTGGACACGTCATAATCCACGCGCGCCGGATCCAAGAACACGGCGATGAGGTGTTCGAAATGGAAGCCGTGCTTGGCCTCGTTGCTCTCAGCCTTGGCCTCGTCCCACTCGAACTCCCGCGGCGCGAACATCGATCCATACCAATGCGGAAATCCCGAGACCCGTCAATTCCGCGATCCCGGCAAGCTTCCGTTCAGCATCCGCATTGAAACGAGCGCAGCAAGGCAGGCTTAACCGTGGCTCTTAAGCGGTTGCCGACGGCTCGCGGGCAATAGTCCGGCTCACACGAGCGATCCAACCAAAGAGATCGCCGTTAAGCCGGACAGGGCTCGGACAGACAATGACAGGCGCCGCTCCGATGGCCGGGGCCGCTTCTCGCCAAGAGAGCGGCCCCGATGCCTCCACCTCCCCCGAATTCACGGCCTCCCCGATCCGCGGGCTCGTCTCGCCTGCGATCACGGGCGCGGCGGCTGCTCCCGCTGCCATCGCCCTGCGCCTCCATGGCGGGGACGGCGAGGCCGAGACCTTCGCCGTCGACGTGACCGACGCCTACGGCGACACGCTTGTGTCCCTCGGCACGTTTTCGGACGAGGACGTAATTGCGGCCTGGCGCCGGGCCGGCATCGCGTCCGGCCTGCCGCTCCTGATCGGGCGCCAGGACGGCACGTTCGCGACGGTTTCCCCGCAGATCGGACGCGTGCAGCTCGGCGAAATCCGCATCCGCCGCCGGCACGGCCTCCTCAACGGGCGCCGGCCGCGGTTCCTGACCCGGCGCAAGACCGGCCGCCTGCCGGTGCGCCCCGCCGTCCATCGCGAGCGCGAGATCGTTTCGGGGCGCGTTTAGACCGCGCGCACGAAGGCGTCGAGGCTCAAGCCCGCAAAGAGGATCAGCCCGGCGTCCCGGTTCGAGCGAAACAGCCTCAGGGCCAGGATCCCGTCGCGCGGATCGATCCTCCGGACCTGCCAAGCGAGATGTACCGCGAGGGCGGCGGCGCCCGCGTAGGCGATAGGGCCGGCCTTCACCAGCACGAGCGACGCGGCGAGCAACGCGGCGGCGATCGCATAGCACAGCGCGACCGCCGGGCGGACGCGAGCGCCGAAAAGACGCGCCGAGGACTTGATCCCGGCGACCTCGTCGTCCTCGATGTCCTGCAGGGCGTAGATGGTGTCGTAGCCGACCGTCCAGGCGACCGCGGAGAGGTAGATCAGCACCGCCGGGAGCGCGAGGCTCCCGAAGGCCGCCGCCCAGCCCATGAGCCCGCCCCAGGCGAAGGCCGCGCCCAACACGACCTGCGGCAGCCAGATGACGCGTTTCATGAACGGGTAGAGCGCGACGATCCCGAGGGAGGCGACGCCGGTCGCAACGGCGAAGCGGTTGAATTGCAGAAGCACGGCCAAGCCGATGAGAGCCAGCGCCGCGAGGAACGCGAGCGCCTGGGGGACGCTCACCTGCCCCGACGGCAGCGGGCGGTCGCGGGTGCGCTCGACCCTCCCGTCGAGGTCGCGGTCGACGATGTCGTTGTAGGTCGAGCCCGCCCCGCGCATGGCGACGGCGCCGATAAAGAACAGGAGGCAATGCAAGGGGTCGGGGAAGGGCTTGCCGGCCGCGATGGCGGCGAGCGCCGCCGACCACCAGCACGGCAGGAGGAGCAGCCACCAGCCGATCGGGCGCTCGATGCGGGCAAGGCGCAGGTAGGGGCGGAGCCCCAGGGGCGCGCGGCGGTCGACCCAGTGGCGGGCGACGGCGTCGGGGAGGGAGCGGTCGGGCGGGCCGGGAGGGAAGGTCTTGGGCTCTCCGGCGCCGCTCACAGGGCGCCTTGCGGCACCTTGAAGGAGCCGGTGAGGCCGTCGCCGCCGAGGAGGCCGGAGCCGCCGCCTTCCCTCGCCCTCTTCTCGATCGCGATCTGCTGGGCCGCGACCTTGCAGGCCTGCCCGCGCAGGCTCACGGCCTTGGCGTGCTCGGCCTTGATGTTGGCGATGAACTGGTCGGGAATCTGGCACCAGTCCTTGTTGGTCTCGAGCCACTTCACCGCGCTGACGCCGTTCGTCACGAGCTCGCCGAACATCGAGCAGATGGTCTTGGGATCGGGCTTCTGCTTCTTGTTGCCGACGCCGTTGATCTTCTGGACGATGCCCTGGCGCTCCTGGATCGTCTTGCCGAACTGGTTGCAGATCTCGGACTGCGCCAGCGCCGGCGCGGCGCCGAGCACGGCAAGGGCCGCTCCGGCGAGCGCCGATCGGCAAGGGAACGGGTTGCGCGGCATGGTCTCGTCCTCGATTGGCTTTATCCCCGGTGGGGTCGTCCCGTGCACCTCGTTAGCAGCCCGATGGGCCGAGGCAAAGCACGGCCGCAGGCCCCGCACGGTTGAATCGGGCATCCCCCGCGCGATTCTCCACCACAGGATTGTGGCGGCTTTGGGCAGCGGCGACGGCTTGGATAGAAGATCGCGAGCGTCAGGCGGCCTCGCGCCTCGCCTCGGCCGGGAACGGGATCACGTCGACCATCTGGCCCTTACGGTCCTGGACGCTCACGACCCAGTTCGACCAGTCCATGTCGGGCTCGACCGAGGCCATCATGCGATTGGCGACGAGGCAGGCGCGCAGGTGCAGATCATGCGGGGAGCGGGTGTTCTGCCCGACCCGGTCGAGGACGAAGTCGAATCCGTCCGTGCAGTGGAAGAAGTGGACCGCCATGGTGGCTCCGGTGTTGCCGCTCGAATGCGCCGGAGCGTGGCGCCGAAGCGTGACAATTCGTTATTGGGAGCGCCCGTAAACCGGAAAACCGCGCGATTCGCCCCATTATTGTCCGCGCTTTCCACGGAATTCACAGGGTGGGCCGTTCGAAGAGCGGCGTCTCGGTTGAATGCGCCCAGAAGGCTCCCGCTCTGAGCAGGGCGTGCCAAAGGGGTATAGAACGGAACCTGCGCGGTCGCCCCGGGGAGACGTCATGGCCAGGGTCTTTCTCACGCACGAACCCGAGATGCTGCGCAACTACTACGGCGCGCGCGCCGTTGCGGCGTTGCGCGAGGTCGCGGAGGTCGTCGTCAATCCGACCGGCCGAGTGCTCGACGCCGCAGCGCTCGTCCGCGAGGCTCAAGGGTGCGAGATCGTGGTGTCGGACCGGCAGACGCCGGGCTTTGCCGCCTTCTTCGAGGGCGCGCCGGATCTCGTCGCGTTCCTGCGCTGCGCGGTCGACATCCGCAACGTGGACGTCGCGGCGGCGAGCCGGCACGGCATCCTTGTGACCCGGGCGACGCCGGGCTTCGCCGCCTCCGTCGCGGAGCTCGGCCTCGGCCTGATGATCGATCTCGCTCGCGGCATCACCGGCGCGGTGATCGCCTATCGCGGCGGGCAGGCGCCGGCGGCACGGATCGGGCGGCAGCTCAAGGGCGCGACGCTCGGCATCATCGGCTACGGGGTCATCGGGCAGCATCTCGCGGGTCTCGCCAAGGCGGTCGGGATGACGGTGCTGGCGAGCGATCCGTATAAGACCATCGATGAGGCGGGCGTCCGGCAGGTCTCGTTCGAGAATCTCCTCGCCGAATCCGACTTCGTGGTCTGCCTCGCGGTCGCGACCGAGGAAACCGAGAACCTGATCGATGCCGCGGCGCTCGCTCGCATGAAGCCGTCGGCCTTCTTCGTTAATCTCTCCCGCGGCAACCTCGTGGACGAGGCGGCGCTCGCGGCGGCGCTCGACGCCAAAGGAATCGCGGGCGCCGCCATGGACGTGGGGCGCGCGCCCGACCAGATGCCCTCCCTCGATCTTGCTCGCCGCGCCGATGTGCTCGCGACCCCACACGCCGCCGGGCTCACGCCGGACGCGATCGAGCACCAGGCCTTCGACACGGTCGCGCAGGTCCGCGCGCTCTGCGCCGGCGAGATGCCGCCGCACGCCGTCAACGCGGAATCGGCGACGCGGCTCGCCCGCCTGCGATCCGGACGGCGCTGAAGCTGGCCTTTGGGGCCGCGCGATCCTGCGCTAGCTTCGCGGCATGCCCGTCGAGCCGCATGAAACGCGCATACAGCCCGCATGGCTCGGCCGCGTGGCCCGCATCGGCCGCAGTGCCGTCTCGGCGGCGATTGAGACGGTCTATCCGCCGACCTGCATCGGCTGCGGCGGCGCGACCGGCGAGGCGCATGCCCTGTGCTCCCGGTGCTGGACCGCTCTGCGGTTCATCGAGCGGCCGTACTGCGAGCGCCTCGGCACCCCGTTCGCGGTCGACCTCGGCGTCCCGCTCCTGTCGCCGGCGGCCATCGCCGACCCGCCGGTGTTCGAGCGCGCCCGGGCCGTCGCGCGCTATGACGACGTGGCGAGGAAGCTCGTCCATCGACTGAAGTACGGCGACCGGCTCGAGCTCGCCCGGGCTCTCGGAGCCATGATGGCCCGGGCCGGCGCGGAGCTTCTCGCCGACACGGACGTGGTCGTGCCCGTCCCGCTCCATCGCCGGCGCCTGTGGCGGCGGCGCTTCAACCAGGCCATGGCGCTCGCCGACACGGTCGCGCAGCGGAGCGGCCTCCCCTGCGACCCGTTCCTCCTCGCCCGCGTCAAGGCGACGGCGCCGCAGGTCGGGCTCACCAAGGCGCAGCGCGGCGAGAATCTCCAAGGCGCCTTTCGGGTCCCGGCCGAGGCGAAGCCACGGCTTAAAGGCAAGCGCGTTCTCCTCGTCGACGACGTGCTGACCACGGGCGCGACCGCGAACGCCGCCTCCCGCGCGCTCCTGCGGGGCGGCGTTAGGGCCGTGGACGTGCTGGCCTTCGCGCGGGTCGTGCAGGAGGCTTGACGAAGACGCCGACGATCTCGAGGTGCGGGCTGTACTTGAACTGGTCGACGGGCACGACGCGCTTAAGGCGATAGCCGCCCGCGGCGAGGATCGCGGCGTCGCGTACGAAGGTGCCGGGGTCGCAGGAGACGCTCGCGACGGCCGGCACCTTCGAGAGCGCGAGCTGTCGCGCCTGCGCCTCGGCGCCGGCCCGCGGCGGGTCGATGACGACCGCGTCGAAGCGGTCGAGCTCAGGCACGAGGAGCGGGCGCCGGAAGAGGTCGCGGGTTTCCGTCGTCACGGGGCGCAACGACGGCGGCGTCCCGCGCGCGGCCCTGTCGAGGGCGGCGAGCGAGCGCGCGTCGCCGTCGGCGGCCAGCACCTCGGCGCGCTCCGCGAGCCGCAGCGCGAAGGGGCCGCAGCCGGAAAAGAGGTCGGCGACGCGCTTCGCTCCGGCGCAAGCTTCGGTCACAAGCGCGGCCAGCGTCTCCTCCCCGGCCCGGGTCGCCTGCAGGAAGCCCCCGGGCGGGGCTAAGACCTGGGCCGCGCCCATCCGCACAATGGGGGCGCGGCGCTCGACCACCACCTCGCCGTGGAGCGACAGGCGGGCGAGGTCGTGCGCGCCCGCGGCCTCGACGAGGGCCTGGCGCTCGCGGTCCTTCATCGGCCCGTGGCCGCGCAGGTCCACGTCGAGGCCGGTGTCGGTCGCGGTGACCTGGATGTCGAGGGGTTTCGGGGTCCCGCGCAGCCGCTCCGCCAGCGCGAGCGCCGCCTTCGGAGCTTCCTTCAGCCCCGGCTCGGCAATGGGGCAGAACGCGATCTTGACGAGGTCGTGGCTGCGCACCGCCATGTAGCCGACGTGTGCCTGCCCGTCCGCGAAGCGCGCGTGCAGGGTGATGCGCCGCCGGCCAGCGCCGTGGGCATCGACGAGCGGATCGACGGGCGCGTCGAGGCTGGCCTGGGCCAGCGCCTGGACGACGAGGCCGCGCTTCCACGCCGCATAGGTTGGTTCCGCGACATGCTGGGTCAGGCAGCCGCCGCAACGGCCGAAGTAGGGGCAGAAGGACTCGATCCGGTCGGGGGAGGGGGTCTCGACCGCGACGAGGCTCGCCCGCGATCCCTCGCCCTCGACCAGCACCGTCTCGCCCGGAAGGACATAGGGCACGTACACCGTCCGCCCATCGACGTGCGCGATGCCGTCGGCGCGGGCGCCGAGACGCTCGATCAGGACGCGCTCAGGCACGTCGCGCTCCGATCAGGAACTCGCGGTTGCCGTCGCCGCCGAGGATCGGGGAGGGGATAAGGCCGAGGACCGTGAAGCCGAGGGCCTCCACGAAGGCGGCGGTCTCCCGGCACACGGTGCGGTGGACGGCCTCGTCGCGGACGACGCCCTTCTTCGTGAAAGCCCGTCCGGCCTCGAACTGCGGCTTCACCAGCGCGACGAGGGCGGCGTCCGAGGCGAGCAGCGGGAGAACCGGCGGGAGCACGAGCCTGAGGGAAATGAAGCTCACGTCCGCGACGGCGAGCGCGATGGGCTCCGGGACGAGGGCGCGCGTGAGATGCCGGGCGTCGGTGCCTTCGAGGCTCACGACGCGCGGGTTCCCGGTAAGCCGCGGATGGAGCTGCCCGTGGCCGACGTCGACGGCGTAGACCTTCGCGGCGCCGCGGGCGAGGAGCACGTCGGTGAAGCCGCCCGTCGAGGCGCCGAGGTCGAGGCAGACCCGCTCGGCGGGGTCGATTCCGAAGGCGTCGAGCCCCGCCGCGAGTTTCACGCCGGCCCGCGACGCCCACGGGTGGGGCGCCTCGGCGACGATTTCGGCATCGGCCGGCAGCCGGTCCGACGCCTTCGCGACCGATGCCCCGTCGGCGCTGACGAGCCCGGCCGCGATCGCGGCCTGAGCCCTCGCCCGGCTGTCGAAAAAGCCGCGCTCGACGAGGAGGAGGTCGGCGCGCCGGCGGGGTTCCTTCATCGGGCGGCTCTTGCCACGGGCCCTGTCCCCCGGCAATCACGCCCCCTTACCAAGGGCCGGAGCCTAGCCTAACCTCGGCCATCGCCATAATGGAGGAACGCCCATGACGAGAACTCTTTTCGCCGCCTTCTTCGCGACGGCCGCCGTGCCGGCGCTCGCGCAGACGCCGGCCCCGGCCCAGCCGCAGGCCGCCGCCCCTGCCGCCGCGGTCCAGACCTACGAGGCCCCGATCGTCGGCGCCAAGGGCGACCAGATCGGCAAGATCGCGGTGCGCTCGAGCGAGAACGCCACGGTCGTGCGCATCACCATCAACCCGGGCGGCCTCAGCCCCGGCTGGCACGGGGTGCACTTCCATTCCGTCGGCGACTGCTCGGACGTGGGGCAGTTCCAGCTCTCGAAGGGCCACGTCAACCACGAGAACGCCAAGCACGGCCTCCTCAACCCGGAAGGGCCGGACGAGGGCGACCTGCCG